>NZ_JBITFB010000009.1:0-284262 GCF_044455625.1 Kitasatospora sp. NPDC051164 | reverse complement strand
CGCCGACGGCCGCATCGTCGACGAACTCCACACCCCCACCGCCGACACCGTCCTGGACCGCATGCGCCGCTTCGACGCCAAGGGCCGCACCAGCTGACACCACGACAGCCCGCAGCCCGCCTCCGACCCCTCCCAGGACACCCCATGTATCGCACCGCACTGCGCAACGTGCTGGCCCACAAGGGCCGACTGCTGATGACGGCGCTGGCCGTCATGCTCGGCACCGCCTTCGTGGCGGGCACCATGGTCTTCTCCGACACCTTCGGCAAGGCCATGCGGGACAGCAACTCCAAGAGCTACTCGGACATATCGGTCCAGGTGGTGGACCGCGCGGCCGGCTCCGCCGCCAGCGCCAAGCAGAAGAGCGAGAGCGGCTCCGCCGCGCTCACCGACGCCACCGTCCAGCAGCTGGCCGCCCTGCCGGGCACCGCCGGCGCCCGTGGCGTGGTGAGCGGCTTCACCGGCGTCGCCGACCACAAGGGCAACCTGATCGGCCAGTTCTGGGCCGCCAAGGGCGCCAACTTCGCGCCCGGCCAGGACGGCAAGGACCCGCGCTACCCGATGGCCGAGGGCCAGGGCCCGAAGAACGGCAAGGAGATCGCGCTCGACCGCAAGACCGCCGACAAGGCGGGGTACAAGGTCGGCGACACCGTGCGGGTGGCCGCGAACGGCCCGGTGGTCGAGGCGAAGCTCACCGGCATCTTCACCACCGACGACCCGGTCGTGAGCACCGGCGGCACGCTCACCCTGTTCGACCGGACCACCGCCCAGCAGCTACTCCTGGAGCCCGGCCGCTACAGCAGCGTCATCCTCACCGCCAAGCCCGGCACCTCCGAGGACGCGCTGCTCGCCCAGGCCCAGCCCAAGGTGCCGTCCGGCCACCAGTTCGACGTCGAGACCGGCGCCAAGCTCAAGGCCGACGAGCAGGAGATGATCACCAAGGGCACCGACAGCATGCGCACCATGCTGCTGGTCTTCGCCTTCATCTCGCTCTTCGTCGGCATCTTCATCATCGCCAACACCTTCACCATGCTGGTCGCCCAGCGCACCAAGGAGCTGGCCCTGCTCCGCGCCATCGGCGCCAGCCGCAAGCAGGTCACCCGCTCGGTGCTGGTCGAGGCCCTGCTGATCGGCACCGTCTCGGCGGTGGCCGGTCTGGCCGCGGGCGTCGGGATCGGCGCGGGGATGCAGTCCCTGATCGGCGGCCTGAACGAGAACATGCCGAGCGGCGCGCTGGTGATCAAGCCGCTCACCGTCGCGGTGACCCTGGTGGTCGGCGTCGTGGTGACGGTCCTGTCGGCCCTGCTGCCGGCCCTGCGCGCCGCCCGGATCGCCCCGGTGGCCGCGATGAGCAGCGGCGACCAGCCGGCCTCCCAGAAGAGCCTGGTGGTCCGCAACACGATCGGCTCGCTGCTCGCCGCCGGCGGTCTGGCCCTGATCGGCTACGGCGCCTCCACCGGTGACGACAGCGGCCGGATGCCGGTCGGCCTGGGCGCCTTCCTGGCCCTGATCGGCGTGTTCGTCCTGCTGCCGCTGCTCTCCCGGCCGGTGGTCGCGCTGCTCGGCCCGCTGCTGCGCGGGCTCGGCGGCACCCCGGGCAAGCTCGCCCAGCAGAACGCGGTGCGCAACCCGCGCCGCACCGCAGCCACCGCCGCCGCGCTCACCATCGGCCTGACCCTGGTCAGCGGTCTCACCGTGATCGGCGCCTCGGTGGGCGACGCGGTCGACCGGGCCGTCACCAGCTCGATGAAGGCCGACTACGTCGTCTCGGCCGCCAACGGCATGAGCCTCTCCGACCAGGTGCCCGGGCAGATCGCCAAGGCGCCCGGGGTGGCGGCCTCCTCGCCGATGACCGCCGCGTACTGGGAGCTCAACGGCACCAGCAAGTCGATCGCCGGCCTGGACGCGGCGAGCTTCGACCAGGTCGCCGACATCAAGCTGACCAGCGGCTCCGCCGCCGCGCTCGGCCAGGGCCGACTCCTGGTGGACGAGGACGTCGCCAAGAAGTTCAACGTCACCACCGGCTCCACGATGACCGTCTCCTACCCGGACGCCTCCACGGGGCAGCTCACCGTCGGCGGCGTGTACAAGACGGGCGGCATGCTCGGCCCGGTCGTGGTGGCCAACAGCGAGATCGCCAAGCACGAGCCGAAGCCGTACATCTCCGACGTCCTGGTCAAGGGCAAGGACGGCGCCACCGACTCGCTCAAGCAGTCGCTCAAGGACGCCACCGGCGCCAACCCGGTGATCGAGGTGAAGTCCAGGCAGGACGTCCGCGACGACTTCAGCCAGACCATCACCTTCGCGCTGAACCTGATGTACGGCCTGCTGGGGATGGCGGTCCTGATCGCGATCCTGGGCGTGATCAACACGCTGGCGATGTCGGTCTTCGAGCGCAAGCGCGAGATCGGGATGCTGCGGGCGATCGGTCTGGACCGCCGGGGCATCAAGCGGATGGTCCGTCTGGAGTCCGTGGTGATCTCGATGTTCGGCGCCGGCGTCGGCCTGGCCCTCGGCTGCTTCATCGCCTGGGCGATCAACGGCACCCTGAAGTCCAGTCTGGCCGGCCTGACCACCGTCCTGCCGTACGGCCAGCTGGCGATGTTCCTGGCGCTGGCCGGGGTGGTCGGCCTGGTGGCCGCGATCTGGCCGGCCCGCCGGGCGTCCAAGCTGGACATCCTGTCGAGCATCAAGACCGACTGACCCCGAGTCCCCACCCGAGCGGCGTCACGGGCGAGCGGGCGAAACAACAGAGCGAGCCCCTGCCGGAGGTCCGGCAGGGGCTCTTCTACTGCTGTACTCCGCCCGGTCACAGGGCCGGCTGAGCACCACGGAGGTCGTGGTCCGGCGACGCTGCCGGGCGGAGGGCCTCCGACTCATACCCCGGTGCTCCCACACCGGGGTCTCAGTCGCTTACTTGCTCGCGAGTTCCTTGTCGGCGGCCGGCTTGGCGGCCTCGACGGGCTTGGTGGGCGGGGTGACCTCCTGGATCGGAAGCTGCGGCTTCTCCATCTGGGAGAGGCCGACCATCTCGCGCTTCAGGAACATCGCGAGCGTCCAGTCGGTGAAGACGCGGACCTTGCGGTTGAAGGTCGGGACCATCGCACCGTGGTACAGGCGGTGGAACCACCAGGCCGGACGGCCCTTCAGCTTGTACTTGCCGAAGAGGATCGCCACGCCCTTGTGCAGGCCGAGACCGGCGACCGCACCCAGGTTCTTGTGCTTGTACTCCTTCTGCGGGAAGCCCCGCATGCCGGAGATCACGTTGTCGCCGAGGACGACGGCCTGGCGGCAGGCGTGCTGCGCGTTCGGCGGGCACCAGGCGCCCTCGCCGGAGGCGAGGTCCGGGACCTGGGCGTTGTCGCCGGCGGCCCAGACGTAGTCGAAGCCCTGGACCTGGAGGGTCGGCGCGGTGTCGACGTGGCCGCGCGGGCCCAGCGGCAGGCCGAACTCGGACAGCACCGGGTTCGGCTTCACGCCGGCCGTCCACACGATGGTGGAGGCGTCCATCTCCATGCCGTTCTTCAGCATGACGTGGCCGTCGACGCAGGAGTCCATCGAGGTCTCGATGTAGACCTCGATGTTGCGCTCCTCGAGCTTCTCCTTGGTCCACAGACCGAGGTCCGGGCCCATCTCGGGGAGGATGCGGTTGGCGGCCTCGACCACGACGAAGCGCATGTCGTCGCGGCTGACGGTCCGGTACAGCTTGGACGCGTCGCGCGCCATGTCCTCGATCTCGGCGATCGTCTCGATGCCGGCGAAGCCGCCGCCGATGACGACGAAGGTCAGGGCCTTGCGGCGGACCTCCGCGTCCGAGGTGGACTCGGCCTTGTCGAGCTGGGCCATGACGTGGTTGCGGAGGCCGATGGCCTCCTCGACCGTCTTCATGCCGATGCCGTTCTCCGCCAGACCCGGGATCGGGAAGGTGCGGGAGACCGAGCCGGTCGCGACGACCAGGTACTCGAAGGGCAGCTCGTAGCTGTCGCCGGCCGCGGGCTGGATCGTGGCGACCTTGCGGGCGTGGTCGATGCCGGTGACGGACCCGGTCAGCACCTCCGCCTGCTTGAGGGCGCTGCGCAGCGGCGCGACGAGGTTGCGGGGCGCGACGTTGCCGCCGGCCGCCTCGGGGAGGAAGGGCAGGTACGTCATGTACGACCGCGGGTCCACGACCGTGACGGTCGCTTCGCCGTAGCGCATCTTCTTGAGGATGCGCATCGCGGCATACAGGCCGACGTAACCACCGCCGACAATGAGGATGCGAGGACGCTCCGTGGTGCTCATATCCGAAAGTATCCAGCACCGTCCGGAGCAGCCTTCGTGAGCCCGGTCACAAGCTCATGGACCCCCCGTGCTACACTGCGCGGCCACAAATCCCGCCCAGGCGTGTGCACTCACACCCCTTCGCGCCCCCTCGCGAACGTGCGCCGGAGCACCACCCTGCTGAGCAGCAACGATCCGTACAGCGCCCGGGTTCCCGCGCATGATTTCGATTTTCAAACCGTGAACGAGCCCTGGCCTGCGATCCAGCGGGCCTCACGCCCGGTAGGCCTTCGGTCCCACAATTCGGACGTAGCGGGCGAGGCGGTGCGGCGAATGACCCGATCGCCATGTGAAGAAATTCACGAACTTTTCCACACGGGCCCGGGCGCGCCCCGGCCCCGGCTCCCCGCAAGGGGCCGCCGGGGCCGGTCGGGTAAGCCCCGCAGCAGGTCAGCTGGCGATACCCCAGGCGATCCCGTCCAGGATGTCGTGCTCGCTCACGACCACCTCGGCGGCACCGGTCCGCTCCATGATCTCCAGCAGCTCCAGCGCCCCGGCCGCGATCACGTCCACCCGGCCCGGGTGCATCGACGGGATGGCCGCGCGCTCGGCGTGGGTCGCGGCCAGCAGCTCGCGGGCGATCCCGGCGACCCGCTCCCGGCTGACCCGCGAATGGTGGATCGCCTCCGAGTCGTAGTCCGACAGACCCTGGGCGATCGCGGACACCGTGGTGACCGTCCCGGCCAGGCCCACCAGGGTGGCCGCACCGGTCAGCGGGACGACCTCCTCGGCCTTGTCCAACTCGGCCCGCACGTGCGCCCGGGCCTCCGCGATCTGCTCCGCGGAGGGCAGCTCGGCGCCGCCGAAGTGCCGCTCGGTGAGCCGCACGCAGCCGATGTCCACCGAGCGCGCCGCCTGCACGTCGTCCGTCCCGAGCACGAACTCGGTCGAGCCGCCGCCGAGGTCGAACACCAGGTACGGGGCCGGGAACTGGTCGCCGGTCAGCTCCTTGGTGGCGCCCAGGAAGGAGAGTCGCGCCTCCTCCTCGCCGCTCACCACCTCGGGCTCGACGCCCAGGATGTCGCGCACGCCCTTGACGTACTCGTCGCTGTTCTCGGCGTCCCGGGAGGCGCTGGTGGCGACGAAGCGGACCCGCTCCGGGCCGACGCCGAAGCCCGAGATGATCTCCTGGTACTCCCGGCAGGCCGCGAAGGTGCGGGCCAGCGCGTCCGGGTGCAGCCGGCCCGTCTGGTCCACGCCCTGGCCCAGCCGGTTGACCATCATCCGGCGGTCGAGGTCGGTGATCTCCCCGGTCTCCGGGTCCAGGTCGGCGACCAGCAGCCGGATCGAGTTGGTGCCGCAGTCGATCGCGGCCACGCGGGTCATGGTCACTGCGACTCCTGCTGCCCCTCGGCGTCCGGCGCGACGTCATCCGCGGCGCGCTTCTTGGCGGCGCGCTCGGCGGTCTTCTGCTGCTTGGCGGCGATCACGGCCTCGTGGTCCTGCTCCTTGGCGCGGTTGCGGGCGACCCGCTCACCGGCGGCCTGGACCTCGGCCGGGGAGACGCACGGGCCCTTGGCCCACCAGTCCTCCAGCATGCCGATCGCCTCGTCGCCGAGCGGGTTGACGCCCTCGCCTGCCGCCAGCGAGTGGCCGACCAGCACGTGCAGGCACTTCACCCGGTCCGGCATGCCGCCGGCGCTCGGGAAGCCCTCCAGCACCTCGATCGCGTCCCGCCGGGCGATGTAGTCCTCATGCGCCTTCTGGTAGGCGGCGGCCAGCTCCGGGTCCTCGGCGAGCCGGGCGCTCTGGTCCTTCATCACGCCGTCCGCCTCCAGGGTGCCGATCAGCGAGGCGGCCTTGGGGCAGGTCAGGTAGTACAGCGTCGGGAACGGCGTGCCGTCCGGCAGGCGGGGGGCCGTCTCCACGACGTCCGGGTTGCCGCAGGGGCAGCGGTGCGCCACGCCGCGCAGGCCGCGCGGCACCCGGCCGAGCTGGGCGGCGATGGCCGCGACGTCGGCGTCGGAGACGGTGGGGTGGTTCTCAGTGGTCATGGGGGGAGGTGTCTCCAACGGAGGACGGTGGGAGCGGAAGGGGGGTGGCGGGTGCGGCGACGTCGGCGGCGTCGACCGAGTCCCAGATGCTGGTGTACCAGGGCTTGGCGGCCATCGCCTGACCGGTCGCCACACCGGTGGCGGGGGCGCCGGCGGCGGACGAGGAGGGCTTGGCCGAGGCCTGGCCCGCCGGGTCCACCGCGATGTACGGGGTCTCCCCCGGCACCGCGTAGTGCAGCCGGGCGCGCGCCTGCGCCTTGACGTACTCCGGGTCCTGCCAGCGGGCCTTGTCCCGGCGCAGCTGCTCGACCTGCTGGCGCGCGTGGTCGGCCTTCGCCCGCTGGGCGGAGATCTCGGCGCGCTGGGAGATGAACTGCCGCGTCGGGTAGGCGAGGATCGCCACCAGCGAGCAGAGCACCAGGACGAGGACGGTCGCCCGGCTCGTGAACCGAGGCCGGGCCGCCAAGCCCGGGATCCTCCAGCCTGCCATCTCCCGTATCCCCTCCTGGTCGCGACGGTGCCCCGCCGTCCACCCTACGGGGTGAAAGGCGGGGCACCGGTCAGGCTGGCGCTCAGCAGCCCTCGTGCTCACTGGTGTGCGGAGCGACTGCGCTTGTCACTCCGCAGCGCGACTGCGCTTGTCACTCCGCGGAGCGACTGTGTTTGTTACTCCGCGGAGCGGAAGCGCGGGAAGGCGCCGCGGCCGGCGTACTCGGCGGCGTCGTCGAGGATCTCCTCGATGCGCAGCAGCTGGTTGTACTTGGCGACGCGCTCGGAGCGGGCCGGGGCACCGGTCTTGATCTGACCGCAGTTGGTGGCGACGGCCAGGTCGGCGATGGTGACGTCCTCGGTCTCGCCGGAGCGGTGCGACATCATGCAGCGGTAGCCGTTGCGCTGGGCCAGCTCGACGGCGTCCAGGGTCTCGGTCAGCGAGCCGATCTGGTTCACCTTCACCAGCAGCGCGTTGGCGGTGCCGGTCTCGATGCCCCTGGCCAGGCGGGCCGGGTTGGTGACGAACAGGTCGTCGCCGACCAGCTGGACCTTGTCGCCCAGCTTGACGGTCATGGCCTTCCAGCCATCCCAGTCCGACTCGTCCAGCGGGTCCTCGATGGAGACCAGCGGGTACGACGCGACCAGGTCGGCGTAGTACTCGATGAGCTCGGTGGAGGTGAGCGCCTTGCCCTCGAACTGGTAGGCGCCGTCCTCGTAGAACTCGGAGGCGGCGACGTCCAGGGCCAGCGCGACGTCACGGCCGGGCACGTAGCCGGCCTTCTGGATGGCCTCGGTGATCAGGTCCAGGGCCTCGCGGTTGCTGTCCAGGTTCGGCGCGAAGCCGCCCTCGTCACCGAGGCCGGTGGACAGGCCACGCTCCTTCAGCACGCCCTTGAGGGTGTGGTAGACCTCGACGCCCCAGCGGACGGCCTCGGAGAAGGACTCCGCGCCGATCGGCGCGATCATGAACTCCTGGATGTCGACGTTGGAGTCCGCGTGCGAGCCACCGTTGAGGATGTTCATCATCGGGACCGGCAGGACGTGCGCGTTCGGGCCGCCCAGGTAGCGGAACAGCGGCAGGTCGCTGGCCTCGGAGGCGGCGTGCGCGACGGCCAGCGAGACGCCCAGGATGGCGTTGGCGCCGAGCGAGGACTTGTCCGGGGTGGCGTCCAGGTCCAGCATGGCCTGGTCGATCAGGCGCTGCTCGGTGGCGTCGTAGCCGACCAGCTCCGGGCCGATCTGCTCGATGACGGCCAGGACGGCCTTCTCCACGCCCTTGCCGAAGTAGCGGTTCTTGTCACCGTCGCGCAGCTCCAGCGCCTCGAAGGCGCCGGTGGAGGCACCCGACGGGACAGCGGCACGACCCGTGCTGCCGTCGTCGAGGCCGACCTCGACCTCGACCGTGGGGTTGCCGCGCGAGTCGAGGATCTCACGGGCTACGACGACATCGATGGACGGCACGAGGCATCTCCTTGCGGAAGCAGGTCCGGCTGACGGTGGTGCTGTCAGCAGGACGATTGCGGAGTCGTTACGGACCAGAGCCTAGCCGCCCAGGCTCCGGGGGCCACGTCCGCCTCGGTCTCGTCTCAGCGTGTGGCCCCGCTACCCACCAGTAGTTCACCTGCTTGTCCCAGCTTGTCCCACTGAAGTGGGCGAATGCGGACGAAGGGGGCCGGCGGGCCCAACCCCCTTCGCGCGTCGGCCTTCACACGTCAGCTCAGCCGAGGTGCAGCACCTGGCCGGGCAGGATCAGGTTCGGGTCGCCGCCGACGGTCCCGTGGTTCTGCTCGTACAGCGCGTGCCAGCCGCCGGACACGCCCTGCGCGGCGGCGATGGTCGACAGGGTGTCACCGTCGCGGACGGTGTAGTCGTGGCCGGCCGCCGGAGCGGCCTGCGGCGCGTACTGCTGCTGCGCGGCCTGCGGGGCGTACTGCTGCGCGGCGGCGTGGCCCGCGTACTGCTGGTAGACGCTCTGGTGGCTGGTCCAGTACCAGGCGCCGTTGTTCTGGTACCAGTACACCTTCGCGTCCGCGTCCCAGCCGCCCTGGCCGGAGAGGCCGTGGGCCTGCGGCTGCGGCTGCGGGGCGGCCTGCTGCACCGGCTTCTGAGCGGGCTTCTGCGCGGCGGGCTTCTGGGCAGCCGGGTTCTGGGCCGGCTTGGCGGCGGGCTTCTGGGCCTGCTGCGCGGGGGCGGACTGCGGCTTGGCGTCCGAGGAGGTGTCGACCGCGGCCGGGGCACCGCCCTTGCTCAGGCCCGCCTTCTTCGAGCAGACCGGCCAGGCGCCCGGGCCCTGCGAGGCGAGCACCTTCTCGGCGACCGAGATCTGCTGCGCCCGGCTGGCCTGGTTGGCCTGCGGCGCGTACGCGGTGCCGCCGTACGCCTTCCAGGTGCCGGAGGTGAACTGCAGGCCGCCGTAGAAGCCGTTGCCGGTGTTGATGCCCCAGTTCCCGCCGCTCTCGCACTGGGCGACGGAGTCCCAGGCGGAGGCCGGTGCGGCGGAGGCGCCGGTGGCGGTGAGGAGAGGCATCGCGAGTCCGACGCCGGCCACACCGGCGACGGCGATGGCCTTCTCGGTCTGGGTACGACGGCGGTGACGACCGGTTCCAACGAACAGCATGAAGAGGTCCCTCTCCGCACGCCTGCGAGGTGAGCTGTCGGGTTCGGACCGGGAGGTGGCCCGGCCGCCGTACGCGGAAACGATTCCGCTCAGGCGGCTTCACCCCAAGCCGTGGGAAACGGCAACAAACCTGGTTCCCCCGCCCCTGCCCAGGGTTCTGGTCGGTTTCCCGTGACGCGGCGGGCAGGATTCGGCGTTCCGCGCACGAGGTCCGCAGCTGCGAACTCCAGGGAGAGTAGACAGATCCTCAGACCAATCACAAGCTCATATCACCGATATCACACAGAAATTACGGCGCGTGCCCGATCGCCTACCAACGGCGCCGCTATGTCCGGATTGATGGGCGTTCACACCTGAACCGGAGGACTCCGGGCGACGTTCCGTCAGCGTGTCGCCCGGCGTTTCGTCATCTTGTGTCAGTTTGTCAGGGGCGCATAAGGGGTGTCGGGGGCGTATGCGGAGGCGTATGCGGAGGCGTATGCAGGGGCGTATGCGGGGAGCGACTCTCCGGACTGAATTCGACCGGAAGTTCCCGCAGTCCACGCATGATCAGACCGCCGCGCCAGCGCAGATTCTCCGGGCTTTCCGCGAGCCGCAGATCGGGCAGCCGGGAAAGCAGTGTGGCCAGGGCGGCACGCCCTTCCAGGCGGGCCAGCGGGGCGCCGATGCAGTAGTGGATGCCGTGCCCGAACCCCAGGTGGGGATTGTCCGTCCGCGCCAGGTCCAGGGTGTTCTCGTCCGCGAACCGGGCCGGATCGCGGTCCGCGGCGGCCAGCACCACCAGCACCGGGTCACCGACCGGGATGTCCACCCCGCCGATGGTCAGCGACCGCGTCGCGAACCGCCAGGTCGCCATCTCCACCGGCCCGTCGTAGCGCAGGAGTTCCTCGATCCCCGTCTCCAGCAGCGCGTGCTCCCCGCGCGCCACCGACTCCTGCAGCGACCGGCGCTGCCCCGGATTGCGCAGCAGCGCGTACATCCCGTTGCCGATGAGGTTCACGGTCGTCTCGAAACCGGCGAAGAGGAGGATGAAGGCCATTGCCGCGGCCTCGTTCTCGGTCAGGTGCTCGCCGTGGTCGCTCGCCCGGATCAGACCCGAGATCAGGTCGTCCCCGAGGTCCGCCCGCTTGCGGTGGATCAGCTCCAGCAGGTACGCCCGCATCCGCTTCACCGCTCGCCCCACGCCGCCGCGTTGGCCGCCGCCGTGGCGGATCATCATGCCGGCCCAGTCGCGGAAGTCGTCCTGGTCCTCGGCCGGCACGCCCAGCAGGTCGCAGATCGCGTAGATGGGGAGCGGGAAGGCGAACTCGTGGATGAGGTCCGCCGAACCGCGCTGCGCGAAGCCGTCGATCAGCCGGTCCGTGAGCTGCTGCACCCGCGGCTCGAACTCGGCCACCCGGCGCGGGGTGAACGCCTTCGACACCAGTCGGCGCAGCCGCGTGTGGTCCGGCGGGTCGATGTTCAGCAGGTGCGTCATCAGGTCCGCCTGCCGCTCCCCCGGGATGCCCACCCGGCCGGTGCGGTGCGCCTGCTCGCTGTGGTGCGCCGGGTTCTTCGACAGCCGGCTGTCCGCGAGCGCCTGCCGGGCGTCCGCATACCTGGTCACCAGCCAGGCCTCGACACCGCTCGGCAGCTTGGTGCGGTACACCGGGGCGTGCTCGCGCAGCCAGGCGTAGGCGGGGTACGGATCGGTGGCGAACTCCCAGGTGAACAGCTGCGGAGCGGCGGCGTCGGGCTGCTCGGGGTCGTCGGACGGCGCGGCGGCCGGCTGCGCGGCGGCGGGCTGGGCGGGGTCGTCGGACGGCGCGGCGGCCGGCTGCGCGGCGGCGGGCTGGGCGGGGTCGTCGGACGGCGCGGCGGCGGGCCGGGCGGAGTCGGGCTGAGCTGGCATGGGTCGACCGTATCCGGTGGGTGCGCGCCCCCCTTCCTCAACGGCTCGCGACCCCCGCGTCAACGGCGTGCGACGGGCGCGCCAACGCTCCGTGGACGACCCGTGGACGGTCCGTGGACAGCTCTTGGAAAGCTCTTGGCCGGACGCCGGGCGTGAGCCTGGTCACCTGAGGGGTAATCCCTGTTGCGGAGGGTCAGGACCTGCCTACGATCCTCCGCAGTACGCGTGGGCGCCGGTGCGGTGTCGCCCACAGGGAGGAGCAGACCATGCGGGTCAGCGGGTCAGTCGTCGTCATCGCGGTACTCGACGGCGGGTCGGGCGCCGGCCTCGCCCGCCGGTTCGCCGCGGCCGGCGCCGCCGGAATGCTGATCGCCGACCAGCACGTCGGCATCGCCGAGGACCTCGCCGCCGAACTCGACCGGCCGGGCTGCCCCGTCGTCGGCGTCTCCGGCGACATCCGCCGCCCCAGCGACGTCGCCGCCCTCGTCGACACCGCGGAGAAGCACCTCGGACCGATCGACCTCTTCGCCGTCGCCGGACCCGACGGCGAGCGGATCGTCTCCCTCGCCGACCTGCCCGACCACCTCGACCTGGAACGCCTCGCCGAACTCGTCGTCCTCGTCGGCGAGGCCATCGGGGAACTCGTCCCGCCGCAGCGGCGCCCGATGGAGAGCACCGCCACGGCGGCCTGAGCCTACTCCCCGTCCGGCTCCCGGTCGGGCTCTCCACCAGGCTTGAGGCCCTCGGCCGCGCGCACCGCGTCCCGGTAACCGCGCGCGGCCGAGCGCAGCGCCGCGTCCACGTCCACCCCGGCGTCGTGCGCCCGCTGCGCCACCGCGAGCAGCAGTCGGCCCGCCGACTCCGCGGTCAGCTCGGCCGGCAGCTCGTACGGCTCGTCCGGCACGGTGCGGACGCCCGCCCGGCGCACCCGGGACACCAGCTTCGCCGCGTACGCCAGCGCGGGCAGCCCGGCCGGCACACCGTCCAGCACCGACTCGCGGTCCGCCTTCTCCGCGGCCTTCAGCTGCTCCCAGTTCGCCTCCACCTCGGCGGCGCCCTCGGCCTCGACATCCCCGAACACGTGCGGATGCCGGTACATCAGCTTCTCGACGATGTCGCCCGCCACGTCGTCGACGGTGAACGGATCGGTCGGGTGCTCCTCGGCGATCCGGGAATGGAAGAACACCTGGAGCAGCACGTCACCCAGCTCCTCGCGCAGCGTCCCCCGGTCCCCCTCCTCGATCGCCTCGACCAGCTCGTACGCCTCCTCGACCAGGTACTTCACCAGACTCTCGTGCGTCTGCTCGGCGTCCCACGGGCAACCGCCCGGCGAGCGGAGCCGGTCCATCACCGTCACCAGGTCCAGCAGCCGCGCCCCCGGCAGGTCGTACGAGCCCGGCAGCACCTCGATCTCCGGCACCTCACCGGCCCGCTCCACCGCCAGCCGCGCCAGCGCGTCCGTCAGCCCCGGATCCCCGTCCGGGCTGCCCAGCCACACCGTCGCCCCGGCCCCGGCGGGCTGCCCGGTCAGCAGCCGCGCCAGCGCGGGCGCCGACCCGGCCGCCACCACCTCCACCGCCACCCCGGCCTGCCGCACCGCCGCCACCTGCGGATGCCCCTCGTCCGCCACCAGCACCCGCCCCGCCGACCGCAACGCCTCCCACGCCGGCCACGCCAGCAACCCGGGAGCCACCCGGTGGGTCGTGGTCAGCAGAATCAACTTGGCGCCGGGAACATTCGTCGTCACACCTCGAACCTACCCGCCCACCCCCACCCCCGGCGGCCCTCACCCCACCCATCGACCGGTGCTGGGGGTGGAGGGCGGAGAGGGACTGGCGGAGGCGGCGGACGGTGGGGCGGTGGGGGCCGTCGCGACGTTCGCGGTCGAGGAGGAGGGGGAGCAGCCACTGCCAGGCGTTCTGGGGGTCGCCGGTGGCGGCAAGGTGGAGGCCGATGCGTTCGCGGAGGTCGTAGGTGCGCTCCAGGTCGCCGTCGAGGCCGGATTCTGACAGCCCTGTTCACAGCCGTCGCCGCCGAGGCCCGCACACAGAACGGCGGCCCCGGGCCGAGACCCGAGACCGCCGTGAACCATCGCCCGGCAGGCGCTACTTCTTCGCCCCCGCCAGGTCGTCGAACATGGCCGACAGGAACTCGCTGCACCAGCTGAGCAGTTCCCGGCCGACCAGCGGCTTGCCGCCGATCCGCCCGGTGCTCGGTCGCGGCACCAGCAGCTGCTGGGCCGCCGCCTTGACCTGGCTGCGCGGGTAGAGCCGGTTCAGCCGCAGCTGCTGGGACTCCCGCAGCTCCACCGGCCCGAAGCGGACGTTGGAGCCCTGCAGGGTGATGTCCGAGATGCCGCACCGGCGGGCGTACAGCCGCAGCGCCGCGACCATCAGCAGGTTCTCCACCGCCTCGGGCAACTTGCCGTAGCGGTCCACCAGTTCGTCCCGGACGTGCGTGATGTCGTCCTCCGAGTTGACCGCCGCGATCGAGCGGTACGCCTGCAGCCGCAGCCGCTCGCCGGGCGCGTAGTCGTGCGGCACGTGCGCGTCGACCGGCAGCTCGATCTTCACCTCCAGCGGCTCCTCCTCCGGCTCCCCGCCGCCCGCCAGCGACTCGCGGAACTCGGCCACCGCCTCGCCGACCATCCGCATGTAGAGGTCGAAGCCGACGCCCGCGATGTGCCCGGACTGCTCGCCGCCGAGCAGGTTGCCGGCACCGCGGATCTCCAGGTCCTTCATCGCAACGTACATGCCGGCACCCATCTCGGTGTGCTGGGCGATGGTGGCCAGGCGCTCGTGCGCGGTCTCGGTGAGCGGCTTCTCCGGCGGGTACAGCATGTACGCGTAGCCGCGCTCGCGACCGCGTCCGACCCGGCCGCGCAACTGGTGCAGCTGGGAGAGGCCGAAGGTGTCGCCACGCTCGACGATCAGGGTGTTGGCGTTGGAGATGTCGATGCCGGATTCCACGATCGTGGTCGACACCAGGACGTCGAACTCCTTCTCCCAGAAGTCGACGACGACCTTCTCCAGCTGGGTCTCCCCCATCTGCCCGTGCGCGGTGGCGACCCGCGCCTCGGGCACGAGGTCCTTCAGCCGGGCGGCGGCCTTGTCGATCGACTCCACCCGGTTGTGGATGTAGAACACCTGGCCCTCGCGCAGGAGTTCACGCCGGATCGCGGCCGAGATCTGCTTCTCGTCGTACGGTCCGACGAAGGTCAGCACCGGGTGCCGCTCCTCCGGCGGGGTGGTGATGGTGGACATCTCGCGGATGCCGGTGACCGCCATCTCCAGGGTGCGCGGGATCGGGGTCGCGGACATGGTGAGCACGTCCACGTTGGCCCGCAGCTTCTTCAGCTGCTCCTTGTGCTCGACGCCGAACCGCTGCTCCTCGTCGACGATGACCAGGCCGAGGTCCTTGAACCTGGTCTCGGAGGAGAACAGCCGGTGGGTGCCGATGACGACGTCCACCGAGCCCTCGAACAGCCCTTCCAGGACGGCCTTGGCCTCGCTGTCGGTCTGGAAGCGGGACAGCGCCTTCACCGTCACCGGGAAGTTGGCGTACCGCTCGGCGAAGGTCGAGAAGTGCTGCTGCACCAGCAGCGTGGTCGGCACCAGCACTGCCACCTGCTTGCCGTCCTGCACCGCCTTGAACGCGGCCCGCACCGCGATCTCGGTCTTGCCGTACCCGACGTCGCCGCAGATCAGCCGGTCCATCGGGACGGACTTCTCCATGTCGGACTTGACCTCGGCGATGGTGGTCAGCTGGTCCGGCGTCTCCGCGTACGGGAAGGCGTCCTCCAGCTCGCGCTGCCACGGGGTGTCCGGCCCGAAGGTGTGGCCGGGGGCGGCCATCCGGGCCGAGTACAGCTTGATCAGGTCGGCGGCGATCTCCTTGACCGCCTTCTTGGCCCGCTGCTTGGTCTTCGCCCAGTCCGCGCCGCCGAGCCGGTGCAGTGTCGGGGCCTCGCCGCCGACGTACTTGGTGACCTGGTCGAGCTGGTCGGTCGGCACGAACAGCCGGTCGCCGGGGTGGCCGCGCTTGGCGGGGGCGTACTCCAGCACCAGGTACTCGCGGGTGGCGCCCTGGACGGTGCGCTGCACCATCTCGACGTACTTGCCGACGCCGTGCGCCTCGTGGACGACGTAGTCGCCGGCGGCGAGCGCCAGCGGGTCGATCGCGTTGCGGCGGCGCGAGGGCATCCGGCGCATGTCCTTGGTGGAGGACCGCTGGCCGGACAGGTCGGTCTCGGTGATGACCGTGAGCTTCAGCGCCTCGTCCACGAAGCCGTGCTCGATCGAGCCGCAGGAGACGTGGACGACGTCCCGGGTGGGCGCCTCGGCGAGGTCGGCGACCAGGCGGGCCGGGATGCCCTCGTTGCCCAGCACCTCGGCGAGCCGCGAGGCCGGCCCGTGCCCCTCGGTCACCATGACGACCCGCCAGTCGGCGGCCAGCCGCTCCTTGGCGTCGGCGATCGCGCGGGCCGTGTCGCCCCGGTAGGCCTCGACGGCGTGCATTCCGAGGGTCAGGGTGTTGGCGTCGAACTCCAGCACCTCGTTCACCGAGGACTCGCTGGTCGCGAACGGACTGACGGACCACCAGGGCAGCCCGATCTCGGCGGCGTGCTCGCGCACCTCGGCCAGCGAGCGCAGCGAGGCGGCGGAGACGTCGATCGTCTCCAGGTCGATCGGACGGTCCCCGCCCGACGCGGCCGCGACCCAGGAGGCGTGCAGGAACTCCTGGCTGGTCGCCACCAGGTCGGCGGCCCGGGTGCGGACCCGCTCGGGGTCGCAGACCACCGCGACCGAGCCGAGCGGCAGCACGTCGACCAGCAGCTCCATGTCGTCCACCAGCACCGGCGCCAGCGACTCCATGCCCTCGACCGCGATGCCCTCGGCGATCTTGTCCAGGATCTCGGCCAGCCCGGGGTGCTGCGCGGACAGCTCGGCGGCCCGCGCCCGCACCTCGTCGGTGAGCAGCAGCTCGCGACAGGGCGGCGCCCACAGGCCGTGCTCGGCGATCTCCAGAGAGCGCTGGTCGGCGACCTTGAAGTACCGGATCTCCTCGACCTCGTCGCCCCAGAACTCCACCCGCAGGGGGTGCTCCTCGGTCGGCGGGAAGACGTCCAGGATGCCGCCGCGGACGGCGAACTCGCCGCGCTTCTCGACCAGTTCGACGCGCGCGTAGGCGGCCGCGGCGAGCCGGCGGGCCACCTCCTCCAAGTCGTGCGACTCACCGCGCCGGACGGCCACCGGCTCCAGCTCGGCCAGCCCCTTGACCTGCGGCTGCAGCACCGAGCGGACCGGGGCGACGACCACCTGCACCGGCCCGGCCGCCGGATCGTCCGCCCGCGGGTGCAGGATCCGGCGCAGCACGGCCAGCCGTCGGCCGACGGTGTCCGAACGGGGCGACAGCCGCTCGTGCGGCAGCGTCTCCCAGGCCGGGAACTCGGCGACGGCGTCGGGTGGCAGCAGCGAGCGCAGCGAGGCGGCCAGGTCCTCGGCCTCCCGGCCGGTCGCGGTGACGGCGAGCACCGGACGGCCCCGCTCCCCGGCGGCCTGCCCGGCGAGCGCCCGGGCCAGCGCGGCAATGGCGAACGGCCGGGCGGCGGGCGGTCCGACCAGGTCCAGGTGGCGGCGGCCGCCGGCCGCGGCTCCGATGGCGGTGGCCGCCTCGATCGCCTCGGCGAGCGCCGCGTCCCGCGCGACGACATCGAGCAGTCCGGTCAGGCTCATCTGGGGTCTCTTCTTCGTGCCGTGGCTGGAGCTGCCCCCGGGCGGCAAGGCCCCGCCAGGGCAACGCGAACGGCCCGGCGCGCCGAGCGGCCGGGGGTCTCCAGCCTACGCCGCGGCACGGACACGCACGCGGCGTACGGCCCCGGCGGGGCCGGGCTGCAGCGAACCGCCGCCCGCACCCCCTCCACCGACCCGTCCGCGCCCCGCCCGGGCTCGGCGGGACGACCGGGACACGGCCAGGACGCGACCGGGGACGAACCACTGGACGGAACACCGGGCCGGCCCGTGGACGAACCGACCTCAGGCCCTGCCGAACCGGGCACGGCTATCCGCCACGAACTGGACATACTCCTGTCACTGCCCGTCCATGGAGATCGCGCACCATGGTGAACGTGCCCGCCGCACCCAACCGTGGGGGATGGCTGCGGTGGCACTGTCGCACCACCGATGGGGGTCGGAGGTGCGAGGCCGGGCGACCCTGGGTGGGGGCGCCCGCCCAAGCGCCGGGAACCGTGGCGCCCTTTCCTGGAGGGCGCCACGGGTCTCGGCCTACTCCGTTTCCCGCCCGTCCGCCCGACGCGGCCGTCAACGGCGTCGGTAGCTCACGGTGTTGGGGGTCGCGTAGCCGGCGCCGTCGTCCACGATGATGATCTTCGGGATGATCCGGGTCTCGTCCTCCGGCTCCCGCTCGGCACCGGCCTCCGCGGCCTTCCCGGCCGTGCCACCGTCCCGGTCGGCCGCCGCCTCGGGCGGCGAGGCGGGCTTCGGCGGGACCACCACCGGCGTGACCGGGCCGGTCACCACGGCCTCGGCGGACACCTTGGCGGCGCCCCCACCGACCACCGGCGGCCGCAGCACCGCCGTCGCCTTCTCCTTCTCCTTCTCCTCCAGCGAAGCCGGAGCCTGCGTCGGAGCCGGAGCCGCCGCCCGCGCCGGGGCGGTGACCTTCGCCGAGGCCTTCCGCAGGTTCGGCACCGGGATCTCCCCGGTGTCCGCCTCCGAGTCCACCGGTGCCGCGTCGGCGACCGCGTCCGTCGGGGCCGGAACCGAGTCCGCCGGAGCCGCAGCCTCAGCCGGGGCCGCGTCCGCAGCACCCGCCTCCGCCTCCGCCTCCGCGTCCGCAGCCGCGCCGGCCGCGACCGCCGCGGACTCGATCTGGCCGACCGCCGACCCGGTGAGCGAGGCCAGCGTGGCCTTGATGTGGTCCAGGTGCTGCTGCACCGTCTCCAGCCTGGTGTCGAACTCGCGCTGCTCGCGCTCGCTCGCTGCGTTGGTCTTCTCGGCCTCCCGGCGGGCCTGCTCGATCAGTTGGTCGGCCTTGGCCTGGGCGTCCGTCTCCAGCTGCTTGATCTGGTTCAGCACGGTCTCCCGGTGCTGCTCGGCCTCCTTGACCCGGCGCTCGGCGGTGGCGGAGACCTCGGCCTCCTCGGCGTCGGCCTTGGCCTGGGCCATGGCGAAGGTCTCGTCGGCCTTGCGGCGCCGGGTGGCCAGCTCGGCCTCGGCCTGCTCGCTGGCCTCGGCGGCGGCGACCCGCACCTTGGCGGCGTAGGCGGTGGCGGCGTCCTGGGCGGCCCGGCTCTCCCGGTCGGCGTCGGCCCGGAGGCTCTCGGCCTCGGCGCGGGTGCGCTCGTCGGTGCGGCGGGCGGCCGCGTCGGCCTCGGCACGGGTGGTGGTGGCGTACTCCTTGGCCTCCCGTTCGAGCCTCTGCCCGGCCTCGTAGACCTCGTCCCGCAGGTCCTCGGCGAAGCGCTCGGCCTTGTCGCGGACGGCGCGCGCCTCGTTGCCGGCCATCACGGCCAAGCCGGCGGCCTGCTCGCTGAGCACCTGGTAGTCGGGTTCCGGGGCGTCCTCGGCGGCCCGGCGGACGTCTTCCAGCCGGGCCTCCATCTGCCGGATCCCGGCTCCCAGGACACTGAGTCGTTCCCAGGCCTCGTCGCGTTGGGCCGTGAGCGCGGCGAGCGTTCGCTCGACCTGCTCGGGCGCGTAGCCGCGCCGGGCCTGGGTGAAGCCGTACTGGGGGACGGCGTCGCTCATGGGCTCTTCCCCTCGTTCGCGGGCTGCGGAGCCCATGATCGGACGGAACGACCGGATCCGGAACCGGTTCGAAGCCCGGGGCCGGATTCGGTCGTCGTGCGGACCGTAATGCGTCGAGGACGGACGTCTAGACCCATCCTCTTGACCTATTTTGCGCAGATCTGGGCGAAACCCCAACGAGGCACAGCCATGACGGCACGCCGGAGGGGCCGTCCCGGCCCCCGGAACGACCCCTCCCCACCTGCGAGGATCCGCGACGGTCCGCTACAGCAGACCGTCCCAGAACTGCTCCAGCAGCACGGCCCACCAGGTGTCCGCGTTCTGCAGGGCCGCCGGGTCGATCGCGGCTAGCTGAGCCTGGAAGTCGGTCGTCCAGCGACCGGCCTGGTCCGGTGTCAGCCCGTACCGCAGCCGCCACATCCGGCCCAGCAGGGCCAGCGCGCGGACGAACTCCGGTACACCGGTGTTGACGAACCGGGGCGGCTGGCCGGTTCCATCGACGTCCACCGCGACCACGTTCGCGGTGCCGTACTGGACGCAGAGCTGGCGGCCGTAGTCGTTGCCGAGCACCAGGTAGCCGCCGAAGTCCGGGCCGCTGGACAGGCCGCGCTCGGCGGCCAGCTCGGCGAGCGTCGGGATCGGGCGGCCCTCCTGTGCCTGCGCCCAGAAGAACGGCCCGAAGTCGCGCGGCAGCCCGGCCCACATCAGGGTCTGGGACACCGGCTCGGGCACGCCTTGCCGGGAGACGGCGCGCTGCTCGTAGCGGAACAGGTTCTGCCCGAAGGCCGCGCCGACCTCCTGGGCCAGCTGCTGCGGCGGGAGCGGCGGCAGCGCCTGGACCGTGCCGGGCGCGGGCGGCGGCACCCGGAACGGGCGGACCCGCTGGGCGCCGGAGGCAAGCTGGTGCAGCTCGTCCAGGTGGTCGAGCAGCTCGGCCATCCCAGCCTGCCGGGAGGCGTGGTCGCGGCCGTACGGGGCGGTGTGGGTGAGCCGGACGTTCGGCCAGGACGAGGCGATCATGCGGTTGCAGTAGCCGCCCGGCAGGTCGCAGGACTCCAGCTCGGTGTAGAGCTCCAGCACCTGCTCCGGCGGCACGTTGAGCCGCCGCAGGTCCTGAAGGATCTTCCACTCCGGGTGCGGGGTACCGGGCTCGCTGCGGTGCAGCAGCTTCTGCTCCGAGCCGTCCGGGCCCCGGTAGCTGAGCGCGGCGAAGTAGCCGGGGCCGACCGCGGGCACGCCGGGGGGCACCGGCGCGGCCTGCGGCGCGCCGGTCACCGGCGCCGGGGGGACGACCCCGGCGGCGCCGCCCGCGTTCGGGTAGCCGTAGCCGGCCGCGGGCGCGGCGGCCGGGGTCGGCGCGCCCGGCGGCGGGACGGCGGGACCGCCGGACGGCGGGGTGCCCGGGTCCGCCGGGGCGCCGCCCAGCAGCGCCGGGTCGATCGCGCTCGCCAGCTGGGTCGCCTCGTACGCCACCCCGGCCGAGGGCGTGCCGCCGGCCGGGGTGCCCTGCGGCGCCGGGGCGCCGCCGCGCAGGCCCGCCGGCGGCGGAGGCGGCGGGGTCGAAGCGGCCGCCCGGCCGCCCGGGGCGCCGCCAGGCGTGCCGGAGCCCGAGGTGTGCTTCAGCCCGGCGGGCGGGGGCGGCGGCGGGGTCGAGGCGCCACCGCGGCCCAGCCCGCCGGGGGCGGCGCCCGCACCGGGCGAACCGGCGGGGCCGCCGCGCAGCGCGGCCGGCGGGGGCGGCGGCGGGGCCGAGGCCGGGGCACGGCCGAGTCCGCCCTGCGGCGCGCCGCCGGTGGGCGTGCCGGCGGCCGGGGTGCCGGGGGCGCCGGGCAGGCCGGACAGCCCGCCGGGCGAGGCCAGCATGGTCGGTGCCTGCTCCACCGGCGCACCGGGCGGCACCGGCGCACCGGGCGGGGTCGGGGCGCCGGGCGGGGTCGCCGGGGCACCGGGCAGACCGCCGAGGCCGGGCACTCCGCCGGGCGGGGCGAGCATCGTCGGCGCGTGCTCCACCGGCGCACCGGGCGGTGTCGCCGGGGCACCGGGCAGGCCCATCAGCCCGGGCATGGCGTCCGGCGGCGCGAGCAGCGTGGGCGCCGGCTCGGCCGCCGGGGCGGGTGCGGGTGCCTGGGCCGGGGGCTGGGCCGTCGGCGGCTGCGCGGCGGGCGGCGGGACCGGCGGCATGCCGTAGCCACCGCTCGCCGGCGGCATCAGCATGGTCGCGGCCTCGGCGCCGGCCGGCGCCGGCGTGTCGGGCAGGTCCGAGCCGGTGGTCCGCAGGCCGTCGGGCATCAGGACGGTCGCCGCCTCGGCGCCGACCGGCGGCGCGGGCGGCCCGGCGGGCGGCCCGACAGGCGGCCCGACAGGCGGCCCGACAGGCGCAGCGGTCGGCGCGACGGCCTGCGGCTGCGGCGCGACGGGCGGCTCGCCGAAGTCCGGCGGCGGGGCGAGCATGGTCGGCGCGTCCCCGGCGGGCCGGTCGGAGACCGGCGGCTCGGTCAGTACGGCGGCCACCGGCGGCGCCGTCGGAGCGGGCCACTCCTCGGGGGGCAGGGCGCCCGGAACCGGGGCCCCGGCAGGAGCGGGCCCGGGAGCCGGGGAGGGCGCGGGGGCAGGCTGAGCAGTCGGCGCGGGCGCGGGAGCCGAACCGGCCCCCAGCCGCTCCGCCTCCGCCGCGATCGCCGCGGCCCCCGCCTCCTGCAGCCACTGCGGCGGGCTGAGCAGGAAGGACGTCGCCTCCACCGGCCCGGGCGCGGGCTTCGCCGCTCCGGCCGGGTTGGCCGCGATCGGCCGCCCGTAGACCTCCTCGTACTGCCGGACCACCTCGTTGACGGGCAGCGCGGGCCAGAGCGTGCTGGCGCCGGAGTCCCGGGCGATCACCAGCCGCGCCTCACCCGAGCCCGAGCCACCGGCACCGCTCGCACCGGTGCCGGTGCCGGTGCCGGAGCCGTCCGGGCCCGCGGTCCCGTCCCCGTCGCCGGGCGGCATCGCCCAGCAGACGAAGCCCAGGTCGAACTCCCGGACCCGCACCTCGCGCTGCTGCGAGTGCGGCACCCCGCCGTTGATCCACTCCTCGGCGAGCTCCTGCGCCTGCGCGTACGTCACCACGCCCGGTTCACCCCTGTCCGCATCCTCGTCGTCCCCCGTTCCACCAGCACCGCCGCAACCACCGCGACCACCTCGCCCACCGCGACCCCGTGCATCAGCCCACCGGGACGGCCCGGGCGAACCCGCCGTCCACCATCAGCTCCGCGACGGTCTCCAGCTCCGGCGGGCTGCCCGCCAACCGCAGCAGGAAGGCGTCGAAGTCCTCGCCGCAGGGCAGCAGCAGCCGGGCGCAGCGGTCCTCCGGGGCCTCCGGGCCACCGGAGTCGCGGGCGTCGTCGTACAGCTGGAACCAGACCGAACCGGTCCGCTCGCCGCGCACCTTGAGCGCGAGGAGGCCGCCCTGCGCGTAGGCGATGCCCAGGTAGTCCTTGGTGAGGTGGTCGCGCAGGCACTTGTTGGCGTACACGACGTCCTCGGTGCCGTACTCCTCGGTGAGCGTCAGGAACGGCTGGTCGAGCAGCAGGCCGAGGTCGGTGTCCAGCGCCACCCCGACCGGGGCGCGGCCGCCGCCCAGCTTGAGGAAGGTGCGGTAGGCGCCGGGCAGCCGGTAGCCGAGGCGTTCCTCGGCGCGCTGCACCAGGTCCTCGTGGACGCCGATCGGGTCGCCGCCGTCCTTGGCCAGCGAGAAGTGGACGGGCCGGCGCTCCTGCAGCGGGCGGGTGCCGCGGCGGGTGTGGTCGGCGGCGGAGGTGGCGAGGCCGCCGTGGTGCCGCATCAGGGCCTTGACCTCGACCGGGACGAGCTCCATCCGGCGCCAGCCGGGGGCGGCGCGGCCGACCGCGTGGTGCCAGGTCCAGCCGGGCGGGGTGGCCACGGCGGTCTCCAGGTCGGCCCAGAGCGGGTGGCCCTGGGTGTAGAGCGCGGCGTTGGCCGAGACGTAGTCGGTCAGCCGCAGTTCGTCCACGCCGAAGCCCTCCGGCGGGTCGGCGACCTCGGCCGCGGCGGCGGCGTACGGGCCGAAGTCCGGGTAGCCGTACTCGTCCACGCTGACCCCGGCGGGGTGCCGCTCGGCACGGACCGGATCCGGGAACTGCACCACCTGACCTGCGTACGCCGCGTTCGGTGCGGCGGCGACGCCGGGCCGACCTGTCGTCATCTGGGAGCCCCCACTGGCTGCAAATTCGGTGCTTGCTGGGCACCAGCCTAGGGGGTCCCCTCAAGGCCCGGCCCCCCGCCTTTGGAGAACCCCCGTCATCGTGGACCGGCTCGGCGCCGCCCGGTCGGCGCCCACGTCGGCGCCCGCGCCACCCGCTCCTGCCGCGCCTCGGTGAGGTGCGGGTGCGGCGGCAGGCCGAGCAGTTCGCGGGCGGCCCGTTCGGCGCCCGGGAACGATCCGGCCCGGTGGCCGAGGTGACGGAACGCGGGCTGCGGGTGGACCGGCACGGGGTGGCGCACCCGGCGACGTGCAGGCCTCAACGTCCGGCGCGGGCAGCGGAGTCGGCCCCGCCGGCGGCTGCCCGGGCGGCCGGCCGCATCCCCCCGGCCGGCTGCCGGAACGGTACCGGGCGCCGCCCCGGCCCGGGGGTGTTTTCGGTAAATCAGCGGATATGTCGTGACGACGGGGTGCGCGTGCGGCCAGCATCGGGTGACCGTCCGTCCGGTCCGCCCCGGTATCCGGCACCGCCGCACCCCGGTTGTACGGATGTCGGTGTCGTTTGACAGGCTTGCCCAGGACCGGCCGGGCCACTCCGGCGGACGCCGGGCAACGAGGAGGAGGACGACGGATGACCACCGGTGAGCCGGCGGACCCGCCCGTGCTGCGCCACCACCGCGACAGCCTGCTGCCCGCCGTCGCCGCCGCGCTGTCGCTGAAGGCCGGCGAGGTGCACACCCTGGCGGGCGGCAAGGACGACCGCCGCCCGGTCCTGCACCACCTGGTCACCGGCTTCCTGGACACCCTGCCGCTGGAGGCCCGCGAGCGGTTCACCGGCCGCTGCCCGGAGGCCGTCCTGCTCTCCCGGTACCTGACCGCGGTCGACGGCCGGCGCTCCAAGCGCGCGGCCCGCAAGCCGATGAGCCTGCCCGAGGCCCGCAAGGCGCTCAAGGGCGCCCGGATGACGACCGTCCGGATCCGCGAGGAAGGCGATCCGGCGCACGGCACCCACGCCCCGCCGTGCCGCTCCTGCGCCCCCATGCTCGAGCACTTCACCGTGCAGAGCGTCGCCGTCGGGCCGCCCGCGCACTGACCGGCCGAGCGCCGCCCCGGTCCGTCCCCTGTCCCCGTCCCCGAACCCCGGAGTCCGCCCTGAACCCGCCCAGCCCACCCCCGCCCCCGCCGGCCACCCTGTCCACCCCCGGCGGCGCCGCCACCGGCACCATCGGGCGCACCCGCCCGCGCTTTCCCGCCGATGTCGCCGCCGAGCTCAAGGCGGTCGGCTGGCACCCCGGCCGCTGGCAGATCCAGCAGGCCGAGGAGTGGGCCGACGCCCTGGTCGGGTTCGGCGCGCCGACCGGCGCGGGGCACTCGGTGTTCCCGGCGGCGGTGGAGGCCTGGGCCGAGTTCGGCGGCCTCGCCTTCGACCTGTCCGGCCCGGGCCGCCAGCTGGCCCGCACCCCGTTCCTGATCGACCCGCTGTGCGGCCTGCACCAGCCGCGCACCCTGCTCGACCTCGGCCGGGCGCTGGGCACCCAGGTCGCGCCGCTCGGCGAGGAGGCGTACGGGCAGGCGCTGCTGGCCGTCGACGAGGAGGGCCGGGTCTACAGCCTGGACCACACCGGCGAGTGGTTCCTCGGCCACGGCATCGACCAGGCGATCACCGCCCTGGTGCTGGGCACCTCCCCGGAACGGCTGCGCACCGCGGACGAGTGAGCCCCGCACCCGCGAACGGCAGGCAGCTGACGGCGGAGAGCTGACGGCCGGCCGCTACCCCAGCCGCTCGGCCCGCACCGCCAGCCGGGACGGCAGCACCGCCTCGACCCGGAACCCGCCGTCCGCCTCCGGCCCGGACGAGAAGGTGCCGCCCAGCGCGATCACCCGCTCCCGCATCCCGACCAGCCCGTTGCCGCCGCTGGGCAGCTGGGCCGCGGCCCGCTCGCCGCCCGGGCAGGCGTTCACCACGCTCACCCGTACCCCGTTCGGCGCGTACGCCAGCAGGACGGACACCTGCGCGCCGCCCGCGTGCTTGTGCGCGTTGGTCAGCCCCTCCTGGACGACCCGGTAGGCGGTCTGCTCGGCCTCGGCGGTGAACTCCTGCCGGCTGCCGCTGACCGTCAGGGTCACCGCCATCCCGGCCGCCCGGGACTGGTCCACCAGCCGCGGCAGCCCGACCAGCGTGTCCGACTCCGGCGGCCGCTCGTCGTCCATCCGCAGCACGCCGAGGATCTCGCGCAGCTCGTTCAGCGCCTGCCGACCCACCTCGCCCATCAGTTTGGCGCTCTGCGCGGCCTTCTCCGGGTCCTTGGCGGCGATGCGTTCCAGTGCCCCGGCGTGCACCACCATCAGCGACACCCGGTGCGCCACCACGTCGTGCATCTCCCGGGCGATCCGGGTGCGCTCCTCCAGCCGGGCCCGGCGGGCGCGCTCCTGCGCCTGCTCGGCCAGCAGGTCCAGCTCGGTCTCCAGGCCGTGCGCACGGTCCTTGAGCGACTCGATCAGCCGCCGCCGGGCGCCCACGTACAGGCCGGTCACCACCGGGGGGACGGTCAGCCCGACCGCCACCAGCACCGCTATCAGGACCTGGCCCCACAGCGGCGGCTGCTCCACCGTCGGGTCGTCGGGGGTCAGCATCGACACCATCATCACGGCGACCGCCTCGGCGAAGGCCAGCCCCGACAGCGCCACCACCCGCCAGCGCCGCGAGGGCCACTCCCAGGTCTCCGCCAGCGTGTACAGCGCCACCACCAGCAGCAGCACGCCGAGCATTCCGGGCATCGCGACCAGGGTGACCAGCACCGGGACGGCCGGCCAGCGCCGGCGCAGCACCAGCGAGCCGCCGGCCAGCGTGCCGAGCAGCGCGATCCCCACCGTGGCCGTGGTGGTCAGGTGCACCCGGGCGGACACGAAGCCGATCGTGCTGACCGCGCACTCCAGCGCGGCGAGCAGGGCCAGGCCGATGTCCAGGAAGGCGCTGCGCGGCCGCTTCCACCACCAGAACGACCGGTCCTGCGCGCGCTCCCCAGGCGACTTGCTCATGCCCGACAGACTATGCGGCAACCCCCACCCCTCCCCACCGGGATTGTCCGGCACACCTCCCGGCTCCGCCAAGTGGTCCAGACCACAGCTCCTTTTCGGCAGCACTGTCCGCCATCCGGCCACCTCGCGGACACCACACGCCCCGACACCTATGCTGGTCGCGTCGGACAGCGCGGTCCGCACGCGTCACAACCGCCACACGCGTGTGGACCTGTGACGATGAGCCGTTGCCGAACCCCACCACCACAGGGAGCCAGCCGTGACCGCTCCGGTCCCCAACCCGGCGGACAGCCCCACCCCCGGCGTCGCAGCCGGCGCGATCGCCGATAACTCCGCCCTGCGGGCGGACATCCGCCGCCTCGGCGACCTGCTCGGCGAGACGCTGGTCCGCCAGGAGGGTCCCCAGCTGCTGGGCCTGGTCGAACAGGTCCGCCTGCTCAGCCGCACCGACGGCGAGGCCACCGCCGAACTCCTCTCCGACATCGACCTGGACACCGCCGCCAAGCTGGTCCGGGCGTTCTCCACCTACTTCCACCTCGCCAACGTCACCGAGCAGGTGCACCGCGGCCGCGAGTTCGCCACCCGCCGCGCCCGGGAGGGCTCGCTGCTCGCGCAGACCGCCGACCAGCTCGCCGAGGCCGACCCCAAGCACCTCGAGGACACCCTGGCCCACCTCGCGGTCCGCCCGGTCTTCACCGCGCACCCCACCGAGGCCGCCCGCCGCAGCGTCCTCAACAAGCTGCGCCGGATCGGCGAACTCCTCGACCGCATCCACCGCGAGGAGGTCGCCTCCGGCCTCGTCGCCGCCGGCCCGGCCCGCACCAGCAGCGCCAAGCGCTCCGCCGACCGCCGCCTCGCCGAGGTCATCGACCTGCTCTGGCAGACCGACGAGCTGCGCATCGCCCGTCCCGAGCCCACCGACGAGGCCCGCAACGCCGTCTACTACCTGGACGAGCTCTACCGCGAGGCCGTCCCCGAGGTCCTCGAGGAGCTGCAGGAGGAGCTCGCCCGGGTCGGCCTCAACCTGCCCGACGGCGTCCGCCCGCTCACCTTCGGCACCTGGATCGGCGGCGACCGCGACGGCAACCCCAACGTCACCCCGCAGGTCACCTGGGACGTCCTCAACCTCCAGCACGAGTACGGCATCAAGGACGCCCTGGCCGCCATCGACGAGCTGCGCAACACGCTCTCCACCTCCGAGCGGCTGGCCGGCGCCTCGGTCGAACTGCTCGCCTCGCTCAACACCGACCTGCACCTGCTCCCCGAACTCAGCCCGCGCTACAAGCGGATGAACGCCGAGGAGCCCTACCGCCTCAAGGCCACCTGCATCCGACTCAAGCTGGAGAACACCCGCGAGCGCCTGGCCGGCGGCACCCCGCACATCGCGGGCCGCGACTACCTCGGCACCCGCGAACTCGTCGCCGACCTGCGGCTGATCCAGAGCTCGCTGCGCGCCCACCGCGGCGAGCTCATCGCCGACGGCCGCCTCGCCCGCGCCATCCGCACCATCGAGGCCTTCGGCCTCCAACTCGCCACCATGGACGTGCGCGAGCACGCCGAGGCCCACCACCACGCCCTCGGCCAGCTCTTCGACCGCCTCGGCGAGGAGGCCTGGCGCTACGCCGACATGCCCCGCGAGTACCGGCAGAAGCTGCTCGCCAAGGAGCTCCGCTCGCGCCGCCCGCTCGCCCCCACCCCGGCCCCGCTGGACGAGGCCGGCACCAAGACGCTCGGCGTCTTCAACACCATCCGCGAGGGCTTCGAGCGCTTCGGCGACGAGATCGTCGAGAGCTACATCATCTCGATGTGCCAGGGCGCCGACGACGTCTTCGCCGCCACCGTGCTGGCCCGCGAGGCCGGCCTGATCGACCTGCACTCCGGCATCGCCAAGATCGGCATCGTGCCGCTGCTGGAGACCACCGACGAACTCCAGCAGGCCGACCGCATCCTCGACGAGATGCTCTCCGACCCCTCCTACCGGCTGCTCGTCTCGCTGCGCGGCGACATCCAGGAGGTCATGCTCGGCTACTCGGACTCCTCCAAGTTCGGCGGCATCACCACCTCCCAGTGGGAGATCCACCGCGCCCAGCGCCGCCTGCGCGACGTCGCCCACCGCTACGGCATCCGGCTGCGCCTCTTCCACGGCCGCGGCGGCACCGTCGGCCGCGGCGGCGGCCCCTCGCACGAGGCCATCCTGGCCCAGCCCTGGGGCACCCTGGAAGGCGAGATCAAGGTCACCGAGCAGGGCGAGGTCATCTCCGACAAGTACCTGCTCCCCTCCCTCGCCCGGGAGAACCTGGAGCTGACCATCTCCGCCACCCTCTCCGCCTCCGCGCTGCACACCGCACCGCGCCAGGCCCCCGAGGAGCTGGCCCGCTGGGACGCCGCGATGGACCGGGTCTCCGAGGCCGCCCACACCGCCTACCGCGCCCTGGTCGAGCAGGAGGACCTGCCGAAGTACTTCTTCGCCTCCACCCCGGTCGACCAGCTCGCCTCGCTGCACCTGGGCTCCCGCCCGTCCCGCCGCCCCGACTCAGGCGCGGGCCTGGACGGCCTGCGGGCCATCCCGTGGGTCTTCGGCTGGACCCAGTCCCGCCAGATCGTCCCCGGCTGGTACGGCGTCGGCTCCGGCCTCGCCGCCGCCCGCGCGGCCGGCCTGGGCCACGTGCTGGACGAGATGAACAGCGAGTGGCACTTCTTCCGCAACTTCCTGTCCAACGTCGCGATGACGCTGGCCAAGACCGACCTGCGGATCGCCCGCCACTACGTCGAGCAGCTGGTGCCCGGCGAACTGCGCCACGTCTTCGACCAGATCAAGGCCGAGCACGCCCTCACCCTGCGCGAGGTGCTCCGGCTCACCGGCGAGAGCGAACTGCTGGAGCACAACCCGGTGCTGAAGCAGACCTTCGCCGTCCGCGACGCCTACCTCGACCCGATCTCCTACCTCCAGGTGGCGCTGCTGCGCCGCCAGCGCGAGGAGACCGACGCCGGACGCCGCGACGACCCGCTGCGCGCCCGCGCGCTGCTGCTGACCGTCAACGGCATCGCCGCCGGCCTGCGCAACACCGGCTGAGCCGGGAACCGCGAGGGGCCGGTGCCTCCCCTGGAGGCACCGGCCCCTGAGGACTCGTGACTACTCCGCGGGCTCGCCCGCGCGCCTGCGCTTCAACCACAGCGCCGCTCCGCCGGCCGCCACCACCAGGCCGCCGCCGACGGCCAGCAGCCCCGCGTCGGGGCCCATCGACTCGCCGAGGACCGGCTGCGCCGCCGCCGGCTCCGGGGCGATCAGCGGATCCGGCTCCGCCACCGGGTCCGCGTGCGCCACCGCGCCGCTGGACAACAGCACTCCGGCCGCCCCCAGCGCACCGGCCGTACCGACCCGTCGTCCGAACTGCTTCAGCCGGACCACCCGGATCCGCCGCAGTGGGCGGACCGGACCCAATCCCCGCATCGAGAACTCCCCAGGACTCGTTCGCGTACCGGGCCGACGGTATCCGATCCCGCACAGGCTTCTCACATGGATTCAGGTTTGGCCGGTCAAGCGTTGTACGACTGTTGCGTACCCACCGCCCTGTTGACGGAGGTTCAGGAGTTGTACGTCCCCTGCGCCCGCTCCAGCCCCTCGTACAGCAGCGCCTCCACCGCGTCCGCGGAGCGGTCCACGAACCAGTCCAGCTCCTTGCGCTCGGTCGAGGAGAAGTCCTTCAGCACGAAGTCCGCGACCTCCATCCGGCCCGGCGGGCGGCCGATCCCGCAGCGCACCCGGTGGTACTCGGGGCCCAGCGACTTGGTGATCGACTTCAGCCCGTTGTGGCCGTTGTCCCCGCCGCCCAGCTTCAGCCGCAGCGCCGCGTAGTCGATGTCCAGCTCGTCGTGGACCGCGATCAGCGCGGCGGCCGGCACCTTGTAGAAGTCGCGCAGCGCCGTCACCGGCCCGCCGGACAGGTTCATGAAGGACATCGGCTTGGCCAGCACCACCCGCTTGCCCGCCAGCCGGCCCTCGGCCACCTGCGCCCGACTCTTGTGCGCCTTGAACTTGGCGCCCATCCGCTGCGCCAGCAGGTCCACCACCATGAACCCGATGTTGTGCCGGTTCCGGGCGTACTGCTCGCCCGGGTTGCCCAGCCCGACCACCAGCCAGGGGCCCTCGTACTCGTCCGCCATCGTGCCCTCACTCCTCGCCTTCACGCTCGACGCCATCATCCCCGGAGACGCCGCATCCCGGACACACCGCTGCCCCGGTCGCTCCAGCGGGAGCGACCGGGGCAGCGGTCTCAACTGGCTACTGCGGCGAGGCTCAGGCCTCGGCGCCCTCGGCCTCGACGGCCTCGTCCTCGGCCGGGGCGGCCTGGGCGCCGATGACCTGCAGCACGACGGCGTCGGCCTCGACGGCCAGGGTGACGCCGGCCGGCAGGGTGATGTCCTTGGCGTGGATGGAGGCACCGGCCTCCAGGCCCTCGACCGAGACGGTCACGGACTCGGGCAGGTGGGTGGCCTCGGCCTCGATCGGCAGGGCGTTCAGCACGTGCTCGAGCAGGTTGCCGCCGGGGGCCAGCTCGCCCTCGGTGAGGACCGGGATCTCGACGGTGACCTTCTCGCCGCGCTTGACCAGCAGCAGGTCGACGTGCTCGATGGTGCGCTTGATGGCCTCACGCTGGACGGCCTTCGGCAGCACGTACTCGTCCTTGCCCTCGATCGGCACGACCAGCAGGGCGTTCGGGGTCTTCAGGGCCATCATCAGGTCGTGGCCGGGCAGGTTCAGGTGAACCGGGGCGTGGCCGTGGCCGTAGACGACACCCGGGACGAAGCCGGCGCGGCGGGCGCGACGGGCGGCACCCTTGCCGAACTCGGTACGGGTCTCAGCAGCAATACGGATCTCGGACACGACTGCACTCCTCGTGAAGACTTGGCGCGGGGGTGCAGGCAACGCGAAAAACCGCCGGGACCACACCCTCAGTACGTTCGGGGGTCACTCGGCGGCAACGGCCTGCCGGCGGGATCGGAATCCGGCAGCGCGTCGATCACGGATCGGGCGCCCGTCGAGCAGGCGCACGGCATCCCTCGCCGAGCAGTTTCACGAGTCTAACCGCATCTACGGCTTCCCGCGAAATCGGCGGCGGCCCCGGCCCACTGGGGGACCGGGGCCGCCTGCGCGGGCTTCGTCAGTGCACGCCCTCGAAGAGGCTCGTGACCGAACCCTCCTCGAACACCTCGCGGATCGCGGCCGCGATCGACGGGGCGATGGACAGCGTGGTGATCTTGTCCAGCTGGAGCTGCGCCGGGGTGGGCAGCGTGTTGGTGAACACGAACTCGCTGACCCGCGAGTTCTTCAGCCGGTCCGCGGCCGGGCCGGAGAGCACACCGTGGGTGGCCGCCACCAGGACGTCCGCGGCGCCGTTGTCGAACAGCGCGTCGGCCGCGGCGCAGATCGTGCCGGCGGTGTCGATCATGTCGTCGACCAGGACGCAGACCCGGTCCTTGACGTCACCGACGACGTCGGCCGACAGGATGGTGTTGGCCTGGGTGATGTCGCGGCGCTTGTGGATGATCGCCAGCGGGGCGTCCAGACGGTCGCACCACTGGTCGGCCACCTTCACCCGGCCGGCGTCCGGCGAGACGACGGTCAGCTTGGAGCGGTCCACCTTCTCGCCGATGTAGTCGGCCAGCAGCGGCAGCGCGAAGAGGTGGTCCACCGGGCCCTCGAAAAAGCCCTGGATCTGCGCGGTGTGCAGGTCCACGGCCATCAGGCGGTCGGCACCTGCCTGGCGCAGCAGGTCGGCGACCAGCCGGGCCGAGATGGGCTCGCGGCCGAGGTGCTTCTTGTCCTGGCGGGCGTAGCCGTAGAACGGCAGGATCGCGGTGATGCTCTTGGCGGAGGCCCGCTTCAGAGCATCGATCATGATCAGCTGCTCCATGATCCACTGGTTGATGGGAGCCGTGTGGCTCTGCATCACGAAGCAGTCCGCGCCGCGGGCGGACTCCAGGAAGCGGACGTAGATCTCGCCGTTGGCGAAGTCCAGGGCCTTGGTGGGGACCAGCTCGGTCCCCAGCGCCGCGGCCACCTCACTCGCCAGTTCCGGGTGGGCACGGCCGGAGAAGAGCTTGAGCTTCTTCTCACCCGACGTCGTGATCCCGCTCACTGCACCGTCTCCTCGCGTTGCGGACGCTGATCCCTCGACCCGATGCGGGCAGGCGAGGCCCACGCGCGGTACGGGGTCGGGGAAATGTCGGTACGCCTGGACACGGGCGGAAAGCCCAGTGGCGCACGTATGTCCCCCAGGTTACGCGCCCGCACGGAAACCGTCCGCCTCGGGACCGCCCCTCGGACTTCCACCCGGACTTCCGCCCGTCGCGTCAGGCCTCCGTGGCCCCGTCCGTCGCGGCCTTCGCCGCCTGCGCCGACGTGGTGCCGGGGCGCTTGCGCTCGACCCAGCCCTCGATGTTGCGCTGGTGGGCGCGGTTCACGCCGAGCGCGCCCGGCGGGACGTCGGTGGTGATCACCGAGCCGGCGCCGGTGTAAGCGCCGTCACCGACGGTGACCGGGGCGATGAACATGTTGTCCGAACCGGTGCGGCAGTGCGCGCCGATGACCGTGCGGTGCTTGTTCACGCCGTCGTAGTTCACGGTGACCGAGGCCGCGCCGACGTTGGTGCCCTCGCCGATCGTGGCGTCGCCGATGTACGACAGGTGCGGCACCTTGGCGCCCTCGCCCAGCTCGGAGTTCTTGATCTCGACGTAGGTGCCGACCTTCGCCTTGCGGGCCAGCTTCGCCCCCGGCCGCAGGTAGGCGTACGGGCCCGCGGTGGCCAGCTCGCCCACCTCGGCGCGGTCGGCCGTGGTGTTGCTCACGCGGGCGCCGGCGCCGACCAGGGTGTCCTTCAGGGTGGAGTTCGGACCGACCTCGCAGCCCTCGGCCAGGTGGGTGGCGCCCTGCAGCTGGGTGTTGGGCAGCACCAGGGCGTCCGGCTCGTAGGTCACCTGCACGTCGAACCAGGTGGTCGCCGGGTCCACCACGGTGACGCCCGCGCGCATCGCCCGCTCCAGCAGGCGGTCGTTCAGCAGCCGGCGGGCCTGCGCCAGCTGGACCCGGTCGTTGATACCCAGGATGTCCCGGTGGTCCTCGGCGACCACGGCGCCCACCCGGTGGCCGGCCTTGCGCAGGATCTCCAGGGTGTCGGTCAGGTACTCCTCGCCCTGCGAGTTGTCCGTGGTGAGTTCGGCCAGCGCCTCGACCAGCAGCTTGGCGTCGAAGGCGAAGACACCCGAGTTGATCTCGGCGATCGCGCGCTGGGTGTCGCTGGCGTCCCGCTCCTCGACGATCGAGGCGACAGTGCCGTCCTCGTCGCGCAGGATCCGGCCGTAGCCGAAGGGCTCCGGGACGACGGCGGTCAGCACGGTGACGCCGTTCTGCTGGGCCGTGTGCGCGTCCGCCAGTCGGCGCAGGGTCGCCCCGGTCAGCAGCGGCGAGTCGCCGGCGGTGACGATCACGGTGCCGTCCAGCACCACACCGTCGGCGGCCAGCGCCTCCAGCGCCGTCCGCACCGCGTGCCCGGTGCCGTTCTGCTCCTCCTGGACCGCGGTCCGCACCGCAGGGTAGTGCTCCGCCAGGTGCGCCTGGACCTGCTCGCGCTGGTGCCCGACGACCACCACGAGCTGCGCGGGCGTCAGTTCCCGAGCCGCCGCCACCGAGTGGCCCACCAGGGACCGCCCGCACACCTCGTGCAGCACCTTGGGCAGCTTGTTCGACTTCATCCGGGTCCCGCCACCGGCGGCGAGCACGACAACGGCGGCAAGCGAATTGGCACCCATGCGGGGAGGCTCCTCGGTAGGTTCACAGAGAGGGCAGAGCAGACCCGGCCGGGACCCAGGCCGGTCGCCATACGCACAGTCCGCCGAGCAGCACCGACAATACCGGCGCGGTGGAAGACGCCCGAACCGGAGGCGTGCAGAGGCTCCGCCGCTAGGATTCGAACCCAGACAAAGGCCTCCAAAGGGCCCTGTGCTGCCATTACACCACGGCGGACAGTCGTGTCAGACCCTACCCGAGTGGACCCCACCCTGGGTATCGACTTGCACCGATCCGTATGGCTCCGATGCGCGGTTCCCGACCGGACTCCCCCGGCCCCGGGTTCATCCATCCAGTCGGGTGAATTCACTCAAGCGCCGCGCGGCTGCGTGTTCCCCTGGGCGCGAAGCGCAACCTACGATGCCGTAAGTTACGCCAACGTAGGATCCGCTTCTCTCCCGTTCCGGGACGCCGCAAGGGGACGCCCATGACCATCCAGGCAGGCCAGGCGCGCGCAGGGACCGCCGCGTCCCGCACTCCGTTTCCCGATCCCGACACCGACACCGACATCGGCACCGATCCCGCCACCGCAGCCACGCAGGTGTCCGCCACCCGTGGCGGGGAGAAGCAGGGCCTGGCCGAGCGGGCCGCACTCGGCCTGTTCATCCTCGTGCCGTTCGCCGCGCTGCTGGCCGCCGTACCGGTGGTCTGGGGCTGGGGGCTGGGGTGGACGGACGTGGCGATCACCGTCTCCATGTACTTCCTCACCTGCCACGGCATCACCGTCGGCTACCACCGCTACTTCACCCACAGCGCGTTCAAGGCCAACCGCCCGATGCGCCTCGCCCTGGCGATCGTCGGGAGCCTCGCGGTCGAGGGCCCGCTGGTGCGCTGGGTCGCGGACCACCGCAAGCACCACCGGTTCAGCGACAAGGAGGGCGACCCGCACTCGCCCTGGCGCTACGGGGAGAGCATCCCGGCGCTGATGAAGGGCCTGTGGTGGGCCCACATGGGCTGGATGTTCGACGAGGAGCAGACCTCCCAGCTCAAGTACGCCCCCGACCTGGTCCGCGACCCGGCCATAAGGCGGATCTCCCGACTGTTCTGGCTCTGGACCACGATCTCGCTGGCGCTGCCCGCGCTGATCGGCGGCCTGGTGACGCTGTCCTGGACCGGCGCGCTGTCCGCCTTCTTCTGGGGTTCGCTGGTCCGGGTGGGGCTGCTGCACCACGTCACCTGGTCGATCAACTCGATCTGCCACGCCGTCGGCCGGCGCCCGTTCCGCTCCCGGGACCGCTCCGGCAACGTCTGGTGGCTCGCGGTGCTCTCCTGCGGCGAGTCCTGGCACAACCTGCACCACGCCGACCCGACCGCGGCCCGGCACGGGGTGCTGCGCGGGCAGATCGACTCCTCGGCCCGGCTGATCCGCTGGTTCGAGCTGGCCGGCTGGGTGCGGGACGTCCGCTGGCCGGACGCGCAGCGGATCGCCGCCCGCCGCGCCGCATGAGGCGGCGCTTCCAGCATGATGTAGGGGTGAACGGGAGCAGCGCAGACAGCACAGGCGGTCACCACAGCACGCGGACCAACGCGGCGCCCGCTACGGCGCCGGCCCGTCCGCGGGCCGCTGCACCGACGGGCGGGACCGCCGACGGGGCCGGCGGCCCGGCCGCCCCCGCCCCGCGCCGCCGGGTCCGGATGACCGGCAAGCAGCGGCGCGAACAGCTGCTGGAGATCGGCCGGACGGTCTTCGCGGAGCGCGGCTACGACGGCACCTCGGTGGAGGAGATCGCCGAACGCGCCGGGGTCTCGAAGCCCGTCGTGTACGAGCACTTCGGCGGCAAGGAGGGCCTGTACGCGGTGGTGGTGGACCGCGAGATGCAGCTGCTGCTGGACATGGTGACCGGGGCGCTGACCGGCGGACACTCCCGCGAGCTGCTGGAGCAGGCCGCCTTCGCGCTGATGGACTACATCGACACCTCGACGGACGGCTTCCGGATCCTGGTCCGGGACTCGCCGGTGGCCCAGTCGACCGGCACCTTCGCCTCGCTGATCAGCGACATCGCGACACAGGTGGAGGACATCCTGGGCCTGGAGTTCAAGTCGCGCGGCTTCGACGCGCGACTGGCCCCGATGTACTCGCAGATGCTGGTCGGGATGGTCGCGCTGACCGGCCAGTGGTGGCTGGAGGTCCGCAAGCCGGACAAGGCGACGGTGGCGGCGCACCTGGTGAACCTCGCCTGGCACGGCCTGGAGGGCCTGGAGCGACACCCGAGGCTGGTCGGCGACCGCACGGGCTGAGCAGCCCTCTACCTGACCTCTCCCGCTTGCCCTCTCCTGCCTGACCTACCCCGTTTGACCTCTCCTACCTGGCCTCTCCCGGTTGCCCCTACCGCTTGACGCCCACCGCGAAGATCCGCCGGAACGGGAAGACCGTCCCGGACGGCCCGGCCGGGTAGGCCTCGCGCAGCAGCCGCCCGTACTCGGCAAGGAAGGCGGTCCGGTCGGCCGGATCGTCGAGCCGGGTCAGCACGGGGCGCAGCGCGGTGCCCTTGACCCACTCCAGGACCGGGTCCGGCCCCGGGAGCGCGGTCAGGTAGGTGGTCTCCCAGACGTCCGGGTGGCAGCCGGCGGCGGCGAGGGCGTCGAGGTAGCGCTCGGGCGGGTGGACGCCGGGTCGGACGGCGTCCTCGCCGAGCAGGGCGCGCCAGCGGGGGCTGCGGCGCAGGTCGGCGAGCAGGGTGTGGCTGGGAGCGTCGAAGTTGCCGGGGACCTGGAAGGCGACGGCTCCACCGGGGCGCAGGGCGCCGGCCCAGCGCGGGACGAGGTCGAGGTGGCCGTCGACCCACTGCAGGGTGGCGTTGGAGACGACGAGGTCGGGCTCGGCCGGGGCCGGGTCGTAGTCGCGGGCGTCGGCGAGCAGGTACTCGGCGGTGGGTTCGCCCTCGGTACGGGCGGTGGCGAGCATCGGGGCGGAGTTGTCGACGCCGGTGATGCGGGCGTGCGGCCAGCGTTCGCGCAGGGCGGCGGTGGAGTTGCCGGGGCCGCAGCCGATGTCGAGGATCGTCTCCTCACCAGGGTGCGGAAGGGCGGGGACGCGGGCGAGCAGGTCGCGCAGCGGGCGGGTGCGTTCGTCGGCGAAGCGCAGGTACTGCGCCGGGTCCCAGACGGGGGTGGTCATGGTTCACCTCGAAGTATCTCGACATCAAGATATCTCGATGTAGCCTCGCTGGCACATTTCTCGATGTCAAGAGACTTCACATCGACACATCCACCGATACACTGATCGTCATGGAGGACGAGGTCGACAGGCTGGTCGCAGCGTGGCGCCGGGAGCGCCCCGACCTCGACGTGGAACCGCTCGAGGTGCTCAGCCGGGTCAGCCGGCTCGCCCGGCACCTGGACCGCGCCCGCCGCACCGCCTTCGCCGAGCACGGCCTGGAGCCCTGGGAGTTCGACGTCCTGACCGCCCTGCGGCGGGCCGGCTCCCCGTACCAGCTCTCCCCCGGGCAACTGCTCACCCAGACCCTGGTCACCTCCGGCACCATGACCAACCGGATCGACCGGCTCACCGGCAAGGGCCTGGTCAAGCGACTGCCCGACCCGGACGACCGGCGCGGCGTGCTGGTCCGGCTCACCGACGACGGCCGCGACCGCGCCGACCAGGCACTCGCCGGACTGCTCGCGCACGAGCGCGAACTGCTCGCCCAGCTCACCTCCGGCCAGCAGACCGAACTCGCCACGCTGCTGCGGCTGCTGATCTCCCCGTTCGACAATATCCCGGGCTGAACCGCGCCCGGGCGGGCGTCACAACCAGGCGACATGGCCAGGCGTCACGACCTGGCATCACGACCAGGCGTCACGACCTGGCATCACGACCAGGCGTCACGACCTGGCATCACGACCAGGCGTCACGGCCGCTCGACGGTGGCCGCCACGGACGGCGGCGGCGGCGCGGCCGGCTCGGCGGGGCTGACCCCGGCCCGGCGGGCGACCGCGACGGCGGCCAGCGTGGAGTGCACCCCGAGCTTGCCGAGCACGTTCTGCATGTGTGTCCGGACGGTGTGCGGCGAAAGGTAGAGCCGCTCCGCGACCGCCTGCCGACCCAGACCCGCGACCATGCAGCGCAGGATCTGCTTCTCCCGCGGGGTGAGGGTGTCCACCAGCCGCTCGCTCTCGGTGCGGTCCCGTCGGGCGGTGGTCAGTTCGCGGATCACCCCGGTGAGCAGCGCGGGCGGCAGATGCGTCTCGTCCCGCAGCACGCCCCGCACCACCGCGAGCAGCCGGGCCAGTGAACTCTCCTTGGCCACCCAGCCGGTGGCGCCCGCGTGCAGGGCCCGGGCGGCGCGGTGCGGATCGTCGGCGGTGGCCAGCACGACGGCGCGCAACCCGGGGTGGGCGCGGCGGAGGCGGGCGAGCAGGGTGATGCCGTCGGGCGGCGGGGCGGGGGGTCTGAGCTGGTCGGCCCGGAGCTGATCTGCCCGGAGGCGGTCGGCGCGGAGTGAGTCGGTCGGCTGGCGGGCGCCGGCCGGTGGCGCGCCCGGCACCGCGGACGACACCGGGGACACCAGCGGGGAGAGCACCCCTGGCGGTGCGGGCGGCCGTCGTGGCGGCGGCACAGGCGGGACCGCCCGGCGCCGGGCCTCCTCGCCGGGCTCCGCGCCGGGCCGTCGGCGGGCCGTCGGCGGAGCCGCCCCGGGCGGCCCGACCGCTCCGCCCCCGCCGGCCCCGAGGTCGGCGTCGATCAGCGCCACGTCGTAGACCCGGCCCTCGGCGGCGGCGCGCTCCAGCGCCCGCTCGGCGGCGGCCGCACTGCCGGCTGCACCCACCTCCACGTCGGGCTCGGCGGCGAGCGCCGCGGCCAGTGCTTCGGCGAAGATCCGGTGGTCGTCGACCACCAGGACGCGAATCCGACCCATCGTCCCTCCCCCTGCTCAGACCGCCCGAGCCGGGGAGCGGGGACCGGCCCGGCGCCCGCGTTCGGACCCGCCGCTCCGCCCGCCCACCGGTGGCCGGTGAGATCGAAAGGGCGCCGGCCCCCACCGGTACCGCGTTCAGCGTACGGGGTCGGGAAACGCCCTCGTGGCGATTTGGTGAAGTTTCGTCAGAAGGTGCGTACGTGACTGGACTTGCGCTCCGGCCGGTGCTCCGCCACTCCGGGCGCCGCTCCCGTACGGTCCGGGTGCGGCGCCCGCGGCGGGCGGCTACTGCTGGTGTCCGGCGGGCTGCCGGGCCTCGCGGGAGGCCGATGGGCCCGGCAGGCCTACCGGCCGTTCTTCTCCAGGGTGAACTTCCAGGCGTCGGCGACGATGTCGTCCAGGTTCGGGCGGCGCGGGGTCCAGCCCAGCGCCTCGTGGGCGCGGGCGGCCGAGGCCACCAGCACCGCCGGGTCGCCGGCGCGACGGTCGGCGACCTGAACCGGGATCTCCCGGCCGGTGACACGCTTGACCGACTCGATCACCTCGCGCACCGAGAAGCCGCTGCCGTTGCCCAGGTTGCAGATCAGGTGCTCGCCCGGCTTGGCGGCGTCCAGCGCCAGCAGGTGTGCGTCAGCCAGGTCCGCGACGTGGATGTAGTCGCGGATGCAGGTGCCGTCCGGGGTCGGGTAGTCGTCGCCGTACACCGCGATGTGCGGGCGCTGCCCGAGCGCGGCCTGGAAGACCAGCGGGATCAGGTGCGACTCGGGGTCGTGCCGCTCACCGTACGCACCGTACGCACCGGCCACGTTGAAGTAGCGCAGCGAGACGGCGGCCAGGCCGTGCGCGACGGCCTCACTGGTGATCAGGTGGTCCACGGCGAGCTTGGTGGCGCCGTAGGTGTTGGTCGGCGCGGTACGGGCGGTCTCGGCGATCGGCACGGCCTCCGGCTCGCCGTAGGTGGCGGCGGTGGAGGAGAAGACGAGCTTGCGCACGCCCGCCGCGCGCATCGCGCTGATCAGCTCCAGCGAGCCGGCCACGTTGTTGCGCCAGTACTTCTCCGGGTCCACGACCGACTCGCCGACCTGCGAGGAGGCGGCGAAGTGCAGCACGCCGTCGAAGGAGCCGTCCAGCACCTTGCCGGCCTCCTGGATCCGGCCCTCGACGAACTCGGCACCGGCCGGAACGCCCTCGCGGAAGCCGGTCGAGAGGTCGTCCAGGACGGTCACCTGGTGCCCCGCCTCCAGCAGGTGGGCGGCCACCACGCTGCCGACGTAGCCGGCGCCACCCGTGACCAGGTACTTACTCATGTTGAGACCTCCAGCGGGCGATGGTCCGCCCGGTCGGCGGGGCCATCGAAGGAATGCGTAGGACTGAGGCCATTCTCCCAATCCGCCGGGGTGCTCCCGACCACGCGGGTGGCCGCTCGCAGGCTCTTCACCAACTCCTCAGCCGCCGGACATCCCGGCCGCGCCCAGTCGCTGCCACGGCGGCTTGCCCTCCGGCTTCCTCGGGGCTTGCCCTCTGGCTTTCCCGACGTCTTCGCCTCCGCCTTCCCGGAGGGCTTGCGCCTCCGCCTCCCCCGCTGTCTTCCCGCGCCCCCTCAGCCGCCGGACATCCGCTCCAGCAGGCCGGTGCGCGCCGCCACCGCGGCCGCCTCCAGGCGGGTCCGCGCGCCGAGCTTCATCAGCACCCGCTGGACGTGCGTCCGGGCGGTGCTGGCGGCGATCCGCATCCCGGCGGCGATCGCGGCGGTGTCCTCACCGTCCGCGATCCGGGACAGCACCTGCACCTCACGCCGGGTCAGCAGCCGCAGCAACCGGACGGCCTCGTCGTCCGGTTCGGGCGCCGGACGCAGCAGTTGGTCGAAGGCCCCGCGCAGGATGTCCACCCCGACCGCGGCCTCGCCCGCCCGGGCCCGTCCGATGGCCCGCTCGACCACCTCGATCAGCTCGTCGCTGGGTACGTACCCCGCCGCGCCGGCCGCGAACGCCCCGGCCACGCCCCGCAGTTCACCCACCGGTCCGAGCACGATCACGGCCACCTCGGGACGCTCCCGGCGAATCCGGCGCAGCCCGTCGAAGGCGCCCGGCTCCCCAGGCGCGGCCACCCCCAGCAGACACACCTCGGGCCGCCGTCCGGCCACCAGGTCGGCGGCGACACCCGCCGGGGAGCCCACCGCGAGCACCCGGTGACCGCGCAGCTGCAGCGCGGTCGCCAACGCCTCGGCCAGCAGCCGATGGTCGTCCACCACCACGAGTCGAACGCCCATGACGCCCTCCCGGTCGGGGTCCGGCTCACGCCCGTACCCGTCGGGCGGGCGGCCGATGACGCACCATCACAGCGCATTCCGTACCCGACTCGCCAGCCCGTCGTGCATCGACTGTCAGCGGAAACGCGAAAGACCCCCGCCAGAGGCGAGGGTCTTCCAGTTGAGCCCCCATGCGGAATCGAACCGCAGACCTTCTCCTTACCATGGAGACGCTCTACCGACTGAGCTATAGGGGCTTGCCGGATTTTCACCGGGCCGGTCGAACAAGGAAGACATTACACGGCCGCCGGCCCGGAAGGGAAATCGGCCCCGGCCGGCCCCCGACCGGCGGCGCTCGGGCCCCTCTCCACCTCCTCCACGCCCCCTCCCGCGGCCTCAGCCGTCGGCGTGGGCCGCGTCGAACTCCTCGCGGGCCGCCATCATCTGCCCGGTGCGATGCTCCGTCCACCGGCCGAGCGGCGTGACCAGCTCGGCCAGTTCGCGGCCGAGTGGCAGCAGGTCGTAGACCACCCGCGGCGGCGTCTCCGGGAAGACCGTGCGGAGCAGCAGGCCGCTGCGCTCCAGGTTGCGCAGCGACTGGGTGAGCATCTTGCGACTGACCCCGCCGACCCCGCGCTGGAGCTCGGAGAAGCGCTGCGGCCCGCAGGCGGCGAGGCTCATCAGGATCAGCAGTGACCACTTGTCGGCCAGCTCGGCGAACACCTCGCGGCTGGGGCAGAGCCGGCCGAAGACGTCGTACTCCTCCTCTGCCGACCCGTCCTGCCCCGCCGGCTCGCCCCGCTCCGCCGGCTCGTGCCGCGCCCGCTGCTCCTCGTGCTGCCCCGCCCGGGCCCGGGTCGCTTCCTCGGTCGTCATGCCATCCAGGGTAGCCCTGCGGTCTCCAATCCACCCTTGGTAACCAATAGAGACCTGGTCTATATTGGAGACCGAAGACGGCCCGGGGCCGCCTCACCTCGACCGCCCCACGTCCGTCCGCACGCCTGTCCCCACTTCTGTCCCCACGCCTTGGGCCGACTCCCGCCGGCCCACGCCCGACCCCTCCCTGGAGTGCCCGCATGACCGCCGTCCGTCCGACCATCGCCCTCGCCTACCACTCCGGTTACGGCCACACCGCCGTGATCGCCGAGGCCGTCGCCCGCGGCGCCGCCGACGCAGGTGCCGAGGTCGTCTCGATCGCCGTCGACACCATCACCGAGGAGCAGTGGGCCCAGCTGGACGCCGCCGACGCGATCGTCTTCGGCTCCCCCACCTACATGGGCACCGCCTCCGGCGCCTTCCACGTCTTCGCCGAGGCCACCAGCAAGCGCTGGTTCACCGACGCCTGGAAGGACAAGGTCGCGGCCGGCTTCACCAACTCCGCCTCCAAGAGCGGCGACAAGGCGGGCACCCTCGGCTTCTTCCAGACCCTCGCCGCCCAGCACGGCATGAGCTGGGTCAACCTCGGCCTCAAGCCCGGCTGGAACGCCACCACCGCCTCCGAGAACGACCTCAACCGCCTCGGCTTCTTCAGCGGCGCCGCCGCCTCCTCCCCGTCCGACGCCGGCCCGGAGGCCGTCCACAAGGCCGACATCGCGACCGCCGAGCACCTGGGCGCCCGCGTCACCGAGCACACCGCCGTGGTCCTGGCCGGCCGCGCCGCCCTGGCCGGCTGACCCTTCCGCCGCGCCCACGCCACACCTGCACCGCGCCAACACCAACGCCACGGCCTACGCCGCCGGATCCGCCCCCCACCGGGGCGCCCGGCGGCGTCCGCCGTCCACCGCCCCGAGCTCGGCCCCGGTCGTCTCCGGCAGCAGCCGCAAACACCCCAGGGCCAGCGCGCCCAGCCCCGCCAGATACCAGCCCACCGGCTCCGCCGTCCCGTACACCCCGGTCAACCGCGTCGCCACCAGCGGCGTCGCCGCACCGCCGATCACGCCACCCAGGTTGTACGTCAACGCGGCGCCCGTGTACCGCACCCGGGTCGGAAACAACTCCGGCAGGAACGCCGCCACCGGCCCGAACATGCAGCCCAACACCACCATCGCACCCGCCAGCCCGACGAACATCAGCGACCGGCTCACCGTCTCCAACAGCGGGAACAGCACCAGCGACCAGCCCACCGCAAGGCCCGTCGCCCACCCCAACGTCCGCCGCCGCCCCCACCGGTCACTGCGCGAGGCACTCAGCCACACCATCCCGGCCATGCCCACCGCACCGACCAGCAGCATCGTCAGCACCACCGTGCTCGCCACCCCGAGCCCCGAGGTCGCGTACGCCAGCGAATACGTCGTGGTCAGGTAGAACAGCGCGTACCCCATCGTGATCGCCCCGCCGCCCGCCAACACCGGACGCCAGTGCTCACGCACCACCTCCAGCACCGGCGGCCGCTCCCCGCGCCCAGCCGACCGGAACAGCGGCGACTCCTCGATCCGCAGCCGCACGAACAACCCCACCACGACCAGCGCGAACGAGGCCAAGAACGGCACCCGCCAGCCCCACGCGCGGAACGCCCGCTCATCCAGCCCGAGTTGAAGCGCCAGGAACACCCCGTTCGCCAACACGAACCCGCACGTCGGCCCCAACTGCAGAAACCCCCCGTAACGCCCCCGCCGCTCCGCCGGCGCATTCTCCGCGATCAGCAACGCCGCCCCACCCCACTCCCCACCCAACCCGACGCCCTGGCACACCCGCAGCACCACCAACACCACCGGCGCCCACCACCCCCAGGCCGCGAACCCCGGCAGCACCCCCACCGCCGCCGTCGCCAACCCCATCAACAACAGCGACACCACCAACGTCGCCCTCCGCCCCACCCGGTCCCCGAAATGCCCGAACACCACCGCCCCCAACGGCCGGGCCAAGAACGCCACCGCGTACACCGAGAAAGCCGCCAACAGCGCCCCCACCGCGCCCAACCCAGGAAAGAACACCGGCCCGAACACCAACGCGGCCGCCGTCCCGTAAATGAAGAAGTCGTAGAACTCGATCGCCGTCCCGATCAACGCCGCAGCCGCCGCCCGCCGCAACTGCCCTACCCGCCAAGCACCCTCCGCATCCATACCACCACCCTCACCACCCCGCCCCCACCCCCACCAGCCCCCACCCGAGTGACCACGGCGCACACCCACCAACCCCACGCCCGAGCCGCACTCCCCCACCACCCCCAGCCGGACGCGCGATCCCACCCGAAACAACGCCGCCCGGCCGCCGACACCACCAGCGACCGGGCGAAGACAAGCCGGTTCCCGGCCTACCGCGCGTACGGGTTGCCCCCCGGAGGCACCTGAACCCCGGGCTCCCCAGCCGACTTCCGCCGCACCACCACGAACACCACCCCGGCCAGCAGCACCAACCCAGCCACCACCCCAGCCACAACCGGAAGCGCGCCGCCCGACCCGGACGACACATCAGCCTTCGGCTGCACCGACGGCGCACCAACGGCCACGTCCGTCGGACTCGCGGGCGGGCTCGGCGCCGACGACGCAGGCGCGGACGCACTCGCCGAAGCCGATGGCGCGGCCGAAGGCACGGTCGTCGCAACGGGAATCGGCGACACATCCGCCGGACCGGGATCGCCCGGATCCGTCAACGCAATGCGCGGCCGCACCGCGCCGTATCCCGCACTGTCGGTACGATCCGCGCCGTTGGCCGGCTTACCGGCCGTGTTGACGAGGACCCGCAGGACCTGGTTCGCCGTCCAGGTCGGATGCACCGACCACACCAGCGCCGCCGAGGCGGAGACAAGAGCTGTCGAGTCCGACGTGCCGTGGCTTTTACAGTACCCAGGGGGGCCTGTGCAGGCCTCGATCATGTCCATACCGGGGGCCACAAGTGCAACCTGCGGTCCGCTTTCGGACTCGGAAGTCACCGTGCCGTTCCGGTCAGAGGCCCCCACTCCCACCACATTGGGAAGGGCGCCCGGGTATTCGACGATATTCCCCTGCTCGCCAGAGTTTCCGACGCTGGCGACCACCAGCGATCCCTTCGCCCGAGCTCCCGCCAGGATTTTGTTGAGCTTCTCCACATCCGCCGAGGAAGTCGTGACGGCAGCGGTCCCTTGCGAAATGTTGATGACCTTGGCGCCCTGCTCGACGGCATACGTCACGGCCTGCCCGATCTGGTCCAGGAAGTCAGCCGAAATCACCGACCGCTCGGATCCGTTGGCGATCTTCAGAGGAAGGATCTTGGCGCCAGGGGCAAGGCCGTAGGCCCCTTTGCCGCCATCCGATTTCCCGGTTCCCGCAATGAGGCTGGCCATCTGCGTGCCGTGGCCCTCGGCATAGGATCCGACACCACCCTGGCTTCCGCTGAAGTCCTTCCCCGGAAGGAACTGTCCGGCCAGATCCGGGTGGTCCAGCTTGAATCCGCTGTCGATCACCGCAACGGTGACGTTTTCCCCTTTTGAGACCTTCCACAGGCATCCAGATGCCACTGCTGCTGCCGGATCGAGCCATCCGCAACGGCCGGCACCACCGCAACCCCCGCCACGCAGAAGCTCGCAGCCCCAACGGCCACAAGCCGCCGCACCCACATCCAGCGGCTCTCCACCCGGTCCCCCCACCACACAAGACGGCCTGAACTACTTCGCGTACGGGTTTTCCCCCGGAGGCCCCGGCGGCTGGTACGACGGCGGAACCGGCGGCATCGGCTGCTGCGCCGGCACCGTCGGCACCTGAACCCCGGGCTCCCCAGCCGACTTCCGCCGCCGCACCACCACGAACACCACCCCGGCCACCAACACCAACCCGGCCACCACCCCAGCCACAATCGGAAGCACGCTGCCCGACCCGGACGACACATCAACCTTCGGCTGCACCGACGGCGCACCAACGGCCACGTCCGTCGGACTCGCAGCCGGGCTCGGCGCCGACGACGCAGGCGCGGACGCACTCGCCGAAGCCGATGGCGCGGCCGAAGGCGAAGCCGCGTCAGCCGGGAGCGGCGACACATTGGCCGGACCAGGATCACCGGGGTCAGTCAGCGCGATACGCGGCCGAACCGCGCCCCACCCTGCATCATCCGTGCGACTGTTCCCGCCATTCGGCCTGCCTGCGGTGTTGATGAGCACCCGCAGAATCTGGTTCGCCGTCCAGTCCTTGTGGACTGCCCAGATCAGGGCGGCTGAAGCAGAAGTCAGAGCAGTCGCATCGGACGTCCCATGGCCCGTGCAGTAACCAGAAGGAGCCGTACAAGCCGCAAGCGTGTCCTGGCCAGGAGCGACGAGCGTAACCTGCGGCCCTGTCTCAGACTCCTCCGTCACGGTTCCGTTTCGGTCAACTGCTCCAACGCCCACAACGTTGGGAAGAGCGCCTGGGTATTCGGCCAGATTCCCAGATTTTGCTGAATTGCCCACACTGGATACCACGAGAGCACCCTTCGCCCGGGCGGTCGCGAGAATCCTGTTCAGTTTGGCCACATCAGCCGGAAGCGTCGTTACCGCTGAAACGCCTTGCGAAATGCTGATGACCCTGGCCCCCTGGTCGACAGCATAAGTGACCGCCTGGCCGATCTGATCAAGGAAGTCCGCCGTGACAGCGGTCCCCACCGACCCGTTATCGATCTTCAATGGAAGGATCTTGACGCTCGGGGCAAGCCCGTACGCCCCGTTTCCCCCTCGATTCCTTCCTGTCCCCGCGATGAGGCTGGCCATCATCGTGCCGTGTCCGTCACCGTAGGAACCCACGCCACCGGAGCTGCCACTAAAGTCCTTGCCTGGCAGGAACTGCCCCACCAAATCCGGATGATCCAGCTTGAAGCCTCCATCGATCACCGCAACGGTGATCCCATCCCCCGTGGAGACATTCCACATCTCAGAGGCATGCATGGCATCCAGGTGCCATTGAGCTGCACGGATCGAATCGTCGGCAACCGCCGGTGCTGCGACCGGGCCGACCACGACTCCCGCCGCCAGAAGCGCCGCAACTGCCGCGCGCCAACGCATGCGCGTGTTCGTCCGCCCCATCACCACTCCTCGTCACTTTCTCCACCGACCGGGAAGCGCGCCCCGAACAAGCCTGCCCGGCCACTGGGAGAGCCCAGTGGCCGGGCAGTCGTTGCCGTCTTACTCAACCACGTCCGGGTTGCTGTGCGGCGTACCGCTGGTCCAGGTTTCCTCGTCCTCGTGCAGGTAATCGGCCCGCTTGCGGCGGTCGCGCTCGTTACGGCCTCCGTGGCCCCCCGTGCCGGGCGCCATCATGCCGTTCTGTCCGGGCCGGGCACCGCCCTCGGCGGCTCCCGCTGCGGCGGCGCGGTTGCGCAGGCCCGTGCCGCCGGGGGTGAACTCTCCACCGGCGGTCGGTCCCTTGCGGCCGCCGACCGCGCCACCGGTGGTCGAGGCCAGGCCCCGGCCACGCGAGCTGCCGCCCGCACCGACGGCGCCGCCGTGGCCGCCTCCCATGCCGGGGTGCATGCCCATGCCGTTCGCACTGTTCTGTCCGCCGACCCGGCCGCCGCCCGGCCCCGCTTCGCGGGGGCCGAAGACCGTCCCGGAGGGAAGCCCCGGAGTCCCGCTCTTGCCCGGAGTCTGGCCGGCCAACGGCGTGCGAGGGCTGACGCTGCCACCCTTGCCAGGGAGGTAGCCGGGGCCACCGCCCTTGGCCTGAACCGAACCGCCACCAGGCCCGACCGGGAAGCCGGGCATCGGACCCCCACCGGGGCCGTTGGGCCCGCCACCGGGGCCGTTGGGGCCGCTCGGGTAGGTCGGGGTGGTGGTCGGTCCGCCAGTCGGCAGGGGGCCACCGCCGGGGCCGGACGGGCCGGTCTGAGTCGGCGCGGTCGGCAGGCTGTCCAGGCCGGTGCCCGGACGGTTGACCGGGTCCGACGGGTGGGACGGCGGGATCGAGGAGCCCGGGTCCTGCGGCGGGGGCGGGACCTGGCCTCCGCTGTACGGAGGGGTCGGGGTGGTGTGGCCCGGGCCGGACGGACCAGTGGACCCCGATCCCGGGTTGTACGGGGTGACCGAGCCACCGCCGTAGCTGCCGCCGGACGGGTTGTGGCCACCTCCAACGCTTCCGCCGCCCGAATACGGACTGCGGACGGAACCGCCAGAGCCGCCCCCGTAGTTGCCACCACCCGTGTATTCCGACTCCCCGCCTCGGTTCCTCTCCGAGTCAGGCGTCCCCGGCAGCGTCACATCGTCGGGGATCCCGTTCAGGGTCGCCGTCGCTGCGCTGTAAGCCTGAGCCAGGTTCTCCACCTGATGCGCGGCTTCCTGCCGCTCCTTCTCGACCGTCGCCTTGGCCTGTGTGTACTCGGCCGAGCTCACCCAGTCCTGACTGCCCGGGAGGCCCTTCATGTAGCTGTCGACCGTCTGGCCGACGGCGAGCTTGGCCTCCACACCTGCGGGAACGGTCTGCCCCTCATACTTGGCGACCACCTTCATCGCATCTGCCGGAAGCTGGGGCATCGCGACCTTGGCCGTGCTGAGTGCTTCACCGGCCTGGGTCATCGCGCCACCGGCGGTCGTCGAGTGCTGACCGATGATGTCTGCGGACTTGTAGAGGTTTCCCACCCAGGTCTTGAAGTTCTCTGCCGCCGGCCCTTCCCAGTGGACCTGGCCGAGGTGTGACTGGAGAGCGGTGCTGAGTTCCCCCAGTACGCGACCAGCGTCCTGAAGCTGAGCAGCCCGCCTCAGCACCACATCGGGCATTGTCTTGTCGACCATCGCCCTGAGGGCGGGATGCTTCATGTCGTTGTATTTGGATTCGCCTGCCATGGCCTCTTCCCCGTCTCCCCGTTTGTGGCCCCTCGTCCCGCCGTCAGAGGCCTGCGTTGGACCTCGGAGCCGACCCGTTCGATCCCGCCGTCGGCGAGGTCCCGCCCGTATTCTTCGCGACCGCGTTCTGGTCGGCGGTCGTGTTGTCCTCGTTGGTCGAGTAGTTGCCGTGCGTCGTCGCGACGGCTTCCTGCATCGCCTGGACCTGTTTGACGAAGTCCTTGTGGAACTTGACGAGCTGAGTGTGGACCTTGCCGTAGGCGGTCGTCAGGGCCGTCGCCTCGTCGAACTTCGCGCTGGCGAAGTGCGCGGTTTCCACCTTCTGCTCTTCGAGCTTGTACGGCGCAGCCGCCGATCCCTCCATCGCGGCGAGCAGCGCCTCGACCTTGGCGGCGAAGGCGGAGAGCGTCTGCAGCTCCACCTTGACGTCCTGCTTGCCGAAGGCCGACACCAGGTCGTTGGCGCTGAAGTTCGTCTGCACCGTGCTGACGACCCGGTTGAACCCGAACCCGAAGGGTCCGAACGGGTCGCTCAGCATGAACGGCGTGTCGTCCGGCGGCGCCGGGCTGTTCGGGTCGGTAGCCGAGGGGTCTGCCGAAGTACTCGGAGCCGGGCTGGGCGAAGGGCTTGCCGAAGGACTAGGCGCAGGACTCGCCGAAGGACTCGGTGCAGGACTCGGAGACGGGCTGGGCGAAGGACTCGGTGAAGGAGTCGCCGATGGACTCGGAGTCGGACTGGCCGAAGGGCTCGCCGAAGGGGTTGGCGTCCCCGAACTAGATGCACTCTTGTCTGCCACAGCAGTTCACCTCTCCCCCGTACGGCCGGCTGCCCGGGGCGTCCCGGGTGGTCCGTGCCGCAACACACCGTCAACTTCTGGGTCGTGCCGTCGTCGTACCGTTCTGGTCGGCGAACCGACCGCCCTGTGGGCGGTTTTCGCCTCCGTCATCGTAGCCACCACCCCTGTCGGACTGGCAGGGACCTTGCCCGGCCCGTACGCGATCGGTACGAACTTGACACGTACAGCCTGCCGTCCCGGCCGCTGGGTAGACTGACCCGGTACGCCCCATCTGCCGCGCAATGTCGCACAGCAGCGACTCAAGGCCGCAGGACGGACGTGTTCGCATGGGTTCTCCGAAGGCCGTTCCCTGGTGGGCTCGTGCCGCGCGGCCGGTGTGGTCGCCGTTGCCGTGGGTGTTGATGGCCCGGGCGGCGGTGGGTGTGGCGGTGCCGTTGGTGGTGGGCTTGTCGGTGCATCGGCTGGATCTGGGGGTGTTCGCGGCGCTCGGTGCGATGCACGCGACGATGAACGATCGGGTTGAGCCGTCGTGGCTGCGGGCGGGGCGGATCGGGGTCGCGGTGTCGGCTTCCGCGCTGGGCATGCTGGTCGGTACGGGTCTTCAGCGGGCCGATGCGGACGGCCTCGTTCTGGGGGCCGCGCTGACGTTGACCGGTTTCGTTTCCGGGGTTGTGAGTGCGACGGGTCCGCGTGGGTCGGCGGCGGGGTTGTTGCTGTTGGTGTCGGCCGCGTTGGGGAGCGGGATGCCGCTGCCGGGGCCGTGGTGGGCGGCGGCGCCGATGGTGTCGGTCGGTGCGGGCTTGGTGGTGTTGCTGGGGTTGCCGGTGGGGGTGCCGGGCCGGCCGGGGGCTGATCCGCGCAGTCGGGCGCTGGCTGCCGTGTACGAGGCGCTGGGCCGCACCTTGGCCGATGTGGGCACGTCGCGGGCGGCTGCCTCGCGCCAGGCGTTGACGGCCTGTCTGAACCAGCTGCAGGATCTCCTCCCTGGCGGGAGCCCTTCTGTCGCTCGCGGGTACGAGGCCGTTCTGGCGGTCACCGAGGCGGCGACGGGCTTGTTGTGGGCGCGGCGCCCGGTGCCGCCGGAGGTCGCCGGGGTGCCGGATCGTCTGGCGGCTGCCGTGTGGCGGGGTGGCGGTGAGGTCGTGGTTCCCGGGTGGCGGCCGGATACGCCGGCCCGGCAGGCCTTGGACGTGGCTCTGCGGGCCGCTGCCGATTGGGTGGCCGGCCGTGACGCGCGGCTCGATGTCGCGCCCGCGCCCGTGCGCCGACAACTGCAGGTGCTGCGGGTGCGGCTGTTGTCGGGGGCGTCGGTCCGGTACGGGCTGCGTGTCGCGCTGTGTATCGCGGTCGGCTCGGCGGTGACGGCCAACTATCCGCTCAGCAAGGGCTACTGGGTGCCGATGACGATCGCTTTCGTCCTGAAGCCGGATCTCGGTTCGGTGTTTCTGCGGGCGGTGAGCCGTTCGGTGGGCACGGTGCTGGGGGTGGCGGTGGCGGCGGCGCTGCTGGTGTTGACCACCGAGGAGTGGGCGCTGACCGCTGTGGCCGTGCTGTGCGTGGCCCTGTTGCCGTATGCCACGGCGGCGCACTACGGGCTGAACACCGTGGTGATGACGCCGATGGCGCTGGTCCTGCTGCAGCTCGGCGGCGGGAGCGGTGCGGCGGAGTTCCGGCCTCGCGTCCTGGACTCGGTCGTGGCCAGTGCGATCGTCCTGCTCTTCGGGTACCTGTTGTGGCCGGAGCGCCCGCGCCATCGGATCGAGCCCCGGCTGGTGGAGGCGACGACGGCGTTGCGGGCCTATCTCGACGCGGTGGCTGCCGGTCGCGCCGATCGGGCCCAGGTGTGGCTGCGCCGGACGGCTTACCGGGCGTTGGCGGATGCCCGGCAGGAGGTGCGGCAGGGGCTGGTCGAGCCGCCGCCCTTGGGTCGGCCGGCCGAGCGGTGGCTGCCGGCGACGGCGGCGCTGGAGCGGCTGGGTGGTGCGGTGGCGGCGTTCGCGGCGCAGATCCGGTTCGGCGGCCGGGTGCCGGATCCGGCTGAGGTCGATCGGGTCCGCCGGGCGCTGGACGAATTGACCGCCGCTGCCCGCGCGCACCGGCCGCCGGCCGCACCGTCGGACGACCCGACCGCGCCGAGCGGGCCAACCGCACCGACGGATCGCCCGACCACGCCGCACGACCCCACGCTCAGCGCGCTGGGCCGTGCGGCGGACGAACTCGAAATGCTTCTGGCAAGCGACTAGCCGAACCCCGACCGGCAGCGCGCCGCGACCGGCACCGAACCGCGAGGTCAGACGTGCTCGGCCAGCTCCAGCCAGCTCAGCTCCAGCTCCTCCTTCTCGTCCCGGACCGCGCGCAGCTGCGTGTCCAGTTCGGCGACCTTGGAGAAGTCGGCGGCGTGCTCGGCGAGTTGGGCGTGCAGCTTGGATTCCTTCTGGTCCAGTTTGGCGATCTGCCGCTCCAGCTTCTGCATCTCCTTCTTGGCGGCGCGCAGGTCGCCGCCGGACAGCCCGGAAGCGGCGTCGGCCCCGGCGGCCGACGAGGCCGCGGCAGGAGCGGCCTGGGCGGCGACGGCGGCGGCCTGGGCGGCCATCCGTGCCCGCCGCTCCAGGTACTCGTCCACACCGTTCGGCAGCATCCGCATCTTCTTGTCGCCGAGCAGCGCGTGGACGACGTCCGTGGTGCGCTCGATGAAGAAGCGGTCGTGGCTGATGACGATCATCGAGCCGGGCCAGCCGTCGAGCAGGTCTTCGAGCTGGTTGAGCGTCTCGATGTCCAGGTCGTTGGTCGGCTCGTCCAGGAACAGCACGTTGGGCTCGTCCATCAGGAGCCGCAGCAGTTGGAGGCGGCGGCGCTCGCCGCCGGACAAGTCGCCGACCGGCGTCCACTGCTTGTCCTTGCCGAAGCCGAACTGTTCGCACAGCTGGCCGGCGCTCATCTCCCGGCCCTTGCCGAGGTCGACGCGCGAGCGGACCTGTTCGACGGCCTGCAGCACCCGGGTCGTCGGGTCGAGCTCGACGACTTCCTGGGACAGGTAGGCGAGCCGCACGGTCTTGCCGACCTTGATGAGGCCGGACGCGGGCTGCACGTCGCCCTCGCTCGCGTACGCGTCGCGCATGGCGCGCAGCAGCGAGGTCTTGCCGGCGCCGTTGACGCCGAGCAGGCCGATCCGGTCGCCGGGGCCGAGCTGCCAGGTGAGGTTCTCCAGCAGGAGCTTCGGGCCGGCCTTGACGGTGACGTCTTCCAGCTCGAAGACGGTCTTGCCGAGGCGCGCGTTGGCGAACTTCATCAGCTCGGACTTGTCACGCGGGTCCGGCACGTCGGCGATCAGCGCGTTGGCCGCCTCGATGCGGTAGCGCGGCTTGGAGGTGCGGGCGGGGGCGCCGCGGCGCAGCCAGGCGAGTTCCTTGCGGGCCAGGTTCTGGCGCTTCTGCTCTTCGACGGCCTCGATCCGGGAGCGTTCGGCGCGGGCGAAGACGTAGTCGGAGTAGCCGCCTTCGTACTCGTGCACCTCGCCCTGCTGGACGTCCCACATGCGGGTGCTGACCTGGTCGAGGAACCAGCGGTCGTGGGTGACGCAGACCAGCGCGGAGCGGCGCTTCTGCAGGTGTTCGGCGAGCCAGTTGATGCCCTCGACGTCGAGGTGGTTGGTGGGCTCGTCCAGGATGATCAGCTCGGGTGAGCCGAGCAGCAGCTTGGCGAGGGCGATCCGGCGGCGTTCGCCACCGGAGAGCGGGCCGATGACGGTGTCGAGGCCGTCGGCGAAGCCGGGCAGGTCGAGGCCGCCGAAGAGGCCTTCGATGATGTCGCGGATCCGGGCGTCGCCGAGCCACTCGTGGTCGGCCCGGTCGGCGATCACCTCGTGCCGGATGGTGGCCTTCGGGTCGAGCGAGTCGTGCTGGGTGAGGACGGCCGGCTCGAGGCCGCCGTTCCACGTGATGCGGCCGCTGTCGGGTTCCTCCAGCTTGGCGAGCATCCGGATGAGGGTGGTCTTGCCGTCGCCGTTGCGGCCGACGACGCCGATCCGGTCGCCCTCGCTGACGCCGAGGCTGACCGCGTCCAGCAGGGTGCGGGTGCCGTAGACCTTCGTGACGGACTCGATGGTGGCGAGGTTGACGGCCACGTGTGCTGCGCTCCAGGGTTCGGCGGTCGCGGGGGCGGCCCGCCGCCCCTGTCTCGGGGACACCCCGATCTCCCCAGCCTAATGCGCCAGCGGCGACACCCTCACCGCACTGCTCCCGCGGCACCGTCCCACCGCGCAGCACCGCACTGCTCCCGCGGCACCCGCGGCACCCGCGGCACCCGCGCCACGGCGCAGCACCGCGCCGGGTGACGCGGCACGGCGCCACCACAACGGCAGCGCCTTACGCCTGGACCGCGGCCCCCGGCACCGGCCCGTATGTCGCGTGCGCCGTCCGGCAGGTGCCGGAGGCCCGCAGGGCCTGGGCGACGGCGGCGGCCGCGTCGGCGTCCTTGGTGAGGAAGGCGCAGGTCGGCCCGGAGCCGGAGACCAACGCGCCGAGGGCGCCCGCCTCGGTGCCGGCCCGCAGGGTGTCCGCGAGTGCGGGGCGCAGCGAGAGTGCGGCGGGCTGGAGGTCGTTGGCGAGCGCGTCGGCCAGGGCGACGGCGTCGCCTTCGGCGAGTGCGGCAAGCAGGGCCTGGTCGGCGTCGGGGGTGGGGACGTCGGTGTCGCTGGAGCCGGTGCCGGCCTCGTCGCGCAGCCGGTCGCACTCGCGGAAGACGGCGGGGGTGGACAGGCCGCCGTCGGCGACCGCGAAGACCCAGTGGAAGGTGCTTTCGACGGCCAGCGGTTCGAGGATCTCGCCCCGGCCGCGGCCGAGCGCGACGCCGCCGAGCAGGGCGAACGGCACGTCCGATCCCAGCTCCGCGGCCAGCTCCAACAGGGTGCCGAGCGGGGTGTCCAGCTGCCACAGCGCGTCGCAGGCGACCAGTGCCGCGGCGCCGTCGGCGCTGCCGCCGGCCATGCCGCCGGCGACCGGGATGGCCTTGGCGATGTGCAGGTGTACGCCCGGGTCGGCGATGCCGTGGTGGGCGGCGAGGAGGCGGGCGGCGCGGGCGGCGAGGTTGCTGTCGTCGAGCGGGACGGCGGCGGCGTCCGGTCCGGAGCAGGTCAGGGTGACGCCCTGCCCCGGGGTGGCGGTGACCTCGTCGCCGAGGGCGACGGCGAAGAAGACGTTGGCGAGGTCGTGGAAGCCGTCGGCGCGCAGCCCGCCGACCCCCAGCTGGACGTTGACCTTGGCCGGCACCCGTACGGTGATCACTCGTCGCCTGCCTTCGGCTTGTCCTCGTCCGCCTTCGGCTCGCGTGTGTCAGCCTTCGGCTTGTCCTCGCCCGCCTTCGGCTTGTGCTCGGCGATCGCGGCGAACTGCTCGACCGTCAGCATCTCGCCGCGCAGCTTGTGGTCGATCCCGGCGGCGGCGAGCGCCTGCTCGGCCCCGGCGGCGGAGCCGGCCCAGCCGGCCAGGGCGGCGCGCAGGGTCTTGCGCCGCTGGGCGAACGCGGCGTCGACGACCGCGAACACCTCGGTGCGGCTGGCGGTGGTCTTCGGCGGCTCGTGGCGGACCAGGGAGACGAGCCCGGAGTCGACGTTGGGGGCGGGCCAGAACACGTTCCGTCCGATGGCGCCGGCCCGCTTCACGTCGGCGTACCAGTTGGCCTTGACCGACGGGACGCCGTACACCTTGTTGCCCGGCTTCGCGGCGAGCCGGTCGGCGACCTCGCTCTGCACCATCACCAGGGTCCGCTCGATGCTGGGGAAGGTCGCCAGCATGTGCAGCAGGACGGGCACGGCCACGTTGTACGGGAGGTTGGCGACCAGCGCGGTGGGCGCCGGCCCGGGCAGCTCGGTGACCTCCATGGCGTCGCTGAAGACCAGGTCGAAGGCGTCGGCCTTGCCCGGCATCCGGGCCGCGACGGTGTCCGGCAGGTGCTGCGCCAGCACCGGGTCGATCTCGACCGCCGTCACGTGCCGCGCCACCTCGAGCAGCGCGAGCGTCAGCGAGCCGAGCCCCGGCCCGACCTCTACCACCGCGTCCTGCTCCGTCACCCCGGCGGCCCGGACGATCCGCCGCACGGTGTTGCCGTCGATGACGAAGTTCTGCCCGCGCTGCTTGGTCGGCTTCACGCCGAACGCGGCCGCCAGCTCCCGGATGTCGGCGGCGCCCAGCAGGTGGCTGTCAGGGGTGGGGTCGGTGGTGCTCACGCGCCAAGGATACGGGCGCGCGGGCGCCCGCCCCGACGCGCCGGACCCGACCGGGCGCTCCGACCGGCCCGAGCAGGCGGACCCACCGGACCGACCGGCCACGCCGACCGGCGGCTCCGACCGGCGACTCCGCCCGAACGCTCAGTACCCGAAGGCCCGCGCCGTGTTCTCCGCGATGGCCGCCGACAGCTCGTCCTCGTGCAGCCCCAGGGTGGCGGCCATCGAGCGCACCGTGACCGGGATCAGGTACGGGGCGTTGGGCCGGCCGCGGTAGGGGTGCGGGGTGAGGAAGGGGGCGTCGGTCTCGACCAGGATCCGGTCGAGCGGGGTGGCGAGCAGCGCGTCCCGCAGCGGCTGGTTGGCCTTGAAGGTGACCGGGCCGGCGAAGGAGAGGTACCAGCCGTGCCGGGCGCAGGTCTTGGCCATGTCGGCGTCGCCGGAGTAGCAGTGGAAGACGGTCCGTTCCGGGGCGCCTTCCGCCAGCAGGACGGCGATGACGTCCTCGTGGGCGTCGCGGTCGTGGATGACCAGGGCCTTGCCGTGCCGCTTGGCCATCTCGATGTGGCGGCGGAACGACTCCTTCTGGATCTCGACGCCTTCCGGCCCGGTGCGGAAGTAGTCCAGCCCGGTCTCGCCGACCGCCCGTACCTGCGGCAGGGCGGCGAGCCGGTCGATCTCGGCGAGTGCCTCGTCCAGGGCGGCGGCGCCGCCGGCCGTGCGCTGCCGGCCGGACCAGCCGTCCGCGTCGCCGAGGAAGATCCGCGGCGCCTCGTTCGGGTGCAGGGCGACGGCCGCGTGCACCTGCTCGTACTGGGCCGCCAGCTCGGCGGCCCAGCGCGAACCGGGCACGTCGCAGCCCACCTGGACCACCGTGGTGACGCCGACGGAGGCGGCTCGGGCCAGGCCTTCGGCCGGGGTGCCGGACTGCATGTCGAGGTGGGTGTGCGAGTCGGCCACCGCCACTGCCAGGGGTTGCGGCAGCGGCGGCGGGGTCGACCGGTCGTCGTCCTTGGCGGCCATGTCAGGCGGCCGGCTTCTCTTCGAGGCGCGGGAAGAGGATCTCGCCCTTGGTGACGGTGGCACCGGCGGGCAGCCGGCCCCAGTCGGCCACGGTGGCGATGGTCTGCGCGGGCAGCGCGCCCAGCCCGGCGGCTTCGGCGCCCAGCGAGTCCCACAGCTTCTCGGCGGTGGTCGGCATCACCGGGTTGAGGAGGACGGCGGTGGCGCGCAGCGACTCGGCGGCGGTGTAGAGGATGGTCGCGAGGCGCGCCCGGCCCTCCGCCGATTCGTCCTTGGCGACCTTCCAGGGCTCCTGCTCGGTGATGTAGCCGTTGACCTGCTTGACGAACTCGAAGATCGCCGCGAGGCCGCCGGCGAAGTCCAGCTCCTCGCCGATCTTCCGGTCGGCCGTCGCAACGGCCTTGGTCAGCCCGTCGGCGACGGCCTGCTCGGCGTCGCCGGGCGCGGTGGCCGCGGGCAGCACCCCGTCGAAGTACTTGCCGACCATCGCGGCGACCCGGGAGGCCAGGTTGCCGAAGTCGTTGGCGAGTTCGGAGGTGTAGCGGGCGGTGAAGTCCTCCCAGGAGAACGAGCCGTCCGTGCCGAACGGGATCGCCCGCAGGAAGTAGTAGCGGTACGCGTCCACGCCGAAGTGCGAGGTCAGGTCGGTGGGCGCGATGCCGGTCAGGTTGGACTTGGACATCTTCTCGCCGCCGACCATCAGCCAGCCGTTGGCCACGACCCGCTTGGGCAGCGGCAGGCCGGCGGCCATCAGCATGGCGGGCCAGATGACCGCGTGGAAGCGGAGGATGTCCTTGCCGACCAGGTGGACGGAGGCCGGCCACAGCTCGGCGAAGCGCTCCGGGTCGCTGCCGTAGCCGGCCGCGGTGATGTAGTTCTGCAGCGCGTCGACCCACACGTAGAGGACGTGCTTCTCGTCCCAGGGAAGCGGCACGCCCCAGTTGAAGGTGGAGCGGGAGATCGAGAGGTCCTGCAGGCCCTGCTCGACGAAGCGCAGCACCTCGTTGCGGGCGGTTTCGGGGGCGATGAAGCCGGGGTTCTCGGCGTAGAACTCCAGCAGCTTCTCGCCGTAGGCCGACAGGCGGAAGAAGTAGTTCTCCTCCTCCAGCCACTCCACCGGCTTCTTGTGGATCGGGCAGAGCTTCTCGTCCTCGCTCGCGCCGTCGAGCAGCTCGTTGGGGAGCTTGTACTCCTCGCAGCCGACGCAGTACGGGCCGGAGTAGCCGCCCTTGTAGATCTCGCCCTTGTCGTACAGGTCCTGGACGAACTCCTGCACGCGGTCGGTGTGCCGCTGCTGGGTGGTGCGGATGAAGTCGTCGTTGGCGATCTCCAGGTGCTCCCAGAGCGGCTTCCAGGCTTCCTCGACCAGCTTGTCGCACCACTCCTGCGGGCTGACGCCGTTCGCCTCGGCGGTCCGCATGATCTTCTGACCGTGTTCGTCGGTGCCGGTCAGGTACCACACCTTCTCACCGCGCTGGCGGTGCCAGCGGGTGAGGACGTCGCCCGCCACGGTGGTGTACGCGTGGCCCAGGTGGGGGCGATCGTTGACGTAGTAGATCGGGGTGGAAACGTAGTACGCCGGGGCGTTCGTCCCGGTGGTGCTGTGGTCTGCAGTGGCCGCCATGGTCGGAAAGCTTAGTCGGGGACGCGGGCCGTCCTCGACCGAGTTGTGTCCCGGCCGGGGGCGGCCCTTCCCGCGTCCTCCGGTGTCAGCCCGTCAGCGTCCCGTATCAGCCGCGCGCCCTCCGGTATCAGCGCGGCAGCCTCCCGGTGTCGGCCCGCCGGCCTCCGGGGTCAGCCCAGCAGCCGCGACCAGAACCGGGCCCAGCGTCCGCGCGGCTTGGCGGGCGCGGGCACCGGGGGCGGCCCGGCCGGCTCGGCGTGCGCCGGGTAGCCGGGGGCGTGGTGCGAGGGTCGGTCGGCGGAGGCCACCCGGCCCTCGCGCATGATCCGGACGGTGTGGCCACCGCACCCGGGGCAGGTCGGCTTGAGCAGCGGGGACGGCACCCGGACACCGTTGGCGTGGTACTCGAACACGACGTGCCCGTCCTTGGACACGTGGTGCTCGATGTCGTACGCCTGCTCCCAGCCGTACCCGCAGCGCAGGCACGCGAAGGAGTAGGCCTCCCGGACGGTCTCGACGGGAGTGTGCGCCCGCCCGGCCAGTCCGGCCGTGCTCAGCGCGTTGCCACCGCGGGGGTTACCGACAATGTCGCTCATAGCCGTCTCCCAGCGCCCGCCGGGCGCTCGCCCGGCTGGGTCTTTCCATTCCAGGAAATGCCCGGACCGCCCCGGCCGATGCCCCACTTGTGAAGACTTGGATGCGGATTGGGAAGCCCTATACGAAGGGCCTCCCCCGGACCGAAAACCGCGACCGAAACTTCAGCTCAGCGGGTGTTTACCGGGGCCTTCCCTCCAAGGTACGACTACCCGTGCGCAACGCAACCCCCGGGAATTCACCCCTTTTTCAGGCCCTCGACCGAGCCTTCCCTCTTGGCCGCCACGACCGCGTCGAAGACCTCCCGCTTGGGCAGCGAGAGCTCCGCCGCGACCGCCGCGATGGCCTCCTTGCGCCGCTCCCCCGCCTCCTCGCGCACGGCCACCAGCCGGGCCAGCTCGGCCGGGGTCAGTTCCTGCGGCGCGGCCGGCGGGGCGCCCGCGACGACGACGGTGATCTCGCCCCTGACGCCCTCCGCGGCCCAGGCCGCCAGCTCGCCGATCGGCCCGCGCTTGACCTCCTCGTAGGTCTTGGTCAGCTCGCGGCAGACGGCGGCGGGGCGCTCCGGCCCGAACGCCTCGGCCATCGCGGTCAGCGCCTCGGCGATCCGGTGCGGCGCCTCGAAGAAGACCATGGTGCGCGGCTCGGCGGCGATCGAGGCGAGCTGTCGGGCCCGGTCGCCGGTCTTGCGCGGCAGGAAGCCCTCGAAGGTGAAGCGGTCGACCGGCAGGCCGGACAGCGCGAGCGCGGTGAGTACCGCTGACGGCCCGGGCACCGCGGTGACCTTGAGGTCCGCCGCGACGGCCGCGGCGACCAGCCGGTAGCCGGGGTCGGAGACCGAGGGCATGCCGGCGTCGGTGACCAGCAGCACCCGGGCGCCGCCGAGCAGCGCCTCGACCAGTTCGGGGGTGCGGCCGACCTCGTTGCCCTCGAAGTACGAGACGACCCGGCCCGCCGGGGTCACCCCGAGTGCCTGGGTGAGCCGGCGCAGCCGCCGGGTGTCCTCGGCGGCGATGACGTCCGCCGTCGCCAGTTCGTGGACCAGTCGGGGCGGGGCGTCCGAGACGTCGCCGATGGGGGTGCCTGCGAGAACGAGTACTCCTGTCACGGGCCCCATCCTTCCAGCTGCGGCCGCCGGGGGCTTTTGGTGACGATTCGGGCAGCTTCCGAGGGAGCGGACACGCGTACGAAGGGCGCCCCTACGATGTGGCGGATGAACGGCGACACGGCGGCGCAGACGCCCACTGGTACGGACCACTCCGCGCGGGGCGGCGTCGTTCTGCCGTCTCCCCGCTCACCCCGGCCCGCACCCCCGGCCTGGCGCGAGCGCCTGGCCGCGCACGGCTACCGCGCCCGCCCGACCGCGCCGCTGGCCGAGCGCCTGGTGCCGCCGATGCCGGACGGCCCCCGGGTGACCCCGCGCGACGTGCCGCAGTCGCCGCTGCTGCTGCGCCTGGGCGTCTCGCTGCCGCAGGGCCTGTGGTACTTCCTGTGCCGCTGGTCCGGCTGGCTGGGACCGGTCGCGGTCGCGGTGTTCGCCGGGATCCTGCGGTTCACCAACCTCGGCCAGCCGCACGCGATCATCTTCGACGAGACGTACTACGCCAAGGACGCCTACGCGCTCTGGCACGGCGGCTACGAGATCAGCTGGCCGGAGGAGGCCAACGCGACGATCATGACGCCCGGCGCGGCCGTCCCGTACCGGTCGGCCGCCTCGTACGTGGTCCATCCGCCGGTGGGCAAGTGGATCATCGGTGCGGGCGAGCAGCTGTTCGGCATGAACCCCTTCGGCTGGCGCTTCGCGGTGGCCCTGCTCGGCACGCTGTCGGTGCTGATGCTGGCCCGGATCGCCCGCCGGATGTTCCGCTCGACCCTGCTGGGCTGCGTGGCCGGCCTGCTGCTCTCGGTGGACGGCCTGCACCTGGTCCTCAGTCGGGCCGCCCTGCTCGACCTGGTGGTGATGTTCTGGATCGTCGCCGCCTTCGGCTTCCTGTTGCTGGACCGCGACCGCACCCGGGCGCTGCTGGCCGAGAAGCTGGGCGGGGTCGAGAACCCGGAGCTCGCCCAGCGGCTGGGCCTGGGCTGGCGCCCGTACCGGATCGCGGCCGGCGTCTGCATCGGCCTGACCTGCGCCACCAAGTGGAGCGGCCTGTACGTGATGGCGGCGTTCGGCCTGATGACCGCGCTCTGGGACGTCGGCGCCCGCCGCCTGGCCGGCGCCCCGCGCCCGTACCGCGCGGTGCTGGCCCGGGACGTGGCGCCGGCCTTCGTGTCGGTCGTCGTGGTCCCCCTGGCGGTCTACGTCGCGTCCTGGTGGGGCTGGTTCGCCAGCAGCAACGCCCCGGGGAAGGGCGGCTGGGGCCGGGACTGGGCGGTCGGCCGTTCCACCGACTACCCGTGGATACCCGAGGGCCTGCGCGCCCTGTGGCACTACCACTCGACGGTCTACGAGTTCCACACCCACCTGAGCGACCCGCACACCTACCAGTCGAACCCGTGGTCCTGGCTGGTGCTGGGCCGACCGGTCTCCTTCTACTACGAATCCCCCAAGTTCGGACAGGCCGGCTGCACCGCCGCCGACTGCGCCCGCGAGGTGCTGGGCATCGGCACCCCGCTGCTGTGGTGGACGGCCGTGGTGGCCCTGGTCTACTGCCTGTGGCGCTGGGCGTTCCGGCGGGACTGGCGGGCCGGCGCGCTGCTGTGCGGCCTGGCCGCGGGCTACCTGCCGTGGTTCGCCTACCAGCAGCGGACGATCTTCCTCTTCTACGCGGTGGTCTTCGTCCCGTTCCTGGTGCTCGCGGTGACGATGCTGGTCGGCGCCCTGATCGGCCCGCCCGGCGCCTCCCGGGACCGCCGGATCATCGGCTCCGCGGCGGCCGGCCTGCTGGTGCTGCTGATCGTCTGGAACTTCCTGTTCTTCTTCCCGCTCTTCACCGGCCAGACCATCCCGCTGGAGGACTGGCGCCGCCGGATGTGGTTCAACAGCTGGATCTGACGGCGGGGGCCGACAGCGGGGTCCGACAGCCAGGCCCGACGGCCGGTCCACCCGGCCCGCGGTCCGGCACACACCGTGTCCCCCCGAATCATCCGTATGCGGTGCACGACACGTACCAGATCCGTCACAAGTCCCGGGCGTTTCGTCGGCGCACCGATTCCGCCTGCCTAGGGTGGGGGCGTACCGCGTTTCCGGCCCCGGCCGGTTGCGCCCGGCCGCGAGACCCCTGGGGGACCTGCACCATGCGCAGTGGCGCGAAGATCGGCATCATCACCGGCGTGTCCATCGCCGTCCTCGCGGGCGGCGGCTACGGCGCGTACAGCCTGATGGGCTCGGACTCCGACTCCGGGGGCAAGAAGGCCCGTACGGTGGTCGCCGAACCGCCGTCGGCCGACCAGGCGGCGTCGGGCGCGAAGGACTTCCTGGCGGCCTGGGCGGCCGGCGACATCGCCAAGGCGGCCTCGCTGACCGACGACCCGGCCGCGGCCACCACCGCGCTGACCGCCTTCCGGGACCAGGTGAAGCCGAGCGCGCTGACGCTCGCCCCGACCGGTCCGACCACCCAGCAGGTCTTCGCCGCCGCCACCGGCACCCCCGCTCCGGCCAAGCCTTCCGCCGGGGCCTCCGCGACGCCGTCCGCGGCCGGCACCCCGGGCGCCGGCGACTCGCCGTCCGCCTCGGCCACGCCCGGGCCCACCGGCACGCTGATGAGCTTCAAGGCCCGTGCCGAGTTCGAGGGCACCAACCGGGCCTGGGACTACCAGGGCTTCCTGGGCGTCGTGAAGATGAGCGACAACACCCCGGCCGTGCACTGGGCGCCGTCGGTGATCCACCCCCACCTGTCCGGCAACGAGACCATCGCCGTCCAGCAGGTCTTCGCCCCGCCGTCCACCGTGGTGGACCGCAACGGCAAGCCGCTGCAGGGCGCCTCGCTCACCCCGGCGCTGATGAACAGCATCCAGGAGAACGCCCAGAAGCTGCTCCCGCCGGACCCGGCCAAGGACCAGGACTCGGGCAAGGCCGTGGTGATCAGCGACCCGGCCGGCAAGGGCGCCACCGACAAGCTGTTCACCATCGTCGAGCCGAAGCCCGGCAAGCCGTTCAAGGTGACCCTCGACAACACCGTCCAGGCCGCCGCCGAGAAGGCGATGACCGACCTGGGCGGCAAGCCCGGCTCCATCGTGGCGATCGAGCCGAGCACCGGTCAGGTACTGGCCTTCGCCAACTCGCCCGCCAACGGCCAGAACCGGGCCTTCGCCGGGCTGCTCGCGCCGGGCTCGACGATGAAGATCGTCACCTCGGCGGCGTTGCTGGAGGCCGGGGTCAACCCGGACACCGTGGTGCCCTGCCCGGAGAAGAGCAGCAACTCGGTGGCGATCCCGAACGACTTCCCCGGCGCCTTCCCGAACAACACGCTCCAGCAGGACTTCATGGTGTCCTGCAACACGGCCTTCATCAACCAGGGCCTGACCAGCCTCAAGCCGGAGACGCTGTCCTCCACCGCCAAGGACGTGTTCGGCATCGGCCTGGAGTGGAAGACCGGCCTGCCGAACACCGACGGCAAGGTGCCGGCGACGCCGGGCAGCAAGGACGAGCAGGCCATGAACTACATCGGCCAGGGCAAGGTCCAGATGAACCCGCTGGCGATCGCCTCGATCACCGCGACCGTCCAGAGCGGGGCGTTCAAGCAGCCCATCCTGGTCGCCGGCCTGCCGCAGCAGGCGGCGGCCCGCCAGATCTCGCCGGACGTCGCCGCCAAGCTGCGCGCGATGATGAACGCCACCGCCCTCGGCGGCACGGCCAAGGACGTGATGGCCGGGATCACCGACAACGCGGGCGCCAAGACCGGCTCCGCCGAGGTCCAGGGCGCGTCCACCACCAACAGCTGGTTCACCGCCTTCCGCGGCAACATCGCGGTGGCCGCCGAGGTCCAGGGCGGCGGCCACGGCGTCGACGCGGCGGGCCCGGCGGTGGCCTCCCTCCTGAAGGCCGCCGCCGGCCACTGACCCACGGCTGGTCCCCCGTACGGAGCCCGCTCTCAGCCTCGCGGCAGGGCGGGCTCCGGCACGTCCGCCACCCGGCCGGGCGGCGCCGGGCGCCGGCTGCTCCAGCGCCGGGCCGCCAGCCGGGGCCAGATCACCAGCACCACCGGCAGCGCCAGGTACCCGAACCGCCCGGCCGGGGCGAGCATGAAGGCGATCGCGAGCCCGGCGGCCAGCAGGTCGGCGGCGGCGATCGCGGAGACCGGCGGCCGGGCCAGCAGCCAGATCGCCACCGCGATCAGGGCCACGGTCATCAGGGCCAGCGAGATGGCGTGCCCGGTCGGCCCGAAGCCGGCCAGCACCTTGCCGGGCAGCGGGCTGCCCGCCGGGGTGCGGATCGCGGTCATCCCGAGCGGGAAGCGCACCACCTGCTCGCGCAGCGCGTCCGACTGGGTCAGGACGGACGGCAGGATCACGGCCACGCTCACCCCGACCCCGATCAGCGCGGTCCGGGCGGCGGGTCGGCGCCCGTACAGCCGCCAGAGCAGCAGGACGGCGACCGGCAGGGCGGGCCAGGCCGTCCACTTCAGGGTGCAGGCGAGGGCGAGCACCAGTCCGGCGCCGACGGTGCGGTCCCGCTCGGCGAGCGCCATGGCCAGGCAGCAGACGCCGATCAGCGGCAGGTCCACCCCGCCGACCGCCAGGGCGAGCGCTATCAGCGGCGAGGCGGTGAGGACGGCCAGCGGCAGCAGGGGCGCGCGCGGGGCGCCGCCGACGGGGCGGGCGGGCCGCAGCAGCCGCCAGGCGGCCAGCAGGCAGACGAAGAAGGTCAGCGCGAACCAGATCCGGGCGTCCCCGGCGACCTTGGCGAAGGCGGTGGAGTCGCCGAGCAGCTGGCGCGGAAGCCCGAACAGGGCCATCGCCGGCAGGTACGGGTTGTAGTCGGTGACCACCACCGGGTGGGGCAGGTAGGCGTCGCCGGTGGTGAGCAGCAGGTGGGCCGAGCGTTCGACCACCATGACCTCGGACTGGTGGCGGCCGTGCAGGGCGAGCAGTCCGAGCGGCACGACGACGGCGCCGACGAGGGCGACGGCAGCGCCGGCGTGGGCCGCGAAGCGGCGCGGCAGGGTCAGGCAGAGCAGACCGGCCAGGAGGTAGGCGGGGGCCGCGATCAGGCCCCACAGCCGCTGGTTGGCCAGGTCGGAGACGAGCGGGAAGGCTCCGGCCCAGCCGGCCGCGATGAGGCAGCCGAGCAGTTGGACGGTCCGCATCGAGGCGAGCTTGGCGGGATTCAGTCGATCGGGCGTGGGCGGAAAGGTGCTCTCGCCACGCTGTCGGGGGAACGGCCGGACGGAGAAGCCTCTCGGTGGTCGTCCGGGTCTGGACGACGTCTCGGTCGCGATGGACTGGGCCGGCGTTCTGCGGCGGCCGGTGAAGCGGCCGCGCGGGCGGGAGAAGCCGGGCGTGCGGGTGCTCACCATGGTGGAAGGTTATGGGTGCGGGCCCGGCCCTGTCGCCATGGCGTCGGGCACTGGGCGGGTGATGGCACGAAAAGGGCCGCCGGATGTCGTACCGGTCGGCGGCCCTTCACGTCTGGTTGGTCTGCCGGTCAGCCGGCGGTGCGGTCCGCCGGGACGGCCTCCCGCTCGGGCTGCTCCAGCCTCGAGTGCTTGATGCTGTAGCCGAAGTAGACGACCACGGCGACGGCGAGGGCGATCCCCCCGGCCCGGAAGGTGTCGGCGTGCAGGCCGGTGATCAGGTAGACGCAGAAGCCGACGCTGACCAGCGGGACGACCGGGTAGCCGGGCACCTTGAAGCCGCGCGGCAGGTCGGGCTGGGTGCGACGCAGCACGATCACGCCGATCGAGACCACCGAGAAGGCGATGAGCGTCCCGAGGCTGGTGATGTCGGCGAGGACGTTCAGCGGGACGAAGGCGGCCAGCGCGCCCACGCCGAGGCCCACCACGAGGGTGTTCCAGACCGGGGTTCCGGTGCGCGGGGAGAGCTCGGCGAAGCGCTTGGGCAGCATGCCGTCGCGGCCCATCGAGTACAGGATGCGGGTCTGGCCGTAGATCACCACGAGGGTGATGCTGAAGATCGAGAGGATCGCACCGACCGCGAAGACCATCGCGGGCCAGCTCTGGCCGGTGATGTCCTGGAGGATCTGGGCGAGGCCGGCCTCCTGGCCGTCGAACTTCTGCCAGGGCTGGGCGCCGATGCCGGCCAGGGCGACCAGGATGTAGAGCAGGGTCACCACCACCAGCGAGATGATGATCGCCATCGGCAGGGTGCGGCGCGGGTTCTTGACCTCCTCGCCGGCGGTGGACACGGCGTCCAGGCCGATGAAGGAGAAGAAGATGCTGGACGCGGCGACCTGCACGCCGCCGATGCCGAGCGGCATGAACGGGCTCAGGTTGCCGGAGTGGAAGCCGGTGAGCGCGATGCCGATGAACAGCAGCAGGATGAGGATCTTGATCCCGACCATGGCCGCATTGACCTTCACCGACTCGCTGACGCCGCGGATCAGCAGGACGCAGACCATCGCGACCAGCAGCAGCGCGGGCAGGTTGAACCAGTGGGTGCCGTCCGGCGCACCGGACAGCTGCTCCGGGATCTTGAACCCGAAGGCCAGGTCGAGGAACTTGTTCAGGTACTCGGCCCAGCTGACCGCGATCGCGGAGGCCGAGACGCCGTACTCCATCAGCAGGCAGATGCCGACGCCGAAGGCCACGCCCTCGCCGAGGGTGGCGTAGGCGTAGGAGTACGAGGAGCCGGAGACCGGGATCGCGGAGGCCATCTCGGCGTAGCAGAGCGCGGTGAGTCCGGCGGTGACCGCGGCGATCACGAAGGACAGGATGACGGCCGGGCCGGCCGAGGGCACCGCGGTGTTCAGCACGAAGAAGATGCCGGTGCCGATGGTGGCGCCGATGCCGATCGCGGACAGCTGCCAGAGGCCGATCGAGCGGCGCAGGTGGATTCCGGAGCGTCCACCCTCCTCGGGCGCGCCGGCCGGAAGGGCGTCGCGCCCTTCGCTCTCCGCGATCAGTGACGAGACGGGCTTGCGTCGCAGCAGACGCGCACCAATGGTGTTGCTGGCCAAAACCGCGGTCCTTCTGGGCAGGGGAGGGTGTCCTGGCGGCCGGCCATCCGGGACACCCGGGGGTGTCATCAGGGACCAACCGAACAAAGATGGGACAGTACCCGGCGAAAGCACCAGTGTCGCAAACGAACAGTCCGGATCAGCGCATTGTACGAAACGGAGCATATCGCTGTACAAACCGGACACTTCGCAAACGGCGCATCTGCCATCGGGCCGCTAAAGCAGCAGCTCAGCGGCACCGAGGGGGTCAGCCGCCGAGCACCGCCCGCATCACCGAGCGGGCGATCGGGGCGGCCAGGGCGCCACCCGTGACATCCGTGGCGTCACTGTCCGCGACCACCACGGCCACCGCCACCGGCGGCACCGCGTCCGAGCCGGCCGGCTCGGCCCAGGAGATGAACCAGGCGTACGGCGTCTCGCTGTTGTCCACCCCGTGCTGGGCCGTCCCGGTCTTGCCGCCGACCACCGCCCCGCCGATCCGGGCGTTGCCCCCGGTCCCGTTCTCCACCACGTCGGTCATCAGCCTGCGCACCTGCGCGGCCACCGCCGGCGTCATCGCCTGCCGGTACGTCGCGGGCTTCATCAGCTGCACCGCGGTGCCGTCGCTCTTCGTCAGCTTGTCCACAAGCTGTGGACACATGACCGTCCCGTCGTTGGCGGCGGCGGCCGCGACCATCGCCATCACCAGCGGGGTGGCCGCCGTGTCGAACTGGCCGATCGACGAGAGCGCCAGCTGCGACTCGTCCATCCCGGTGTCGACGTTCGACCGGGCCGCGCGCACCGGGATGTCCAGCTTCGCGTCGTTGAAGCCGAAGTTCCCGGCCATCGCCACCATCCGGTCCAGGCCGGTGCGCACCCCGAGGTAGCCGAGCACGCTGTTGCAGCTGGCGGTCATCGCGGCGTCCAGCGACAGTCCGGGCCGGTCGCAGGCCGGGGTGTCGTTGACCAGCGGCGTGGTCGTCCCGGGCAGCACGTACGGGAAGGGCGCCCCGGTCGGCGCGTCGATGTCGGTGACCACGCCGTTCGCGAGCGCGGCCGCGGCGGTGACCACCTTGAAGGTCGAGCCCGGTGGGTAGGTCTGGCGCAGCGCCCGGTTGAGCATCGGCTGGTCGGTGTCGGCCTGCAGCCGGTTCCAGGCCTCCTGGTCGGCGGCGGCGGAGCCGGCGAAGGCGCCGGGGTCGTAGGAGGGCGTGCTGGCGAGCGCCAGGATCCGCCCGGTGGCGGGCTCGATCGCGGCGACCGCGCCCTTCTGCGCGCCGAGCCCGCGCACCGCAGCCTCCTGGGCCGCCCGGTTCAGCGTGGTGTACACGTCCCCGCCGGGGTTCTGCTTGCGGGCGACGGCGTCCCAGATCGCCCAGCCGGCCAGCCGGCCGTCGGTGCCGGTCAGCAGGTCGTCCTCGGTCCCCTCCAGCTGGGTGTTGCCGTACGCCTGCGAGGCGAAGCCGGTGACGGCCGCGTAGGTCGGGCCGTCGGTGTAGCTGCGCTTGTACGCGTACCGGCCGCCGGTGGGCTCGGAGCCGGTCACCCGCTCCGAGCCGACGAGGATGTCGCCGCGCGGCTGGGCGTACCGCTCGACGGTGAGCCGCTGGTTGGCGCTGTTGTGGTCGAGGTCGTCGGCCTGGAACACCTGCACCCGGGTGGCCTGGACGCACAGCGCCGCGGCCAGCAGCAGGCAGAAGGTGCCCGCGCGGCGCCCGGTGACCGAGATGCCGGGCAGTCCCTGCGGTCCGTTGCCCCTCGGCCGTCGGCGCGCCATCAGACCTCCTCATGGGGCGCGGGGCCCTGAGTGGTGTCACTCATGAGGGACCGATGAGCGACATCGCTCATGCGGGACCGCCGAGCGGTGTCACTCATGCGCACCAGCAGCGCGACGATGATCCAGTTGGTGACCACCGAGGAGCCGCCCTGGGCGATGAACGGCATGGTCATCCCGGTCAGCGGGATCAGCGCCAGCACCCCGCCCGCGACCACGAACACCTGCAGCCCGACGATCGAGGCCAGGCCGATCGCCAGCAGCCGCCCGAACGGGTCGCGCAGCGCGATGCCGGTCCGGAAGCCCCGGGAGATCAGCACCGCGTACAGCAGGAACACCGCGATCAACCCGGTCAGGCCGAGTTCCTCGCCGATGGTGGCGAGGATGAAGTCCGACTTGGCGGCGAAGCCGATCAGCACCGAGTGCCCGTTGCCCAGCCCGGTGCCGAGCTCGCCGCCCCAGGCGAAGGCGAACAGCGACTGGGCGATCTGGTTGGCGCCCCGGCCCGCCGCGATCGAGCCCAGGGGGTCCAGCCAGTCCGCGACCCGGCTGTGCACGTGCGGCGAGAGCCGGCCCACCGTCACCGCCCCGACCACGGCCAGGCCGAGCCCGATCGCGATCCAGCCGGTGCGCGCGGTGGCCACGTAGAGCATCACCACGAACAGGCCGAAGAACAGCAGTGAGGTCCCGAGGTCGGTCTCCAGCACCAGCACGCCGACGAAGGCCGCCCAGATCAGCAGGACCGGCCCGATCACCCGCCCGCGCGGCAGCTGTCGGCGCCAGACCCGGCGGCCGGTCAGCGCCAGCGCGTCCCGGTGCACGGCCAGGTAGGCGGCGAAGAAGACCGCCAGCAGGATCTTGGCGAACTCCCCCGGCTGGAAGGAGAGCGGCCCGATCACGATCCAGATCCGGGAGCCGTACACCGGCGGGAAGAAGATCGGCAGCACCAGCAGGACCAGCGCCCCCAGCGCCCCGATGTACGCGTAGCGCTGCAGCCGCCGGTGGTCGCGCACCAGCAGCGCCACCGCGATGAACAGCGCCACCCCCAGGGCGGACCAGAGCAGCTGGGTGGAGGCGGCGGCGCGGCCCGGGGCGGCCCGGTCGAGCCGGTAGATCACCACCAGGCCGATCCCGTTCAGCAGCACCGCGATCGGCAGCAGCAGCAGGTCCGCGTACCGGGCCCGCCACCGGACGACGGCGTGCGCCGCGAGCGCGAGCACGCCGAGCGCGGCGCCGTACTCGGCCACGTCGGCCGGCGCCGTGCCGTCCAGGTTGACGCCGACCTCGACGTAGCCGAACACGGCGGTCAGGACGGCGGCGAGCACCAGGACGAGCTCGGTGGTGCGCCTGGTCGGCACCGGCCGGCTCGGCCGGGCGGCGGATCTCGTCACGGCGGAGGGTGTCGCCACGGACCGTCCTGGGGGTCGCGGGGTGCCCGGTGCCGCCGTCCGGGGGATGCCGATCGGGGCGGCTGTCAGGCGGGGAGGGTCAGCCGGCGGCGGCGTTGCGAGGCGACGGCGCCGGCACCCTGGTCCGTCACCCTAACGAGCACTATCCATGTGGATGGACTGTTAGCTGCGGTGTGTCCGCATTTGCCGGACCCGCCGGGGGGCCCACCCCAGCCGCCGCCCGGCCGCCGCCCGGCCGGTTCCGGGCCGCGTCGGCGTGCGGACTCCTCGTCCGCGCGCCGGAGTTCAGGCCGGATCGGACCGACGTACGGTCCGGACTCGTTTCGCCATGGCGAACTGATGATCCCTAGGATCGGCCGGGTGACTACCGGACGACGACCACAGACCAGGCTCGGCAGCCTGCTGGCCGCCCTGGCGATAACGGGCGCCTCGCTGCTCCTCGGCCTGCCCGCCCACGCCGACGAACCATCAGCCGGCGCCGCTCCCGCACCGAAGGAGGCCCCCCGGGTCGACCTCGTCCTGGACGTCAGCGGCTCCATGACCGCCACCGACATCCAGGGCAAGAGCCGCATCTCGGTGGCCCAGCAGTCGCTGAACGAGGTGATCGACGCGCTGCCCGCGGAGACCGAGTTCGGCATCCGCACGCTGGGCGCCAACTACCCCGGCAACGACAAGAACCTCGGCTGCCAGGACACCAAGCAGCTGTTCCCGGTCGGCAAGACCGACAAGGTCGAGGCCAAGACCGCGGTCGCCACCCTGCGGCCCACCGGTTTCACCCCGATCGGGCTGGCCCTGCGCGGCGCCGCCCAGGACCTCGGCAAGGGCGAGACCACCCGCCGCGTGGTGCTGATCACCGACGGCGAGGACACCTGCACCCCGCCCGACCCCTGCGACGTCGCCCGTGAACTCGCCTCCCAGGGCATCCACCTGGTGGTCGACACCCTCGGCCTGGCCCACGACGACAAGACCCGCCAGCAGCTGCTCTGCATCGCCAACGCGACCGGCGGCTCCTACACCGACGTCCGCACCCCGCAGCAGCTCACCGACAAGGTGAAGCAGCTGGTCGACCGCTCCAACGACACCTACACGGTGGCCCCGGTCAAGACCTCCGGCACCGACAAGTGCGAGAGCGCCCCGGTGCTCGCCCCGGGTGTCTACACCGACCGCGAGAAGTTCTCCGAGCACCGCGTCTACAAGGTCCCGGTCAAGGCCGGCCAGGAGCTGCGCGCCTCGGTCAGCGTCGCACTGGACCGCCCGGTGGCCCGGGACTACGGCGTCCTGCTGCAGGCCACCAGCGCGACCGGCCAGGAACTGGTCCGCGGCACCGACGCCGGCAGCAGCCGCACCGACGTGATCTCCACCGGCCTGCGCTGGTCCACCGACGACTCCAAGGGCTACGTCACCGCGAGCCCGACCTCCTCGTCGAAGGAGTCGAAGGAGAAGCCGGCGACCAGCGTCTGCCTGGTCGTCAGCAACTCGCTGGCCCCGCAGGCCGGCGTGCAGGCCGACCCCGGCCTGCCGCTGGAGCTGACCGTCGACCTGGCCTCCTCCTCGCCCGCCCCCGAGGGCGCCGCGATGGGCCTCGGCCGCGGCTGGATCCTGCTGCTCACCCTCACCCTGGCGGGCCTGGTCTTCGGTCTGCTGTTCGGCTGGATCGCACGGTGGCGGATCGCCGTCTGGCGGGAGAACTGACCATGCGTACGACGACTCGCGGCGCCCTCGCCGCCCTCGCCCTGCTGCCCGCCCTCGCCCTGGGCACGCCGGCCGCCACGGCCGCGCCGTCCCCCTCGGCCAGCGCGAGCGGCACCCCGGCCCCGGCCACCAAGGCCGGCACCTCCTTCCTGACCGCGGTCAACCTCTCCCCCGGCCAGGACGCCAACGTCGCCGCCTCCACCGGCGACTACCTGTACTGGGCGTTCGGCGCCTCCGAGGGCCAGACCCCGACGGTCAAGCTGTCCGTCAATCTGGCCCCCGCGACCGACCGGCACGGCCCGCAGACCTGGTCCGTCGAGGTCTTCGACGGCCTGCGTCGCCGCCAGGCCTGCACCGCGGGCACCCAGAACGCCACCGCCGACCAGGCCGCCACCACGGTGGCCCTCGACTGCGCCCTGCGCGAGGTCCGCACCTGGGCCGAGCCGTGGTCCGGCGACCCGCTGCCCGGCACCTACTACGTGCGGCTGTCGGTCACCGACGTCCCGCAGCCGGACCTCGGCCTGGCCGCCTCCGTCCAGCTGCACGTCGCCGCCAAGGGCGACTCCGACAACGCCCAGCCGGAGGGCGGGGAGCTGAAGGCCCCGCTGGTCCCGCCGGTCGGCGGCGGCGCGAGCACCGCCAGGGCGGCCGCCCCGGTGGCGGAGGAGGAGCACTGGTACACCGGCTGGTTCTCCGGTTGGAACAGCCGCTGGTACTGGACGATCGGCGGCGGCTTCCTGGCCGCGCTGGCGGGCGTCCTCGGCTACAACCTGACCCGGCACCCGCACGGCCGGCGGCCCGGCCGCTACGGCGCCGTCCCGCCCCAGGGCTCGCAGCAGAGCGGTTCCTACGCCGACCGCCCCTGACCCGCGCCCCAGCACGACCCGAGGGCCGGCCGGAGAGTTCTCCGACCGGCCCTCGGCCGTGTCCGGTGTCAGCCCGGAGGCCGGCCCGGGAAGAGGTCAGCCCCGGAAGAGGTCGTGCCCCACGTCGGACGGGACCACGTCCTGGACCGGCTTGCTGCCCGGGCCGGGCACGTGCTCGCCGGGCACGGGCTCGCCGCTCTCCCGGTGCAGCAGCACCACCCCGTCCTCGGCCCAGAGCTGCCGGTACCCGTGCTCCAGCAGCAGCCGGATCCGCTGGGCCTGCTCAGTGTCCGCGGCGAACGGGAAGGAGCGCTTGTTCGACCGGGTGAGCACGTACTCGCGCCCGCGCGGCGTGCCGTCCACCAGCACCACGTCCGTCCGGGCGGTCAGCCGCGGCGCGATCTGGTTGTCCGCCTCCACCGAGGCCCCGTCCGGGATCAGCGCGGCCGCCCGCACCAGCGCCGCCTCGCTCGGCTTGGCCTCCCAGGAGGCCGGTACGGCCAGCTGTAGCAGCCCGATCGGTACGGCGGCCACCAGCGCGATGCCGGTCGTGCCGAGGCCGAGCAGCCGCGCCCGCCGGACGGTCCACGCGGGCTGCTCGGCGCTGCTCAGCCGGCCGAGCACCTCGACGGCGGCGGTGAGCAGGATCGGCCAGAGCAGCGAGTCGTAGTGCCGGGCGATCGACCAGTGGTTGGGGTTGCTGGACAGGATCCGCTCGGCCAGCAGCGGCACCGCGCACAGCACGGTGGCCGAGCGCAGCGGCAACAGGAGCGTCGTCCCGAACAGCCAGAGCAGCAGCAGCGGCTTGAGCGGCTGGTCGAAGGCCGTCTGCACCAGCAGGAACGGGTTGTGCAGCAGGTGGCGCAGCGCGTCCCCGCCGTCCGCGCCGAGCGCCGTGTAGTTCCAGTAGTAGCCGGGCTCCCCGCCCATCGCCGGGATCAGCCACGTGATCGCGACGGCCGAGGCGACCGGCCCGCCCAGCAGCAGCCCGAGGCCGGTGAAGCGGCCCGCCCGGTCCCCGGTACGGCGGGTGCGCAGCAGCAGCACCAGCCCGTACGCGCCGACCATCAGGCCGAGGTCCTCCTTGGTGCAGCACAGCAGTACGGCGGCGAGCACCACCGGGCCGTACCGGCGGGCCAGGCCCCGCTCCAGCATCAGCAGGGTCAGCGGCACGGCGAAGGCGACCTCGTGGAACCCGACCCGGGCGGCGACCAGCAGCGGCCAGCCGAGCGCGTAGGCCAGGCCGGCCAGGTCGGCGGCCCGCCGGGCGGTGCGCGGCTGGGCGGCGGCGAAGGCGTGCGTGGTGATCCGCCGGATCAGCGGCACCCCGGCGGCGAAGAGCAGCGACTGGCCGATGATCAGCGAGCGCGGGTCGTCCCAGATCCAGTAGAGCGGCGCGAGCAGTGCCAGGACCGGCGAGAAGTGGTCGCCCAGCAGCGAGAAGCCGGGCGGGAACTCGTGGTGGTAGCTCTTCAGCGAGGAGACGGGCAGCCCGAAGTGGGCATAGCCGCGCACGCCCTGGTCGAAGATGCCTAGGTCGAAGCCGCCGAGCGACACCGACGTCCAGCCCTGCAGGCCGATGGCGCACATCACCGCGAAGCAGAGCGCGGTGAGCAGCGCGGTGCGCCGGGCCGGGCCGAGCAGGAGGGCCGCGGCCGCGTTCCGGGCGGCCGGCGCGGCGGCGGGCGGCGACGGAGGTGCGGTCTGGGTGGTCACGTCAGGTCTGTCCGTCCGGTGTGGGGTCCGTCGGTCCGGTTCGTCGGGTCCGGTCCGTCAGGTCCGGTTCGTCAGCGCGGGATCGCGGTCCGGCTTGGCGGTCAGGAGCGCCCAGGCCCCGGCGCCGGTCCCGTCCACGGCCTGCCGCCGGGCGCGGTAGACCCGCACGCCCAGGACGACCAGGACGGCGATCCCGATCGGCGGGTAGATCGCGCCGGGCAGCTGCCAGTACCAGTCGACTCCGCGGCCCCACCGGTGCGGCACCGTCCACATGACGTGCGAGAGGAACACCAGCAGGGTCACGCCGAGCAGGACCTGGCGCGCCCTGGTCCGGGCCTCGACCACCAGCAGGGCGATCAGCGGCACGCACCAGACCCAGTGGTGGGTCCAGCTGATCGGCGAGACCAGCAGCGCGGTGAACGCGGCGCAGACCCCGCCCCAGGCGTCGGCCCGGCGCAGCACCCGCGCCGAGCGCCCGGCCAGCACCGCCACCCCGAGCCCGAAGGCGCCGACCAGCGCGGAGGCGGCCAGCCCGACCAGGCCCGGGTCGTTGACGTCGAGCAGCCGGCAGACGGCGCCGCGCAGCGACTGGTTGTCCACCAGGACGGTCACGCCGACCCGGCTCGGGTCCCACAGGTACCTGGTCCAGAACCCGTACGAGGCGTCGGGCAGCAGGGCCCAGCCGATCAGGCCTGCCGCCAGGAACGTGCCGGCCGAGACCAGCGCGGCCCGGACCCGGCCGGTCAGGAACAGGTAGACCGCGAACAGGCCCGGGGTGATCTTGATGGCGGTGGCCAGGCCGATGCCCACGCCCTTGAACCGGTTGCGGTCCGGGCGGGTCAGGTCCCACAGCACCAGGCAGAGGATGCCGAGGTTGACCTGGCCGTACTGGAAGGTGGTGAAGACCGGCTCCAGCCAGATGCCCAGGCCGGTCGCCAGGATCACCACGGCGGGGCGGTGCTGCTTAGGCCACCCGGCCAGCTTGAGCGACAGGTGTACGGCCACGGCGAGCAGCGCGTAGTTGAGGAGCATCACCAGGATGCGCAGGGTGCTCACGTCGAACCAGGTGCTCGGCACGAAGAGCATCGCGGCGAACGGCGGATAGGTGGCCGGCAGGTCCCAGCCGGGCAGCCGCATCGCGTAGAGGTCCTCGCCGCGGACGACGGCCTGGCCCTCGGCCCGGTAGACCAGCATGTCGACCATGGTGGCCGCGTGGGCGTGCCGGAAGAAGGTGAACACCGCCAGTGACACCGCTGCCACGCAGGTCGCCGCGAGGGTCCAGGAATTCGATCTTCCGGTTGCCGGGGTGCCGCCGGATTCGTCCGGGCCGGACCGTCGCACCCACCGTGTCAGACCGAACTCGCGCACCGCGATGGCACCCCGTTGAGATAGACCAGATCGTTCCGTCGTCAGCGTCTGGGCCCACCCACCATAACCGACCCCCCTGAGGCCCAAACCGCGTCAGAAACCGCCCCCGGAGGGCGTTGTGATCCCGACCACGGCGAGTCTCCGGGTCGGCTCGGACTCGGTTCGGCGCCACAAAACACGAAATCCCGCCGGGAGTTGCCTCCCGGCGGGATTTCGGTGGACCGGCCGGAGCCGGTCCGTTGGGTGGAGCTGAGGGGATTCGAACCCCTGACCCCCTCGATGCGAACGAGGTGCGCTACCGGACTGCGCCACAGCCCCAACGAGAAGAAACTCTAGCACCTTTCGGAGGGGGTCCGTGACCACCCCCCGGAGCGGTGCCGGTCGGGGGGCGGACCGGTCATTCGTTGGCCGCGCGGGGGCGGGCCTCGGGGGCCTGCGGCTCGGCGTACTGGTCGAAGAGCGGGGTGGTGCGGGATTCGGCGGGACGGCCCGCGGTCCAGGTGCCGGGCGCCGACAGGTCGAGGCCGCGGGAGACCCGGGGGGCGACCGGCGCGGTGACGTACGTCGGCAGCGGGACGGGCACCGGCTCCCAGGAGTCCGGGCCGGCCGCGCCGCGCTCACGCATGCCGTCGACCCACTCCTCGTGCTCGGTCGCCTCGGCCACCGCCGAAGCGGAGGGCACCACGACGGTGGCCTCCTCCGGGTCGGCGGCCAGCCGCAGGTGCGGGCGGCCGGCGGTCCGCGCCCGGGCGCGCGCGGGCGGAGCCGGCTCCGCCTCGGCGGGCGCCTCGGCCGGGGCCGCGTCGGCCGCCTCGGCCGAGGCGCGCTGCTGCTCGCGCTTGCGCAGCCGCTCGGCCGCCTGGGCGGCCCGGACGCGGTCGAGCTTCACCTCGTAGCGCTGGCGCTCCAGCTTGCGCAGGTGGCCGATGTACAGGGTGAGGAGGGCCGCCGGGACGGCCGGGACCCAGAGGAAGGCCAGTCCGGCCACCGCCGCGACCACCGCGCCGAGCGCGAAGGAGAGGAAGAGGGCGGTGACCATCCGGCGCCGGCGGGCCAGCAGCCGCGCCCGGCCTTCGACCCCGACCTGCGGCGCCGGGGCGGGCCGTTCGGCCGGGCGCTGCGCCGGGGGTTCGGGCTCCTGCGCCGCGGGGTCGCCGGAGGCGGCCTCGTCCCGTTCGGGAGGGCCGTCGTTGCTGTGCTCGTCGTCACGCGGTTCGTCACCCAGGGCCCGGGCTGCCCGCCGTTCCAGCGCCGAACGCCCGGCCAGCAGGCGGATGGCGGTGCTGAAGCGTTCCGTCGGGCGCGCCTCGTTGAGTTCGTCCTGCCTGCGGAGCCACATCGGCACCAGATAGGCGGCCCAGGCCCCTACGATGACGGCGTAGATAAGGCCGCTACTGCTCACGATTCACACCGTACGGGCGCCGGGGAAGGCCTGGCAGCAATTTGACGCGGCGTGTCGTGTGATCAAGCTGATTCTCCGACTATTTTGCCGGTATTTGTGACGGTCCGCCACCGGGTCGATGCCATATCGATATTTCTTTCGAACATATATTCAATTACTCGGTTCTCGCCCGGAACTGAGCGCCCGCCAGCGTTCGAGCATCCCCTCCGGGACCTCCTCGTCGGTCAGCGCGTAGACGAGGTGGTCGCGCCAATCACCGTCGATGTGGAGATAGCGCGGGCGGATTCCCTCCGAGCGGAAGCCGAGCTTTTCCACCACGCGCCGGCTCGGGACGTTCTCCGGGCGGATGCAGACCTCGATCCGGTGCAGTCCGAGCGTGCGGAAGCAGTAGTTCACCGAAAGCGCCACGGCGGTCGGGATGATGCCCCGGCCGGCCACCGCCTCGTCGACCCAGTACCCGATGTTCGCCGAGCACATCGAGCCCCAGGTGATCCCGCCGACCGTCAACTGGCCCACCAGCTGGCCCTTGTAGAGCACGACGAAGGGCAGCATCCGGCCGGCCGAGGCCTCGCCGCGCAGGAAGCGGACCATCTGCCGGTACGTCGGACGGGGCCCGGCGGCCTGGCCGGGCGGACCGGGCGGCACGGTGGCCTCCCACCGGCGCAGCCAGTCCCGGTTGCGGCGGCTCACTTCCTGCCAGTCGCGCTGGTCGCGGGCCCGGATCGGGCGCAGCGAGACCTCCCCCTCGTGGAGTTCTACCGGCCAGCCGGCGTTCAGTGCCCTCTCCTGGATGCTGGAGCCCCGGGTGCCGGAGCGTCGGGCCGGGGGTGGTCCCCGCCGCCGAGCTGGTCGACGGCGTGGGCGAGCAGCGGCCCCAGGACGGCGAGACCGTCCTTGACGCCGCCGGTCGAGCCCGGCAGGTTGACGATCAGGGTACGTCCGGCGAGGCCGGCGAGCCCGCGGGAGAGCGCCGAGGTGGGCACCTTCTCCCGGCCGTACGCGCGGATGGCCTCGGCGATGCCGGGGACCTGCCGGTCGATCACCCGGGCGGTCATCTCGGGGGTGAGGTCCATCGGGGAGATGCCGGTGCCGCCGGTGGTCAGCACGACGTCGTAGCCGGCCGCGACGGCCTCGCGCAGCACGGCCTCCACCGGCTCGCCGTCCGGGACGACCCGGGGGCCGTCGGCGGTGAAGCCCATCGCGGTCAGGCCGGCCACCAGCAGCGGGCCGCCCTTGTCCTCGTAGACCCCGGCCGAGGCCCGGTTGGACACCGTGACGGCCAGCGCCTTCCCGGCGTGCGCCGTCACGCGTCCACCTCCGGGGCGAACCAGTCGCCGCTCTTGCCGCCGGTCTTGCTGAGCACCCGGACCGACTCGATGGCGGCGCCCTTGTCCACGGCCTTGACCATGTCGATCACGGTCAGCCCGGCCACCGCGACGGCGGTCAGCGCCTCCATCTCGACGCCGGTGCGGTCGGCGGTCCTCACGGTGGCGGTGATCTCCACCGCGTCGTCCGCGACGGCGAGGTCGACCTTGACGCCGGAGACGGCGATCGGGTGGCAGAGCGGGACCAGGTCCGGGGTCTTCTTGGCGCCCATGATCCCGGCGATCCGGGCCACCGCGAGGGCGTCGCCCTTGGGCACGCCCTCGCCGCGCAGCAGCTCGACCACCTTCGCGGAGACCCTCACCCGCCCGGCGGCGACGGCGGTGCGCGCGGTGGTGGCCTTCTCGGAGACGTCGACCATCCGGGCCGCGCCCTGGTCGTCGACGTGGGTGAGGCGGTCGCCGGGGGGAGGTGTCGTCACGGGTAACTCCAGGGGCGCGCAGGTCGAAGTACCGCGCTACCGTACAACTCCGCGGCCCCCCGGGCGTTCAGGAGTCCAGCAACACCACGTCCACCTCGCTGCCGGCGGGCAGTTCGGTGACGTCCTCGGGGACGGTGATCAGGCAGTCGGCCCGGGCCAGCGCGCCGACCAGGTGGGACTCGGCGCCACCGACCGGCTCGACCGTGCCGTCGGCCGCCGAGTAGCGGCCGCGCAGGAACTGCCGGCGGCCGACCGGGGAGCGCAGCGCCGCCGGGCAGAGCGCGCGGACCACCGGGCGGTGCACGTCGGGGGCGCCGAGCATGGTGCGGATGACCGGGCGGACGAAGAGCTCGAAGGAGATGTAGGCGCTCACCGGGTTGCCGGGCAGGGCGAGCAGCGGCACTCCGGCCGCGCCGCCGATCCGGCCGAAACCCTGCGGCTTGCCGGGCTGCATCCGCAGCTTGCGGAAGTCGACGCCCCCGTAGGACTCGAAGACCTCCTTGACCACGTCGTACGCGCCGACGCTGACGCCGCCGCTGGTGACGATCAGGTCGGCGCGGCCGAGCTGGTCCTCCAGAACGGCGCGCAGCCGGTCGGCGTCGTCCGGGACGGCGCCGACCCGGTAGGCGATGGCGCCGGCCTCCTGGGCGGCGGCGGTGAGGGTGAAGCTGTTGGAGTCGGAGATCTGGCCGGGCCCGACGGGCTCGCCGGGCTGGACCAGCTCGCTGCCGGTGGAGAGCACCACGACCCGGGGGCGCGGGCGGACCGTGACGGTGGCCCGGCCGATCGCGGCGAGCAGGCCGAGCTGGGTGGGTCCGAGCCGGGTGCCGGCCTCCAGGACCGTGGAGCCGGCCGCGACGTCGCTGCCGCGGCGGCGGATGTGCGCGCCCTCGGCGACCGGGCGCAGGACGCGGACCTCCTCGTCCGGGACCGGCGCGGTCATCGCGGCGGCGGCCACTCCGGTGCCGGTGCCGCCGTCGGTCCACTCGACCGGGGCGACGGCCCGGGCGCCGGGCGGGAGGGGGGCGCCGGTCATGATCCGGGCGGCCTGGCCGGGGCCGACCTTGGGCAGCTCGCCCGCGCCGGCGGCGATGTCGCCGACCACCGAGAGCACCGACGGATAGGCGTCGGTGGCGCCCTCGGTGTCGGCGGTGCGGACCGCGTAGCCGTCCATCGAGCTGTTGTCGAAGGGCGGCAGGTCGCCGTCGGAGGTCACGTCCTCGTCGAGCCGGCAGCCCTGGGCGTCGAGCAGTTGGAGCTCGATCGCGGGCAGCGGGCCGACGGCGGACAGCACGTCGGCGAGGTGCTCGTCCACCGTCCAGAGGCGGGGGGCCGCCGGTGCCGGGTCCGATCCGGCGTCGCAGCAGGCTGCGGGCGTGGTGCTGTGCTCGGTGGACCCGGTCATCGGCGGCTCGCTCTCTGTCGTGTCAGTCCTGCATCTCGGAGCCGACGAACTCCCGCAGCCAGGAGCGGAACTCCGGGCCCAGGTCATCGCGCTCGGCGGCCAGACGGACGATAGCGCGCAGGTAGTCGGCGCGGTCGCCGGTGTCGTAGCGGCGGCCCTTGAAGAGCACGCCGTGCACCTGGCCGCCGGTCTCCGGCTCGCGGGTGGTCAGCTCGCGCAGGGCGTCGGTGAGCTGGATCTCGCCGCCGCGGCCGGGCGGGGTCTCGCGCAGGACGTCGAAGACCAGCGGGTCGAGGACGTAGCGGCCGATGACGGCGTAGTTCGAGGGGGCCTCGCCGGGCTCGGGCTTCTCGACCAGGTCGGTGACCTGGAAGACGTCCTCGCCGAAGCCGTTGGCCTTGACGGCGGCGCAGCCGTAGAGGTGGATCTGGGAGGGGTCGACCTCCATGAGGGCGACGACCGAGCCGCCGAGCTCCTGCTGCACCTCGATCATGCGGGAGAGCAGCGGGTCGCGGGGGTCGATCAGGTCGTCGCCGAGCAGGACGGCGAAGGGCTGGCCGGCGACGTGCTGCTCGGCGACCGAGACGGCGTGGCCGAGGCCCTTGGGGTCGCCCTGGCGGACGTAGTGCATGTTCGCCAGCTCGACGGACTCGCGGACGCGGGCCAGGCGCTGCTTGTCGCCCTTGCGCGCGAGGAGCTCCTCCAGCTCGTAGGCGCGGTCGAAGTGGTCCTCCAGGGCGCGCTTGTTACGGCCCGTGACCATCAGTATGTCGGACAGGCCCGCGGCGGAGGCCTCCTCGACGACGTACTGGATGGCCGGCTTGTCGACGACCGGAAGCATCTCCTTCGGGGTGGCCTTGGTCGCCGGGAGGAAGCGGGTGCCCAGTCCGGCCGCGGGTACTACGGCCTTGGTTACCGGAACTCGGGAGTTGGTCGTCGTCATGCGTTTACCTTACTCAGGCACGTTTTCGCCCGGCCGAGCGCGCTCGGACGGCTAGGACAGCACGTCTCGGGGCACGGCCACAGCGGCAGGCGTATGGGAAGGGACCGGCTGGGCGAGGGGGTCCCCTCCGGCACAGGGCGACAGACTACCCGGCTTTTCCGAACGGTCACGTTCGGCAGTCGGACCGTACTGCGCACCGGAAGTGACCGGTTCGCGAAGCCCGGTGGCGGGCCGGTCGCGGTGGCGCGGCGAGATCCGCCAGCAGTCGCCGCCGGCCGCCCTCGCCTCGGCGAGCGCCGTGTCGGCGGCGCGCAGCAGGACGGCGGCGTGGGTGCCGTCCTCGGGCAGGACGGCGACGCCGGCGGCGGCGGTGAGGCCGTTGCCGTGCGCCGGGCGGGCTTCGCGCGTCCCGGAGGACCAGTCGAGCAGCAGGTGGCGGCGGACCGACCAGACCAGCCGCTCGGCGACCTGCGCGGCGCCCTCGGCGCCGGTGTCGGGCAGCACCACCAGGAACTCCTCGCCGCTGTAGCGGCCGAGGGTGTCGGCCCGGCGGATCTCCATCGCGAGGCGCTGGGCGAGGTCGCGCAGTATCGCGTTGGCCCGGCCGCGGCCGTGCTCGGCGATGACCGCGTCGAAGCCGGTGATCGCCAGCATCAGCACGGCGAGCGGGCGGGGGCGGTCGGCCTGGTCGGCGTGCTCGGCGCGGCGGGTCCGTTCGATCTCCCGGTCCAGGGTGAGCTGCAGGTGGCGGTAGTTCCACACGCCGGTGAGCGGGTCGCAGGAGGCGGTGCGCTCCAGCTCGGCGCAGCGGTCCTCCAGTTCGGCGATCCGCGCCCGCAGCCGCTCCGCCCGGGCGGCGGCCCCGGCCCGGTCCCGTCGTACCCGCAGTCCGAGGACGGTGGCGCCGGCCAGCGCGGGCGCGCTCAGCAAGGCCAGGGCCTGGACCAGGAGCGGGGTGGACATCGGGGCGCCCTTTCGCGTGGCAGGCTCTGCGCGTCGACGGTCTGGAGACGTGGAGGATCCGGTGCACAACGAGAAGAGCGATCTGAGGACACGGCTGTTGACGCGGCGGCGCGCGCTCTCGGCCGAGGAGCGCGCGGCGGCGGCGCTCGCGCTGGCCGGGCACGCCGGGGAGCTGGCCGGGCCGGGCGCCACGGTGGCCGCGTACGTCTCGGTGGGCGCCGAGCCCGGGACCAGGCCGCTGCTGGACGCGCTGCGGGCGCGCGGGGTGCGGGTGCTGCTGCCGGTGCTGCTGGCGGACAACGACCTGGACTGGGCCGCGTACGCGGGGGCCGGGGAGCTGGCCCCGGCCGGGCGCGGGCTGCTGGAGCCGGTCGGTCCGCGGCTCGGGCCGGAGGCGGTGACGGAGGCCTCGGTGGTGCTGCTGCCGGGTCTGGCGGTGGACCGCGGCGGGCTGCGGCTGGGCCGGGGCGGCGGCAGCTACGACCGGGTGCTGGCCCGGCTGGGGCGGGCGGGCGTACGGCCGGTGCTGGCGGTGCTGCTGTACGAGCACGAGCTGCTGGAGCGGGTGCCCGCCGAGCCGCACGACCGGCCGGTGGACCTGGCGGTCACGCCGTCGGGGGTGCGGCGGCTGGGGTGACCCGGGTGGACGACCGCGGCCCCGCTCCCTTCGGGCGAAGGGGGCGGGGCCGCGGGGTGTCCGTACGGACGTCAGCCGGTGGTGAGCACCAGCTTGTGCTTGGTGGCCTTCTCGACCGCGTCCGGGGTGTAGGCCCAGGTGAGCTGCTTGCCCTTGAGCCAGAGGTCGGTCTGGTCGTTGTAGTTGTCGTTGAAGGCGTGGCCGGAGGCGCCGCCGACGTTGATCCAGCGCGAGGAGTCGAGGTCGTTCAGGTCGACCACCATCCGCATCGACGGGATCCAGTCCACCTGGTAGCCGGCCGCCGCGTTCCAGCCGGCCGCGTCGACCGCCGCCGAGCCGCCGGAGAGCCGGTACGGGCCGCGGTTGAGCAGCTTGTGGAGCACGCCGGAGGCGATCGAGGAGTCGTCGGTGCCGAGGGTCTGCTCCTTCAGCTCCAGCTTGTGCAGACGGCCCCAGCTCCAGGTGGAGATGTCCTTGCTGAGCAGCGAGGTCAGCTCCTGGCGGGCGTTCTTCATCGCTTCCTTGAGAAGGTTGTCCAGGCCCTTCTGGACGGTGTGCTGGGAGTCGATGTAGGTCCACCACGAGCTGTCGGGCTTCTCCAGCTGCTGGCGCACGACCTCGGTCCAGCGGTCGCCGCCGTCCGGCTGGGCCTTGCCCGGGTCGCGGGTGCCGCACTCGGTGACGATCTTGGTGGTGCTGTCGGGCTTGGTCGGGTCGTCCTGCTGGCGGACCAGCAGGCAGTTGTCCTTGGCCCGGAGGTCGGCCGGGAACTTCTGGCCGAAGGCGAGGGTGAGCAGCTGGCGCCAGACGCCGTTGTAGTAGGCGGCGGCCGCCGAGTCGGCGTCCTGGTGGTAGTTCCAGTCCTTCAGCAGGTCCTGGGCCTCGCGCACGTAGGGGTCGTCGATCTGCTGCTTGAGCAGCAGCGGGACCAGCGTCTTGGCCATCACGTTGGTGTTGTCCAGCTGCAGGGTCTGCATGTCGTCCGGCGAGATCTTGCCGTTGTTCTTGAGCAGGCCCTCGATCTGGTCGGTGATCTCCTTGGCGCGGGTGCCGTACTCCCAGTCCTTGGTCAGGCTGTACTTGTAGCTCGGGTCCACCACGGCCTGGTTGGCGGTGACGATGTAGCCGGCGGACGGGTCCAGGCTCCACGGCAGCGCGTTGAAGGGGATCGGGTCCTTCCACTGGTAGGCAGGGTCCCAGCCCGGCGCGGGGTAGGTGCCGTCGCCCTTGCCGCGGACCGGGACGGTGCCCGGGGCCTGGTAGCCGATGTGCTTGGCGTCGGCGTAGATCAGGTTCTGCGCGGGGACGGAGAAGTCCTTGGCGGCGGTGCGGAATTCGTCCCAGTTCTTCGCCTTGTCCAGCCCGAAGACGGCGTCCATGGTCTTACCGGGGCTGAGCGCCGTCCACTGCAGGGCGACACCGTAGCCGCTGGTGCCGCGGTCGGGGGCGGAGGTGCCGTTGGGGGCGTACTTGCCGACCTTCTGCTGCTCGTCGCGCTGGTCGGAGATGAGCGGGGCGCCGGTCTGGGTGGTGCGGACGGTGATGGTGCGGTCCTCCCCGCCGGCGACCTTGATGGTCTCCTTGCGGAGGTCGAACTTCACGTCCTTGCCGTCGACCTGGTAGGTGTCCGGGCCGGTGACCTTCTCCAGGAAGAGGTCGGTCACGTCGGCGCCGAGGTTGGTGAAGCCCCAGGCGATGTCCTTGTTGTGGCCGATCACCGCGCCGGGCATGCCCGCGAAGGTGAAGCCGGAGACGTCGAACTGGCAGGCCGGGGAGGCGGTCCGGCAGTGCAGGCCCATCTGGTACCAGACCGAGGGCAGGCCGGGGCCGAGATGCGGGTCGTTGGCCAGCAGCGGCTTGCCGGTGGTGGTGTGCGAGCCGGCGACCGCCCAGGAGTTGGAACCGATGCCCTGGCCGGGGCGGCCGAGCAGCTGCGGCATCCCGTCGATCCGGTCGGTGAGGCCCTGCAGCAGCGCCTTGGTGGTGGCCGCGCCCTGGGTGGTGGCGGTGCCGTTGCCGGTGCCCGGCTGCGGGGAGCCGTCGGCGGGGCGGTAGTTGTCGCCGCTCACGGTGCCGGTCTTCACGATGGTGCCGTTGCGGGCGTACGGGTAGTCCGGGTACAGCTCGGCGATCTTGTCCGGGCTGAAGTCCTGGGCCAGCAGCGAGCGGTCGACCTCCTCCTGGAGGTTCCCGGAGAGGTTCCAGGCCATCGCCTTGAGCCAGGCCACCGAGTCCACCGGGCTCCACTGCTCGGGCGTGTAGCCGCTGTTGACGGCGCCGAGCAGGGCGTACTCCAGCGAGGCCTTCTCACCGCCGGGGTGCTCGGAGAGCCAGGCGTTCACGCCGTCCGAGTAGGCCTGCAGGTACTTCTTGGTCTCCGGCGCCAGCTTGGTGTCGAACTCCTTCTGCGCCACCTGCCGCCAGCCCATGGTGCGGATGAAGGTGTCGGTGTCGACCTGGCCGTCGCCGAACATCTCGGAGAGCCGGCCGGCGGTGATGTGCCGTCGGACGTCCATCTCCCAGAAACGGTCCTGGGCCTGGACGTAGCCCTGGGCGCGGAACAGGTCCTCGGAGGTGTCGGCGTACAGCTGCGGGATGCCGCTGGCGTCCCGCTTCACGTCGACCGGCGCGGCCAGGCCCGCCACCTTGACGCTGCCGTCCACCTCCGGGAAGGACGCGCGGACCGCGGAGACCCCGCGGTAGCCGCCGTAGCCGACGCCGGCCACCAGCAGCACGACCAGCACGATCACGATCAGACGGGCGCGCCGGAACTTCTTCGAGCGGGGCATCTGGGTCCTTGCGGTCCTGACTTCGGGGCGGGCGGGCGTGTCCAGGGCCTGCGGCCGTGACAGGGAACCACATTAGGCCGAGTCGGCCGGGCACCGTGAACGGGGGACCAAGCTAAAGATATGGCAAAATGTTAGACTGAGTAACGATCCGCAAGAGGAGCATTGACGCCCCCTTAACGCGGGTCGCCCTCACAGCAACACCAGACACCCCGTCCGCCCCTGCCTGCCCGAGGTGCCCCTGCGTGAACGTCTCCCACCTGAACCAGCTCCTCCTCGAAGCCTCCGTGATCCTGCTCTTCGCGGTGGTCGCCGTCCGGATCTCCACCCGGTCAGGGCTGCCCAGCCTGCTGATCTATCTCGGGATCGGCGTGGCGCTGGGCCAGAACGGGATCGGCGTCACCTTCAACAACGCCGCGATGACCCAGGTGATCGGCTACGCGGCGCTCGTGGTGATCCTGGCCGAGGGCGGCCTCAAGACCAGCTGGCGGGAGATCAAGCCCGTGATGCCGGCGGCCACCGTGCTCGCCACCGCCGGCGTCGCGGTCAGCGTGTTCGCCACCGCGGCCGGCGCGCACTGGCTGGTCGGCCTGGACTGGCGGACCTCCCTGCTGCTCGGCGCCATCGTCTCCTCGACCGACGCGGCCGCCGTCTTCTCGGTGCTGCGGATGGTCCCGCTGCCGCACCGGCTCACCGGCCTGCTGGAGGCCGAGTCCGGCTTCAACGACGCGCCCGTGGTCATCCTGGTCGTCGCCTTCGCCACCACCGGGGAGCTGGACTCCTGGTACGTCCTGGTCGGCACGATCCTCGCCGAGCTGGCGATCGGCGCGGTGGTCGGCTTCGCCGTCGGCAAGCTCGGCGCCTACGGGATCAAGCACGTCGCGCTGCCCTCCTCGGGCCTCTACCCGATCGCCGTGATGGCGCTCACCGTGCTCGCCTACGCGGGCGGCGCACTGCTGCACGGCTCCGGCTTCCTCGCCGTCTACATCAGTGCGGTGATCCTCGGGAACTCCAAGCTGCCGCACGGACCGGCCGTCCGCGGCTTCGCCGACGGGCTGGCCTGGATCGGGCAGATCGGCATGTTCGTCCTGCTCGGCCTGCTCTGCACGCCCGCGACCATGGGCTCCTCCGTGGTGCCCGCGCTCGTCGTAGGCGCCGTGCTGGTCTTCCTGGCCCGGCCCCTGTCGGTGGTGGTCTCACTGACCCCGTTCAAGGTGCCGGCCCGCGAACAGGCGCTGCTGAGCTGGGCCGGGCTGCGCGGAGCGGTGCCCATCGTGCTGGCCACCATCCCGGTCGTGTCGGGCGCGCACAAGGCCGCGGACGTGTTCAACATCGTCTTCATCCTGGTCGTCGTCTTCACCCTGCTCCAGGGGCCGACCCTGCCGTGGGTGGCCAAGCGGCTGCGGATCGGCGAGGGCGCGATGGGCCAGGACCTCGGCATCGAGTCAGCCCCGCTGGAGAAGCTGCACGGGCACCTGCTGTCGGTCGCGCTCTCCCCCACCTCCCGGATGTCCGGCGTGGAGATCGGCGAGCTGCGGCTGCCCAAGGGCGCGGCGGTCACCCTCGTCGTGCGCGAGGGCAACTCCTTCGTGCCGGACAAGGCGACGGTACTGCGCGGCGGGGACGAGCTGTTGGTGGTCACCACGGACGAGGTCGGCGAGGCGGCGGAGCGACGGCTGCGGGCCGTGGACAGGGGCGGCAAGCTCGCGGGGTGGCTCAACGGGCGGTGAGCCCGGGGCCTCCGGGGCGCTGGGGGGGCTCTGGGGGTACTCGGGGCGCTCGGGGCGGGTGGGGTATTCGGGGTGCCCGGGGCGTTCCGGGGTCGCCGGGAAAGGGGTGGACTGGCGGGATCTACGCGCGTAACTGTATGCTGGTTCGACCACGCCGTATAACCACCGCTCAGAACACCCCAGCATCTGCCTGACGCAGAGTTGGCGCGACCGCTCGGCGGCCGCGGTCCACCCCCGGCAACCACACCGGGCCGACCCGGTATCACCCCGGTCGACGCGCGAGAGGACGACTCTCGGCGCCGTCGGGGCCACCCCATGCCCTGCCGCGCTACCAGGCAGCAGGAAGGACCGACCGTGACGGCCCGCCGAACGGTCGACCGCGCCGCGGACACCACCGCGGACACCACCGCAGCCCGGACCCCCACCCGAGTCGGGTACGGCGAGCTGCTGCGCACCCCCGGGGCCTGGACTTTCCTGGCCCCGGCCCTCGTCGCGCGACTGCCCTACGCGATGCTCAGCATGGGCATCCTGCTGCTCGTCACCCAGACCCACGGCTCGTACGGCACCGCCGGAACCGTCACCGCCGTCGCCGCCGTCGCCCAGGCCCTGATCGGACCGCAGACCGGGCGGCTGGCCGACCGGTACGGGCAGTCCGCGGTGCTGGTCCCGACCGTCCTCGTGCACGGGGCCTCGGTCGGCGCCCTGATCGCGCTGGCACTGGGGCACGCCCCGGCCTGGAGCCTGTTCCTGGCCGCCGTGCCGGCCGGTGCGAGCGTGCCGCAGATCGGCGCGATGGTCCGGGCCCGCTGGATCGCCCGGTTCACCGCCGACGGCCCCTCCGACGCCTCGGCGGCCCGGGTGAGCACCGCGTTCGCCTTCGAGTCCGTGACCGACGAGTTCACCTTCGTGATCGGCCCGATCCTGGCCTCCGGCATCGCCGCCCTCGCCAACCCGGCGGCCGCCCTGGTCGCCGAGGCCGCGCTGACCGTCGCCGGCGGCCTGGCCTTCGCCGCCCAGCGGCGCACCGCCCCCGCCCGGATCGTGCAGCAGCCCGGCACCAAGCGCACCTCGGCACTCGCCTCCCCCGGCGTCCGGCTGCTCGCCGGGACCTTCCTCGGGGTCGGCGCGGTGTTCGGCGGCATGCAGGTCTCGGTCAACGCCTTCGCCGACTCCGTCGGACAGCACGCCGCGGGCGGCACCGTCTACGGGATCTTCGCGGGCGGCTCCATGCTGGCCGGCGTGCTGTACGGCGTGATCGCCTGGCGCCGGCCCGTCCAGCAGCGGATGCTGATCAGCTACGCGCTGCTGGTGCTGGGCTGCTCCACGCTGTGGGCGATGCCCAACCTGGTCGCGCTGACCGTCGCCGGGCTGGTCTGCGGTCTGGCCATCGCGCCGACGCTGATCAGCGGCTACACCCTGGTCGAGACGCTGGTCGCGGACGGCGCCAAGACGGAGGCCTTCACCTGGCTGACCGGTGCCATCGGGCTGGGCCTCGCGGTCGGCTCGATGGCGGCCGGGAAGCTGATCGACGGGCACGGGCCGTCCACCGGCTTCCTGGTGCCGTTGATCGGCGCCGGACTGGGGCTGGTCACGCTGTTCTCGCTGCGACACCTGCTGGTGGCGCCGAGCGCGGGGCGCGGCCGGATCGTCGCGACCTCCGGAGCGGCCTCCGCGTCGGCTTCCGGAGCGGCCTCCGGGGAGCGCGGAGATGCTGCGCAGCTGGTGGGCGCGGCCAAGGGATGAGCGAGCGGTGGTCCGGCAGCCGAGGCCGGTCGCATCTCACACCGGAGTCGCTGGACTGATCCAGCGGAATGCCGCATCATTGACCATCGTTAGCACTCATAAGGCGAGAGTGCCAGGAGGAAGACAAGTGCCCACGTACCAGTACCAGTGCACCGAGTGCGGCAACGGCCTGGAGGCGGTGCAGAAGTTCACCGACGAGGCGCTGACCACGTGCCCCGACTGCCAGGGACGGCTTCGCAAGGTCTTCTCGGCGGTGGGTGTCGTGTTCAAGGGGTCCGGCTTCTACCGGACCGACAGTCGCTCCTCCTCCAGCAGCTCGGTCGGCTCCGGGTCTTCGTCGACCTCGTCGACGTCGTCCACCCCGGCGCCCGCTTCGAGCACGGGCTCCTCGGCGCCGTCCAGCCCGGCTCCGGCCGCGAGCTGATCCCCGGCCCCGGGACGGAACGACCCGGGCGCCCAGCAGTCCTCGGAAAGGCCCGTCGGCCCCGCATTCCTGCGGGGGCGGCGGGCCTTTTCGCGCCCTTCCCCGTCTCTCCGCGTCTTTTCACACCGCTTTTGTCACCGCGGAAGAGTCGGATCCACTCGCGCGAGTGTACGAACTTGTCCACAGGGGCCGGTTTGTCCACAGCCTGAGGGAAACCGCTTTCCGAGTCCGCCCCGACGGCGCATCGTGTGGGTCGTCAGCCGGTCCACCGGGGTCGGCTGCCGGACCTTTCGGAGGTGCGTCGATGACGACCGTGAGCTTCTCCGTCCCGCTGCCCGCGCCCGCCGTGCCGCCCCGGCAGGAGGTGCCGAGCTTTCCGCCGATCCGGCGCGGGTGCGGCGGGTGGCACCGCTGGCGCAGCGCGGTGCGGCGGCGGGCCGGGGTGCCCGCGCTGGTGCTGCTCGCGGTGGCGGCCGCGCTCGCGCTCGGGCCCGCGCGGGCCGGTCTGCCGCCGCTCGGCGGGGGCGCGCCGGGCCGGACGGGTTGTCAATCCGGAGCTTCGGAAGATCACCCGTAACCCGGAAACGACTTCGTCGTTCGAGGCGGCATGAAGGGCTTCAAGGAATTCCTGCTGCGTGGAAATGTCGTCGAACTCGCCGTCGCCGTGGTCATCGGTGCGGCTTTCACCAATATCATCAACGCCTTCGTCAAAGGCGTGATCAATCCGATTGTCGGTGTGTTCGGAACGAAGGACCTGGGTTCCTACAGTTCCTGCCTCAAGGGGCCCTGCGAGGTGAGCGCGACCGGTGAGGTCACGTCCGGAATCCTCATCCTGTGGGGATCGGTGCTCAGCGCCGTCCTGCAGTTCCTGATCACCGCGGCCGTCGTCTACTTCGTTCTGATCGTGCCCATGAACAGGATGGCGGCCCGCCGCAAGTCCTTCGCCGAGGCGGCGGCGGAGGCAGAGGCCAAGGAGGTCCAGCTGCTGACCGAGATCCGCGACGCGCTGGTCACGCCGCTGCGCTGACCGCGCTCGCCCGTCCTCAGTCCCCGTGGTGCGGCGGGCGCTGGCTCAGGTACCAGTCCAGCCCCCGCCCACCGCTCTCCCCCGCCCCGGAGCGCCCGCCCCAGCCGGCGTCGGTGTCGTCCCGGGACTGCTGGTCCAACGGGTCCCGGAAGACCAGCCGGGCCTTGGCCGCGGGCTTTTTCTGCGACTCCCCGTCCCGATCCCGGCCCTGGTGGTCCTGCTCCTGGCGGTCCTGAGCCTGGGCCTGGTCGTCCTGGGCCTGGGCCTGGCGGTCCTGAACCTGGTCCGTGGGCCGTTCCTGTTCCTGCTCGCTCACCCTGTCCACTCCGTTGCTCGCCTCGTCCTGCCCCTCCAGCCTAAGAGCCCCGTGGCACGCCTCGGGTCCTGGTGCGGAGCGCTCCGCACCAGGACCCGGTCGGGGGCTCGACAGGCCTTCCGGTCAGGCGGCTTCGAAGCCCGCGTGGTCGGCGATCTTCTTCAGCTCGGCCAGCGCGTGCTTCTCGATCTGGCGGATCCGCTCGCGGGTGAGGCCGTGCTGCTTGCCCACCTCGGTGAGGGTGCGCTCGCGGCCGTCCTCCATCCCGTAGCGGGACCGGATGATCGAGGCCGTGCGGTCGTCCAACCGCCCGATCAGATCGTCCAGTTCCTCACGGCGGAGCATGACCATCACGGCGTCCTCCGGGGACGTCGCCCCGGTGTCCTCGACCAGGTCGCCGAACTGGGTCTCGCCCTCGTCGTCGACCGACATGTTGAGGCTGACCGGGTCACGCGCCCAGTCCAGGACGTCCTTGATCCGGGCCTCGGTGGTGTCCAACTCGGCCGCGATCTCGGCCGGCTCGGGCTCCCGCCCCAGTTCCTTGGACTTCTCTCGCTGCACCCGCCGGATCCGCCCCAGCTCCTCCACCAGGTGCACGGGCAGCCGGATGGTGCGGGACTGGTCGGCGATGGACCGGGTGATCGCCTGCCGGATCCACCACGTCGCGTACGTGGAGAACTTGAAGCCCTTGGCGTAGTCGAACTTCTCGACGGCGCGCACCAGGCCCGCGTTGCCCTCCTGGATGAGGTCCAGCAGCGGGAGGCCGCTGCGCGGGTACCGGCGGGCGACCGCGACCACGAGCCGGAGGTTGGAGCGGATGAAGACGTCCTTGGCGCGCTCGGCGTCGGCGGCTATCGTCTCCAGCTCCTCGCGCGTGACGCCGTCGGGGAGTCCCTCCTCGTCCAGCAGGTGCTGGGCGTACACCCCGGCCTCGATCCGCAGCGAGAGCTCGACCTCCTCGGCGGCATCGAGCAGGGGCGTCCTGGCGATCTCGTCGAGGTACATGCCGACCAGGTCACGGTCGGCCTCAAGGTTGGTCGGGCGGGCCGCGCGAGTCCGGTCGGCCCTGTCGCGAACGACGGCACGGGTGGCCATGCTTGCTCCCTTTGCTGGTGTTGCCGAGGTCTGCCTGCCTGCCCCGAGGGCAAGAAGTGCGGGCCCCGCCCGGGGCTCACACGTAACGATCCAACGAACAGATTCCGGACAACATTCCCAAGTCACTCAGATTCTTCCCCGTGATGCAGTATCCTGCCGGTTTTCACCCCGACTTTGGACGCTCGGTGACCACCCGGATACATCCCGTGCCCTCGGGCGACCGTTCCGGGAGTGATTTCTTCACTCGACCCTCACGCGCCGGCCGCCTACCCGTTGAACAGGCGAATGGCCGCGCGCGTTCCCGCACACTCCCGGTTTCCGCCCGCGCCCACGCCCCGGCGCACGCAGGACCTCCTCACAAACGATGCCAAATCGCTATCGCTCCAGCTCCTGATCGGCGCAGGACACTGGGAAGGTGTCAGCCATGCACCTGACCAACAGCACGACCACCGCCACTGCGCGTAACCGCAGTCTCCTTCGGGACGCCGCGGTCGTGTTGGTTTGTGCCGCGCTCTTCGGCCTCCTGGCGGCTCTGGTGACGGGCCACTGGCGCCCGCTGATCCGCTTCGACCAGGAGTGGATCGGCGAACTGCACACCTACGCCCGGGAGCACCGGATCTGGACCGCCGCGGTGCAGACGCTCTCGGACATCGGCGGCACCGTCACCATGCGTACACTCCTCGGAATCGCCGCCGTCTGGCTCTGGTTGATCGGTGCGCGGGTCCTGGCCGGCTGGGTGGCCGCCCAGACCCTGGTCGGCTGGGGCGCCCAATGGGCACTGAAGCTGGCCTTCGACCGCAGGCGGCCCGGTTTCTCCGACCCGGTCTCGCACGCCGGCGGACCGGCCTTCCCCTCCGGGCACGCCATGGCCTCGGCGATCACCTGCGCCGTCCTGGTCGGCCTGGTCTGGTACCGGGTCCGCCGCCGGGGCCGGACCGCGGCCTGCGCGGTGGCAGCGGCGACGGTGCTGACCATCGGCTGGACCCGGGTCGCGCTCGGCGTGCACTGGCCCAGCGACGTACTGGGCGGCTGGCTGGCCGCCGGGATCGTGCTGGGCGCCGTGACCACCGTGATCGAGCTCTGGCGCCCCGGCGCGCTGGCCCGCGATGTACGGCGGGTCAACTGGCGTACCAGGCCCAGGGTTCAGCGGGTCATCGTGCCTTCCATCCGGTCGCCCCACCCCACCGACCCGCTGGACGACGGCGCACCGGGCGACGGCGTGCCACTGGACGACGACGTACCGCTGGACGGCGGCGTTCCGGACCACGGTGTCCCGGACCACGCCGTCCCGGACCACCGCGTTCGGGACGACGGCACCCTGAGCAACGCTGCCGACCGGCCGCACAAGAGAGCGAGCTGAGACCACGTCACCGGTCCGAGGCCGTCCGCTAGCGTGACCGCCGTGACCACCGCCCCTGCCCCCGCCCCCGCCGTCCCCACCGTCACCGCCGGATACCCCGAGCGGCCGCTGCGGATCGCCACCGTCCAGACCCAGGCCGTGGCCGGCGACATATCCGCCAACGCCGCCCAGGCCGCCGAGCTGATCCGCGAGGCCGCCGGCGCCGGTGCCCGCCTGGTGCTGTTCACCGAGAAGTTCCTCTCCGGGTACGAGCCCGAGCTGATCCGCGCCGACCCGCTCAAGTACACCGTCCAGCCCGGCGATCCGCGCCTCGCTCCGATCGCCGAAGCGTGCCGCGAGACGGGGGCCGTCGCCGTCGTAGGTGCCGCCGTGCAGGACGGTGCCGACCTGCGGATCTCCGCCCTCGTCATCGGCGCCGACGGCGGCTTCGTCACCCGTTACGACAAGCAGTACCTGTTCAAGGCCGAACGCGACCTCTACCGCCCCGGGACGGCCGGCTGCACGCTGGAGCTGGACGGCTGGCGGCTCGGCCTCGGCATCTGCTACGACTCCGGCTTCCCCGAGCACGCCCGCGCCGCCGCCCTCGACGGCTGCCACGCCTACCTGGTCGGCGCGCTGTTCAGCAGGGGCCACGGCTACCACGAGTCCCGCACCTGGTTCCCCGCCCGCGCGCTCGACAACACCCTCTACACGGTGCTCGCCAACCACATCGGCCACACCGGCCCCTGGCACACCTGCGGCGGCAGCGCGGTCTGGGGCCCGGACGGCCGCCTGATCGCCGAGGCGAGCGAGGACCGGCGCGAGGTCGTCGTCGTCGACCTCGACCCCACGGTCCTGCGCACCGCCCGAGAGACCGAGACCCTGCTCGCCGACCTCGCCCTCGCCGCCGAAGCCGGGGAACGCGCCCACGTGAAGCTCGCCTGAGACCTGCTGCCGGCCCGGCCGACCCGGCGGGCGGGGAGGACGGCGGCGGGGGGGCCGGTCAGGGCCCGGGGAACGGGACAGGCCCCCGACCCGGAGTGGGCGGGGGCCTGTGACCCGTGTGCTCGTTGTGCCCCAGGCAGGATTCGAACCTGCGACACCGGCTTTAGGAGAGCCGTGCTCTATCCCCTGAGCTACTGAGGCGTGGCCCGGCTGTGGCGAGGCCGGTCACAGCGTACCGGATCGGGGGTGGGGAGGGGGGTGGTGGACGGGGTGCGGACGGGGGTGCGGGTGCCGACGGGGTGTCAGGACGGGTCAAGTAGCCTGCCAAGAAGTGCCTGATCCGCCCCGGCACACCGCGCGAAGGAGACGAAAGACCCGATGAGACCTGCGGTGCGCCCGGTCGTCCGACTGCTGGGGCAGGTGTGGCTGTGGCCCGCGGTGGTGATGCTGGCGGTGGGCGGGTACCGGCTGGGGACGCCGGACCTGTGGCGGGACGAGATCGCGACCTCGACGGTGGCCACCCGCTCACTGGGCGATCTGCTGCGACTGCTCCAGCACATAGACGCCAGCAACGGCGCGTACTACCTGCTGATGCACGGCTGGACCGCGGTCTTCGGCGACTCGACGGTGGCGCTGCGCATACCGTCCGTGCTCGCGATGGCGGGGGCCGCCGCGTTCGTGGCGCTCACCGCCCGGCGGCTGTTCGGCGGCCGGGTCGCGGCGATCGGCGCGGGCCTGCTGTTCACGGTGCCGCCGCTGGTCTCCCGGTACGCGCAGGAGGCTCGCTCGTACGCGCTGGTGACCTGCGCGATCGCCGCCGCCACCTACTTCCTGCTCCGGGCGCTGGAGCGGCCGACCTGGCGGCGCTGGGCGCCGTACTGCGCGGCCATGGCGCTGGCGGGCGCGGGGCACCTGATCTCGTTCAGCACGGTGGCCGGGCAGGTCGCCCTGGTCGCGCTGCACCTGTGGCGCACCCGGGAGGCCGCGGACCGACGGCTGCTGTGGCGGTACCCGCTGGCGGTCGCGGTGGCCGCGGTTCCGATACTGCCGGTGGTGCTGCTGGGCAGCCGCCAGTCGGACCGGCAGCTGGGCTGGATACTGACCCCCTCCCTCCGTCGGCTGGCCACCTTCGGCGAGTACCTGTTCGGCTCGAACATCGTTTTCTACGCCTTCGTGCTGCTGGCGATCCCGGCGCTGGCCCTGCCCGGCCGACGACTGCAGGCCTGGCAGGTGCTGCTGCTCGCCGAGCTGCCGGTGGTGAGCGTCTGGCTGGTGTCGCGCCTGGGCGACACCTCGTACTTCATCGACCGGTACCTGCTGTTCACGGTGCCCGCCTGGGCGGTGCTGGCCGGGGGCGGGGTCGGGGCGGTGTACGGCGCGGTGGCGGTCCTCGCACGGCGCGGCCCGGCACCCCGCAGGGCCGCCGCGGCGGCCGGGCTGCTGGCGGTGGGGCTGCTCGCCGTACCGGCCGTGGCGGCGCTGCCCAAGCAGCCCGCCGTGCGGTACGCGGACTCGCACAACCACTCGGAGGAGCCGTTCAGGGCGGCCGCCCGGACGATCGCCGCCGGCTACCACTCCGGGGACGGGCTGGCGGCCCCGTTGGGCGACCAGTCCTGGGCGATGGTCTGGCCGGGCGTCAGCTACTACCTGCCGTCGGACGTCCACCCGTACCCGGTGTTCGTCGCGCGCAGCGCCGACGACGCGGAGGACCTGTCACCGACGCCCTGCCCGAAGCCGGAGGCCTGCCTGGGCCCGGTGTCCCGGATCTGGCTGCTGGTCCTCGGCGACACCGCGGACCCGCTGGGCGCCATGCCGACCGACCAGGCGCAGGTGCTCCGCACGCAGTACGGCGACCCGGACCAGGTGACGCCGCTCGGCGGGTTCACGCTCGCGCTGCTCGACCGCGACACGTAACCGGGGCTGCGGCCCTAGCCCCGGGGCTGCGGGAACAGGGGAACGAACGCCGAAGGGGAGCCGGTACGGACCGGCTCCCCTTCGGCGTTCGCTTCAGCGACTCAGCGGCTCAGCGGCTCAGTGCCTCGGCGCCTCGGCGGCTCACAGCGTGCGCAGCAGGCGGGACTGGATGGACGCCGGGTTGAGGTCCGACTGGAGGGCCACCGGGACCTCCACCTTGTTCTCGCCCGTGCCCACCCGCAGCACGCCGACCTCCTTGCCGGCCTTCTCGGTGTGCCCGACCTTCGCCGCGTCCAGGGTGACCGTGCCGGAGATGCCCGGGAAGCCCGCCACCACCAGGTCCTTGGTCGCGACGATCTGGACCTTGCCGCCGAGCCCGTCGTCCACCGAGCCGACGACGTCGCCCTGCTTCACCACCGTCTGGCCGGTCACGCCGTTCTGCGCGGCCTGAATCTGCTTGCCGCTGACCTTCAGCACGGTCGGCAGGATGCCGTCGCCGGTCGCGGGCGAGGTGGCCTGCTGGCCCAGGGTGACGCCGAGGATCAGCCGCTTCACGCCGCCGATCTCCTTGTACGCGGCCCACATCAGGCAGCCGCCGGCCGGGGTGCTGGAGCCGGTCTTGACGCCGATGACGCCGGTCTTCGGGTTGATCAGGTTGTTGGTGTTGGGGATCTTCACGTTGTTGAAGTTGGTCTCCGGGGTGGAGACGATCTGCCGGAAGACCTCGTCCTGCATGACCTGCTCGGCCAGCTTCAGCTGGTCCTTGGCGGTGGACTTGGTGTCCGCGTTGTAGCCCGCCGGGTCCGCGTAGATGGTGTTGGTCATGCCGAACTTGGCCGCGGTGTCGTTCATCAGCTTGACGAACTCCGCCTCGGAGCCGGAGTGGTAGCGGGCGAGCAGCCGGGCCACGTTGTTGGCCGACGGCAGCATCAGCAGTTCCAGCGCCTGGTACTCGGTGAGCACCTGGTTCTCGGTGAGCGTCACCTTGGACTCGTCGACGTTGCCGGACTCCTGCGCGGCCGGCTTGTCGACGGCGATCTTCGGGCCGCTCTCCCCCTTCTTCAGCGGGAACTTCTGCAGGATCAGGTAGGCGTTCATCACCTTGGTGACGCTGGCGATCGAGGCCGGCGTCTCCGGGCCCGAGCTGCCGAGGCTGCCGACGCCGACCACCTCGGCGGCGGACTGGCCCTTGGCCGGCCAGGCGAGGTCCAGCTGGTCGCCGGAGAAGCCGTAGCTGCCCGCGGCGGTCATCTTCACCGTGGCGTCCGGCAGCGGGCGCAGCAACTGGGCCACCACGAGCACGCCGAGCACCACGGCGAGGAAGGCGGTCCAGATGGTCACCCGCTTGAGGGCGCGGCGCAGCGGCGAGACCGGGCGGGAGTTGAGGGAGGCCAGGACCTCCATCGCCTCCGCGGTGTTCTCGGGCGAGGGCAGCGGCTCCGGCGAAGGCAGCGGCTCGGGCCGGGGCAGCGGCGGGACCGGCGGCACCGGCCGCGGGTCGGGCTCGGGCAGCGGCTTCGGGGCCGGCCCGGGGCCGGGCGCGGGCTTGGGGGCCGGCTTCGGCAGCGGCTCCGGGCCGGGGGTCGGCTCGGGTTCGGGCTCCGGCTCCGGCAGCGGGCGCGGCGCCGGCGGCTCGGGCACGGTGCCGGCCGAGGCGGCCGCGGGGGCGCGCGGCGGCTTGGGCTTCTCCGGCTTCTCGGCCTGCCCCGACTTCTGACCGGGCTGCCCGGTCTCGGTCAGCGTGACGGGGTCGGCATCGGCGTCGGCGTCGGGAGAGTCCTCGGCGGAGGCGTCCTCGGTGCCCTCGGCGCTTTTGGTGGCTCCGGTGCTTTCGGCCTTCGCAGCCTTCTCAGGCTTGTCAGTCTTTTCGGGCCTGTCAGTCTTGTCTGTCTTGTCGGCCTTGTCGGCCTTCCCGGCCTTCTCGGTCGGCGCGGCCTCGGACACGACGGCCTCGGGCTCGGCGGCGGCTTCGGCGGGCTCGACCGCCTCGTCCTTCGCCTTCTCCTCCGCCTTGCCGGCCGACTTCTCCGCCACCGCCGCGCCCGTCCGCATGACGAGACGCGGGTCGGAGCCGGACGGGCGCTCGGCGGGCTCCTTCTCCCCGGCGGGTGCCGAAGGGGTCTCCTTCTTCTCCCCCTCACCACCGGAACTCCCGTTACCGGCGGCCTTCACCAGCTCCTCGGGGAGCCGCAGCGCGGTGGTCCTGTTGTCCACCGGCAGTCGCAGCATCGTCGTCTTGCTGTCCACATCCCGGACGCGGAGCTGTACGGTCGAGCCGCCCTTGGCCCCCGCCGCCGGAGCGTCGTCGGACGCCTTCGCGGACGCCTTCGGAGACGGCTTCGGAGACGCCTTCGCGGGCGCATCGCCGGAGGTCTCCGCAGAGCTGTCCGAGGAATCGTCCGATGAGGCCTCGGCTGACGCCCCGGCAGCAGCCGGGCCGGAACCGCCCTCTGCGGACTCGGCCGTCGCGGCGGCGTCGGCGGCATCGGCCGCCGCACTGGCCGTCGCGGCGGTCCGTTCGCGTTCCCGGCCCCCCTCCCGCTCGTCGTCCCTCAGCACCCTGTCGGGGGACTCGCCCACGTATCCCAGCCTCCTCAACGCCCGGCGGGGCACCTGCGAACCCGATTTCGGGAAGCCGACGCCCCGCCCCGTGTACCTGTACAGTCTCCGCCACCGACGGCCGTTCCCACCGCGCACACCCCGCCCGACCGGCGCTTATTGCCGGCGCTCGGGCGCACCACGGTCTGTTCACAGATCAGACGCCGGGCCTGCGACCGCCGGTTCCGCGCCTTCACCGCAAGGTCACGATTCGGAGGCGTACTCGACAAGCCCGTGTGAGAGGCGTCACCCTGTCTCTCATCCACGCGGGGAGGCTTGGATGGGCAAGAGCCGCAGAACTGTTCCCGAGGAACTCTTGCTGCTCGCTTTGGACCCGACCACGGGTACCACGGCGCAGCCGCAGACCCTCGACCTCGGACTCGCCGGGGCGCAGCTCGTCGAGCTGTCCCTGGCCGGACGGATCGTACCGGAGGGAGACCGGATCGCTGTCGTGCTCGCACGGCCGACCGGCGACCCGACCCTTGACCACGCACTGGAACTGTTGCGCCGTCGCGGCAGTCCGGTCCGCGCGGCGCACTGGATCGGCGGGCCCCGGTTGGGGTTGCGGCAGACCTATCTGGCGCACCTGGAGCGCTGCGGCATGGTGACGGCCGTGCCGGGCCAGGTGTGCGGGGTGCTGCCGACGATCCGGTACCAGGCGTCCGACGACTGCACCAATGCCGCGATCAAGCAGCGGCTGGACACCGCGATCCGCACCGGCGTGCCGCCGGACCCGCGGACCGCCGCGCTCGCGGCGCTCGCCCACTCCGTGGGTCTGGGCAAGCACCTGTACCCGGGCAACGAGGGCCGGTCCTCGCGGTCGCGGCTGCGGGACCTGATCCGGTACGACCCGCTCGGCGGGATGGTCGCGCACGCCGTGATGGACGTGCAGAACGGCCTGCCGACGCAGCAGAACCGTTCTTCCCAGGGCGCTGGGTCGGGCTCCGGGTCCGGGGCCGCTCCGGCCACCGGCCGCTCCGGTTCCCGTACGGCGGGCCGGGGTTCGGGCGGGCGGGTTCCCGCCTCCCGGGTCGGCGTCCGCTGACCGGGGACGCACCGGTCGCCAACGGCACCGCCAACGGCACCGTCAGCGACACCGCCGAGGGCATGCCCGACAGCGTGCGCCGCGTCGCCCACGCCTCCCGGAGGCGCTGAGCGACCCGACGCACGACCGGCACCACCCGCACCTTGAGCACCACCCGCACCACCCGCACCACCCGCACCACCCGCACCACCCGCACCACCCGCACCACCCGCACCACCCGCACCACCCGCACCACAAGTGTCACAAGCACCACGAGAAGCACCACCAGAAGCACCGAGGGGCGGTCGCCCCGCGACGCAAGTCGCCCGGCGACCGCCCCTCTTGCCGTCCCCGGAAGCCCGCAGAAGCCCGCAGAAGCCCGCGGCGGCCTGCTCTCGCCCATGCCAGGGGCACGTGCGAGAGCGGTTCGGGGACATCTGTCGCACGATCTGTCCGAGTCGCCGAGCCGCATTACCACCTGGGGGCTTTCGCTGTCTCACAGAAGCGCTTTTCCGATGATCTGTTCTACCGCGCTGCTGTGATTCCCCGGCGCCGACCTGGCCCAAGGTGACATGCTGCTCCAAGTCAGGGGGGTTGGTCCCAATGTCCGAAGTGTTCCGAGGACTGCCGTTCCAACGATCACCAGAGGTTCGGCCGGAGGTCGAAGTGTCTGCCAACGTCAATCCCACCGTCCGCCGTCGACGCCTCGGCTCGGAGCTGCGCAAGCTCCGGGAAGGCCTCGGCATGACGGCGGAAGAGGTCGCCGGCCGGCTGATGGTCTCCCAGTCCAAGATCAGTCGGCTGGAGAACGGTCGCCGCAGCATCAGCCAGCGGGACGTGCGCGACCTCTGTGACGTGTACAAGGTGGCCGACGAGCAGATGCGCTCCAGCCTCATGGAGATGGCCAAGGAGTCGCGTCAGCGCGGCTGGTGGCACGACTTCAACGACATGCCGACCCCGTACAGCGTCTACATCGGGCTGGAGGCCGAGGCCTCCTCGATCCGCGCGTACGAGTCCTCCTTCGTCCCGGGCCTGTTGCAGACCGAGCAGTACGCCCAGGCCGTGGTCGAGGGCACCCAGCCGGACACCGAGGCGACCGCCGTGCAGCGCCGGGTGCAGGTCCGGATGAAGCGCCAGGAGCGCGTCCACGGCGAGGACCAGCTGGGCAGCCTGTGGACCGTCATAGACGAGGCGGTGCTGCGCCGCGAGGTCGGCAGCAAGGAGGTGATGGCCCGGCAGCTGCAGCAGATGCTGGAGCTCAGCCTGCGCCCGAACATCACCATCCAGGTGATCCCGTTCTCGCACGGCGCGCATCCCGGCATGACCGGGACATTCTCCCTGCTGGAGTTCCCTGAGTCAGCCGATTCCACGGTTGTCTACTTCGAAGGTGTGACGAGCGATCTCTACCTGGAGAAGGAGGCTGATGTGCGCCGCTATACCGGTCTCTACGACTACCTGAGGGCGGCCGCACTCGGTGTCGCGGAGAGCCGGTCGCTGATAGCCGACATCGAAAAGGAATTCCACGAATGATCACCCCGTCCGAGCACGGAACCCGATGGCGCAAGAGCAGTCACAGCGGCGGCCAAGGCGCCTGCGTGGAGATCGCCGTCCCCGGCGCGGGGGAGGTGGCCGTCCGGGACTCGAAGGATCCCCGGGGCCCGCACCTGCGTTTCTCGGCCGAGGCCTGGAACGCCTTCGCCGCGGCGACGGCGGCCGGCGTCTTCGGCGAGCTCCCGGGCTGACCCGCCCGCGCGGTTCCGTACCGGACGAGTTGCCCCCGCCCGGCGAGTTGCCCGTAGCGGTGTCCGTCGCCCCGTGGCGGCGGTCGACGCCACGGGCAACTGTCGTGTCGGGGGCGGCGCTTCAGCCCGTCACCGGGTAGCGGGCGGCCCAGGCGGCGCCCTCCGCCGTCCGCCGGTCGTGCAGTTCGGGGCCGTGCATCAGCTCCAGCACGAAGTCGTCGGCGAGTTCGAGGATCGCGGCGCGCCCCTCGACGGCCGCCACCAGGCCCGGCGGCAGCGCGGTGTCCCCGTGCAGTGCCCCGAGCAGGTTGCCGCAGATCGCGCCGGTGGAGCCGCTGTCCCCGGAGTGGTTGACGGCCAGCAGCAGGCCCGAGCGGACGTCGTGGGCGACCAGCGCGCAGTAGACCGCGATCGCCAGCGCCTCCTCGGCGACCCAGCCCTCCCCCAGCGCCTCGACCCGGTCGGCGGAGGGCTCGCCGGCCCGGACGGCGTCCAGCGCCGCCCGCAGCGCGGTGGTGGTCTCCTCGTGCGCCTGCCGCTCGGAGAGCAGGGCGAGCGCGAGGTGGACGCCCTCCTCCAGGGTGCCGCCGCGGGCCACCGACTGGATGATCACCGCGAACGCGCCCGCCGCGAGGTAGCCGGTGGGGTGGCCGTGGGTGAGCACCGAGCACTCCACCGCGAGCTGGAACACCAGGCTCGGCTCCCAGGTGGTGAGCAGCCCGAACGGCGCCGCCCGCACCACCGTGCCGCAGGCCTTGGAGTGCGGGTTCTTGGGCTGCTCCAGGGTGCCGAGCCGCTCGGCGTCGGCCCCGGTGAGGCCGGACAGGCAACCCTGGCCGGGGGCGCGCTGGGCGTACAGCCACTCCTCGCGGCCCAGCCAGCCCAGGTCGGGGCGGCGCTCGTCCGGGCCCCAGTCGCGCTGGGTGGCGACCCAGCGCAGGTAGGCCAGGTGCAGGTCGGTGGGCGGGTGCCAGCTGCCGGTGTCGCGCCGGATGTGGGCACGGATGAGCCCGTCGACGGTGAACAGGCTGAGCTGGGTGTCGTCGGTGACGGCGCCGGTGCGCCCGTAGGCGGGGACGTAGCCGGTGACGCCCTGCGGGCCGTGCTGGGCCCGGATCTTCTCCAGCGCCTCGAACTCGACGCCGGCGCCGAGCGCGTCGCCGATGGCCCCGCCGAGCAGGCAGCCCCGCACCCGGCTGCGGTAGTCCTGCTGCTGGGCGCGTGACCACAGTGGCATCACGACGGGGCGCCTTTCGTCGGGGCGGGGGGATGCGCGACGCACGGCCGGTCGCGCGCCCTCGCACTGTATTCGAAGGCCCGAGCGGATCAGCGGCTTCCCTCGAACTTCAGTGCCCCCGCCCCGGGGGTCCCGTCGTTCAGTCCAGCACCGGCAGCAGCTCCGGCAGGTGCCCGTCCGAGGCCAGTGCCGCGGCCTGCCGCTCGGCCGGCACCTCGCCGTAGGTGGTGGTGCGCTGGCGGTGCGGACGGCCGGCCGCCTCGGCGATCGCCTGGAGGTCGCGCACGGACTTGTAGCTCCCGTACGCCGAGCCGGCCATCCGCGAGATGGTCTCCTCCATCAGCGTGCCGCCCAGGTCGTTGGCGCCGGAGCGGAGCATCTCGGCCGCGCCCTCGGCGCCCAGCTTGACCCAGCTGGTCTGGATGTTGGGGATGTGCGGGTGCAGCAGCAGCCGGGCCATCGCGACCACCGCGCGGTTGTCCCGGGCGGTCGGGCCGGGCCGGGCGATGCCGGCCAGGTAGACCGGGGCGTTGGTGTGGATGAACGGCAGGGTCACGAACTCGGTGAAGCCGCCGGTGCCGTCGGACGCGAGCGAGCGCTGCTGGATGTCGGCGAGCAGCCGCAGGTGGCCGAGCCAGTGCTTCGGGGTGTCCACGTGCCCGTACATCATCGTGGACGAGGAGCGGATGCCCAGCTCGTGCGCGGTGGTGACCACCTCGACCCAGGTCGCGGCCGGCAGCTTGCCCTTGGTGAGCACCCAGCGGACCTCGTCGTCCAGGATCTCGGCGGCCGTGCCCGGGATGGTGTCCAGGCCGGACTCCTTGGCCCGCTGCAGCCAGTCCCGGATCGACAGGCCGGTGCGGGTCGCGCCGTTGACCACCTCCATCGGCGAGAAGGCGTGCACGTGGATGCCGGGCACCCGCTCCTTCACCGCGCGGGCGATGTCGAAGTAGGCGGTGCCGGGCAGGTCCGGGTGGATGCCGCCCTGCATGCAGACCTCGGTGGCGCCCACCTCCCAGGCCTGCGCGGCCCGGTCGGCGACCTGCTCCAGCGAGAGGGTGTAGGCGTCGGCGTCGGTGCGGCGCTGGGCGAAGGCGCAGAAGCGGCAACCGGTGTAGCAGACGTTGGTGAAGTTGATGTTCCGGGTGACGCAGTAGGTGACGTCGTCCCCGACGGCGTCGCGGCGCACGTCGTCGGCGATCCGGCAGAGCGCGTCCAGGGCCGGGCCGTCCGCGTGGAAGAGGGCCAGCGCCTGGTCGTCGGTCAGCTTCACCGGGTCGTCGGCCGCCACCGCCAGGGCCTCCCGCAGGTCCCCCGCGAGGCGCTCGGGCGCGCCCTTCGCGAGCACCTGCTCGCGCAGCACCTCCCAGTCGCCGTACACGTCCTCGAAGTCGGCCCGGCGGTCGCCGGTGCGGCCCTCGGTGTCGATGGTGGCGTGCAGGTCGGTCCGCCCGTAGGACTCCGGTAGGTCCTCGGGCTCCTGCCAGGGCAGGCCGCGGACCACCGCGTCCGGGTTCGCCAGGCCGGTCCGCGGGTCGGCCAGGGCGCGGACGTGCGGCAGCACCCGCGGGTCCAGCCAGGGCTCGCCGCCGCGCACGTAGTCGGGGTAGACGGCGAGGCGCTCGCGCAGTTCGAAGCCGGCCGCCGCCGAGCGCTCGGCCAGGCGATCGATCTGCGGCCAGGGGCGCTCGGGGTTCACGTGGTCCGGGGTGAGCGGGGAGACCCCGCCCCAGTCGTCGATGCCGGCCTCGATCAGACGCTCGTACTCGCCGTCGACCAGGTTCGGCGGGGCCTGGAGGCAGGCGGCCGGGCCCAGCAGGTGCCGGGCCACCGCCACGGTGGCGACCAGCTCGTCCAGTTCGGCGTCCGGCATGCCGCGCATCGCCGTGTCCGGCTTGGCGCGGAAGTTCTGCAGGATCAGCTCCTGGATGCCGTGGTAGGCGCGGGAGACCTTGCGCAGCGCGAACAGCGACTCGGCGCGCTCCTCGTACGTCTCGCCGATGCCGATCAGCAGGCCGCTGGTGAACGGGACGGAGCTGCGCCCGGCGTCCTCCAGCACCCGCAGGCGCACGGCGGGCTCCTTGTCCGGGGAGCCGAAGTGCGGGCCGCCGGGCTCGCTCCACAGCCGGGTGGCGGTGGTCTCCAGCATCATGCCCATCGAGGCGGAGACCGGCTTGAGCCGCTGGAAGTCCGTCCAGCTCAGCACCCCGGGGTTGAGGTGCGGCAGCAGGCCGGTCTCCTCCAGGATGCGGATCGACATCGCCCGCACGTACGCGATGGTGTCGTCGTAGCCGTGCGCGTCCAGCCACTCGCGGGCCTCGGGCCAGCGGTCCTCGGGCTTGTCGCCGAGCGTGATCAGGGCTTCCTTGCAGCCGAGTTCGGCCCCGCGCCGGGCCACGTCCAGCACCTCGTCGGGGGACATGAACATCCCGTGACCGGCCCGGCGCAGCTTGCCGGGGACGGTGACGAAGGTGCAGTAGTGGCACTTGTCGCGGCACAGCCGGGTGAGCGGGATGAAGACGCTCTTGGAGTAGGTGATGACGCCGGGTCGGCCGGCCGCTTCGAGGCCCGCGTCGCGTACCCGGGCGGCGCTCGCGCAGAGGTCGCGCAGGTCCTCGCCTCTGGCCTGGAGCAGCACGGCGGCCTCGGTCACGTCGAGGGCGACGCCGTCCCGGGCGCGGCGCAGGGCGCGGCGCATCGCGTTCGCGGTCGGCGGGGTGCTTGCGTCCGTGGCGGTTCCGTCCATGTCGCGACCCTACGCCAGGGGTGGTACCCCGGGATGAGTAACCCTGAGGCCGTCTCAGGGTCGGCATACCCATGAAGGCCAACCCGATCTGGCCCTGCAGGGCGATGCCAGCGGCGGCGTGGCGGCCTCTAATGGAGGGGCAAGGTCAATCGAACGTGTTCGCAGAGGAGTTGAGTACGCCATGACCAATGAGACGGCGGCGGGGGACGAGCTGGACGGCGGCGTGCCGTACCGCTCGCGGCGGCGCGTGCTGGTGCGTGCCGGGGTGCCGGTGGCGGTGGCCGCGGTGATCGCCGCGGGGGTCGGGCTGGTGCCCGCGCTGGCCGCCGACTCCCCACCCGACCTGCCGACGCTGACGGCGGAGCAGGTGGTCGCCAAGGCGCTCGGTTCCGAGACGCAGTCCCTGTCCGGGACGGTCTCGGTCACCACCGACCTCGGCCTGCCCAGCCAGCTGCTGGGCGCGGCCGGCGGCCTCGGCGCGGCGGCGTCCGGGCACGGCGGGGACGGGGCGGGCGCGTCGGCCGACCCGCAGGCCAAGCTGCTCGGCCTGCTCGGCGGCGACCGGACGCTGCGGGTCGCGGTGGACGGCCCGACCCACCAGCGGGTGGACATGATGGAGAACATGGCCGGCTACACCGTGGTCCGTAACGGCGACCAGTCCTGGGCCTGGGACAGCTCGACCAACAGCGCGGTGCACCTGACCGGCCGGGCCGGCGACAGGCACCCCGAGGCCCCGCTGTCCCAGCTGCCGGCCACCCCGCAGGACGCCGCCCGGCAGTTCCTGACCGCGAGCGCCGGCACCACCTCGGTCACCGTCGCCGGGACGGCCAACGTGGCCGGGCAGAAGGCCTACCAGCTGAGCGTGAAGCCGACCCAGAGCGGCTCGACCGTCGCCGAGGTCCGGATCGCGGTGGCCGCCGACAACGGCGTGCCGCTCGCGGTGGCGGTGAAGTCCACCGACGCCACCACCGTCCTGGACGTCCACTTCACCGACGTCTCCTTCGCCAAGCCGGCCGCCAAGACCTTCGACTTCACCGTGCCCAAGGGCGCCAAGGTGACGGAGAAGAAGGCGGACGAGGCGGCGGCCGAGGGCAAGGCCGCGGCGGGCTCCGACGCCAAGGCGCACGAGGGCGTGAACGTGATCGGCGAGGGCTGGACGGCCGTGCTCACCGGGCAGCTGCCCAGCGGGCCGGGCGCGACGCCGAAGGGTGACGGGCAGGTCGTCGGAAAGGGCGCCGCAAAGGGCGACGGCAAGCACGGCGGCGGGCGCGGTTCGGTGAACCCGCAGGGGCTGATGAAGTCGCTCGGCAAGCAGGTCGACGGCGGCACTCTGATCAGCACCAAGGTGGTCAACGTCCTGCTCACCGACGACGGCCGGGTCTTCGCCGGCGCGGTGACCCTGCCGGTCCTGCAGCACGCCGCCGGGGTGAACTGACGGATGACCAAGACTCCCGTAACGGGGGACGTTACGGAGTCGGCCGGGGGTCCGGGCGCCGAGTCGCGCCCGGCCCCCGATCCCGTTCCGCCCGCCTCCGCGTCCGCTTCCGCATCCCCCGCTGTTTCCGCCACCGACGATGTCATCAGAACCCGCGGCCTGACCAAGCGCTTCCGGGGCGGCCAGCTCGCCGTGGACGGCCTGGACCTGGCCGTGCCGCGCGGCTCCGTCTTCGGCTTCCTGGGCCCCAACGGCTCCGGCAAGACCACCACCATCCGGATGCTGATGGGCCTGATCGCCCCCACCTCGGGGGTGGCCAGCGTCCTCGGCGAGTCGATGCCGCAGTCCGTCGCCTCCGTGCTGCCCCGGGTGGGCGCGCTGATCGAGGGCCCCGCGCTGTACGGCTTCCTCTCCGGGCGGGACAACCTGATCCGGTTCGACGCCGCCGACCCGACCGCCGACCCCCGCACCCGGCCGCAGCGGGTCGACGCGGCGCTGGAGCGGGTCGGCCTGAGCGCGGCGGCGGGCAAGAAGGCCCGCGCGTACTCGCTCGGCATGAAGCAGCGCCTCGGCCTGGCCTCCGCGCTGCTGCAGCCGCGCGAGCTGCTGGTGCTGGACGAGCCGACCAACGGGCTGGACCCGCAGGGCATGCGGGAGATCCGGGCGCTGGTCCGGGAGGTCGCGGCGGAGGGCACCACGGTGTTCCTCTCCTCGCACCTGTTGGACGAGATCGAGCAGGTCTGCACGCACGCGGCGGTGATGTCCCGGGGCCGGCTGGTGGTGCAGGGCACCGTCGCCGAACTGGCCGCCCGGGCGCAGGGCCGGCTGGTGGTCCGCACGCCGGACGTGGCGCAGGCCGCCGAGGTGCTGGCCGCCCGCCAGGTCACCGGCCTGGTGCCCGGCGAGGGCCGGGTGGACGGCGAGTTGGGCGAGCGGGACGACGCGGCGCTGCCCAAGCTGTGCGCGGCGCTGGTCGAGGCCGGGGTGCGGGTGCACGGCTTCGGGCTGGAGCGGGGCACGTTGGAGGACGCCTTCGTGGCGCTGACCGGGGAGGGCTTCGATGTCGCGGGCTGATTCGACGGCGCGGGCTGATTCGACGGTGCGGGCCGAGGCAGCGGTGGTCACCGGCCGGCGGCCGCAGACGGCGGGCGGGTTCCTGGCGCTGTTCCGCAACGAGCTGCACCTGACCTTCCGCCGGCTGCGGACCAAGGTGCTGCTGGCGATCCTGGCGGTGCTGCCGGTCCTGATCGGGGTGGTCGTCAAGCTCAACACGGACAGCCCGCACGAGGGCGGCGGCGGTCCGAACTTCATCGCGCAGACCACCCAGAACGGGCTGTTCCTGGTCTTCACCGCGCTCGCGGTCGCGCTGCCGGTCTTCCTACCGATGACGGTCGGGGTGGTCGCCGGGGACTCGGTGGCGGGCGAGGCGGCCACCGGGACGCTGCGCTACCTGCTGGTCGCCCCGGCCGGGCGGACCAGGCTGCTGGCCGCCAAGTTCACCGCCGCGCTGGTGTTCTGCCTGGCCGCGACGGCGGCGGTCGCGGCGGCGGCCCTGGCCACCGGCGCCGCGCTCTTCCCGCTCGGCGAGGTCACGCTGATCTCCGGGGACACCATCGGCTTCGCCGACGCGCTGCTGCGCGCGGTGCTGGTGGCCGGCGTGGTCGCCGCCTCGCTGGCCGGGCTGGTGGCGATCGGGCTGTTCGTCTCCACGCTCACCGGCAGCGGCATCGCGGCGATGGCCGCCACCGTCGGACTGGTGATCACCGTCCAGATCCTGGATGCCTTCCCGCAGCTGGACGCGATCCGGCCGTTCCTGTTCACCCACTACTGGCTGAACTTCGCGGACCTGCTGCGGGCGCCGATGTACTGGGACGGCGTGCTGAAGGACCTCGGGCTGCAGGCCGCCTACGTCGCCGTGTTCGGCGCGGCGGCCTGGTCGCGCTTCAGCAGCCGGGACATCAGCGCCTGACGGCTCACCGCGGGTGAGGCTTGCGGCGGGTGAGGCTGCGGCGGGTGAGGGCGTTCAGGGCGTGACGGTCGCCTTGGCCATCTCCGCCGGTGCGGGCCGCAGGACCGCCGCGGCCCGCGCCGCGCGGTCGGCCCGCACCTGGCGCAGCGCGTCCCAGGTGAGCAGCGCGAGCGCGGCCCAGACCAGGGCGAAGCCGGCCCAGCGGGCGGGCGGCATCGACTCGTGGAAGACGGCGACGCCGATCAGGAACTGGAACACCGGCGCCAGGTACTGGAGCAGCCCGAGCACGGTCAGCGGCACCCTTACGGCGGCCGCGCCGAAGAACAGCAGCGGGATGGCGGTGATCACACCGCTGAGCATCAGCAGCCCGGAGTGCCCCCAGCCGTACGAGCCGGCCACCGTGTGTCCGAAGGTGCCGCGCCCGCTGATCTGCAGGTAGATCAGGTAGCCCAGGGCGAACGGGAACATGAAGGCGCTCTCCGCCGCGAGGCTCTCCAGCCCGCTCAGCCCGACCTTCTTCTTCAGCAGGCCGTAGGTGGCGAAGGAGAACGCGAGGGTCAGCGCGATCCACGGCAGCCGCCCGTACGCGACGCTCAGCACCGCGACGGCGAGCGCGCCGACGCCCACCGCCGTCCACTGCGCGACGCGCAGCCGCTCCTTGAGCACCAGGACGCCGAAGGCGATGGTGACCAGGGGGTTGATGAAGTAGCCGAGGCTGGTCTCGACGACGTGTCCGGCGTTGACGCCCCAGATGTAGACGCCCCAGTTGATCGAGATCACGGTGGCCGCGCCGGCCAGCATGGCGACCCGGCGGGGCTGGCGCAGCAGCGGGCGTATCCAGCTCCAGTGCCGCTGGACGACCAGCAGCAGGACCACCGCGACCAGGGACCAGACCATCCGGTTGGCCAGGATGTCGTCGGCGGCGCCCGGCTCCAGCAGCGGCCAGAACAGTGGGAAGAGCCCCCAGATGCCGTAGGCCGCGAAGCCGTACCAGAGGCCTCGGCCGTTGTCCTGCTGGTCTGTCTGTGGCATGGCCGAGTGCCCTCCCGCGCGCGTGTGGTCCTGGTGACGGTAGCGGGCGGAAGGGCAGAATGTCATCTCCGTTTCCGGATTTTGGTCATGACATTGTTTGCATGCTGGACGATTTCGGCGTTTCGGGTGGTCAGCCCGTCAGGCGCCGAGCGCCGCACGGACGGAATCGGCCATCGGGACGGTCGGGCGGCCTATCAGGCGGGCCAGGTCGCCCGGGGTGCCGGCCAGCTCGCCCCGGGCGATGCCGGCGTCCACGTCGACCAGGACCTCGGCGAAGCCCTCCGGCAGGCCCGCGCCGACCAGGGCCGCCAGGTGCTCGGCCGGGGCGACGTCCCGGTGCCCGACCGGCTTGCCGGAGGCCTTCGCCAGCTCGGCGGCCAGCTCGGGCAGGCTCCAGGCGGCGTCGCCGCTCAGCTCGTACACCGCGTTCTCGTGGCCGTCGCCTTCGCCGGTCAGGACGGCGACCGCCGCGTCGGCGTAGTCCCGGCGCGGGGCGGTGGCGATCCGGCCCTCGCCGGCGCTGCCGAGCACCATGCCCCGGGCCACCGTGCCGGCCGCGTCGCCCAGGTAGTTCTCGGTGTACCAGCCGTTGCGCAGGAGCGCGTACGGCAGGCCGGAGGCGAGGATCAGCTCCTCCGTCGCCCTGTGCTCGTCGGCCAGCCGGAAGGTGGCCACGCCCGGCGCGCTGGTGTAGGCGAGCAGCGCGACCCCGGCGGCCTTGGCGGCCTCCACGACGGCCCGGTGCTGCGGGATCCGGCGGCCGACCTCACTGCCCGAGATCAGCAGCACCCGGTCACCGGCGGCGAAGGCGCCGGCCAGGGTCTCCGGCTTGTCGTAGTCGACCACGCGGACGGCCACACCGCGCGCGGCCAGGTCGGCGGCCTTCTCGGCGGAGCGAACGGCGACCGCCACCTCGCTCGCGGGGACCGCAGCCAGCAGGCCCTCGACGACGAGACGGCCGAGCTGGCCGGTGGCACCGGTGACGACGTACATGGTGGCTCCTCAGGGGGTGCTGGTGGGGTTCTGGCCTCGGAACTCACCTTAGGGACAGCACTAACCTTTCGAAAGTACGCACTTCAAAGTAGGGTACTGACATGAAGGTAAGCGAGCAGTTGAGGGAGCTCCCCCCGCCCGACGTGTTCGACCGGATGTGCCCGTCCCGGGGCGTGCTGGAGCACGTCACCACCCGCTGGGGCGTCCTCGTCCTCGGCGCGCTGCACCAGCGCGGCTACCGGTTCAGCGAGCTGCGCCGTCAGGTCTCGGGAGTCAGCGAGAAGATGCTCGCCCAGACCCTGCAGACGTTGGAGCGGGACGGCTTCGTCCTGCGCGAGGCACACCCGGTGATCCCGCCGCGCGTCGACTACAGCCTCACCCCGCTCGGGCGGGAGGCGGCGGAGCTGGTCGCGGCGCTGGCCCACTGGTCGGAGCGGCGGGTGCCGGCCGTGGTCACGGCCCGCGAGGAGTACGACGCGCGGACCACCGCCGGGTGAGCGCGTGACGGGGCCTACCGCTGGGTGAACGTGGGACGGGGGCCTACCGCTGGGTGACGAGGACCGCCAAACCGTCCAGGACGCGGGCCAGGCCGAAGGCGTAGGCGTGGTCCGGGCTGTACGCGCCGCCGTGCGCCTCGCCGGCGGCGGCGCCGACCCGGGCCGCCACCGGGTAGCGCTCGGGGTCGAAGACCCTCGCGAGCAGCTCGGCGTTGGCGGCCCACCACTGCTCGTCGGTCATCGCACTGTCCTGCCGGGCGGCGCGCTCGTCGGCGGCCATCCGGGCACAGGTCTGGACGAAGCCGAGCAGGTGGGTCAGCGCGGCGTCCAGCTCGACGTCGGGCAGGCCGGTGCCCTCGAAGGCCCGCAGCTCGTACTCGTACTTGGCCATCAGGCCGGGCCCGAGCGGCGGACGGCTGGTGGAGACGGCGGCGACCCAGGGGTGGGCGCGGTGCAGCGCGCGGTTGTCGTCCGCGACGGCGGTGACCCGGGCGCGCCAGCCGTCGTCGGCGGGGGTGCTGCGGGGCATCGTCGCGTAGACGGTGTCCAGCATCAGGTCGAGCAGCTCGGCCTTGCCGGGCACGTAGGTGTAGAGCGCCATCGGGGAGAGCCCGAGCTCCTGGGCGATCCGTCGCATGGTGACGGCGTCCACGCCCTCGGCGTCGGCCAGGGCGATCGCGGCGGCGGCGATCTCACCGGTCGAGCGCGCCTGCCGGGGCCCGCGCCGACCGGGCTTCTCCTCGGCGGTGAGCCCCCAGAGCAGGGCGAGGGTGCGCGCCGGGTCTCCTGCGCTGCTGCGGTCGGTGGCCATGAGGGCCATCGTTTCACGCATCGCTCCACGCATTGCTTCACGCATGGCTCCATACATGGCTCCACGCATCGCTCAACGCATTGCTGCACGCATCGCTCCGTGCATCGCTTCGTGCATCGCCGGGCGTCCTTCGCGGTGCGGGCCGTTACCGTCTCCCCATGACCAGCCCTGAGCCGCTCCCCGGTACGGACACCGCCCAGACCCTTCGCACCCGGGTGACCTGCCGCCGCTGCCACCGGCCGCTGCACGACCCGGAGTCGCGGATGCTGCGGCTGGGGCCGGAGTGCCGCGACCCGGCGGAGCGGGTCGCGCGGTTCGACGTCGACCAGGACCCGCTGCCCGGGGTGGGTTAGCCCCGGCCGAAGAGGCGGCGCAGGCGGCCGGGGTTGGGCGCGTGTTCGGGTTCGGGCTCGGGTCGGGCCACGGGGGTGGGCTCGGGCTTCGGCTCGGGCTGGGGCGCCGACTCGAGGTCCGGCGCGGGGTTCGGCACGGGGTCCGGGGCGTCGGCGGCGTCCTCGGCACGGATGGCCGCCCGCGCGAGGTCGCGGTCGGCGGGCGACACCCAGGGGGCGGCGAGCACCAGGCGGCACACCGAGCGCAGGATCGTCACCACGCGCACCCGCCGGGCGTCGACGCAGTAGTGCAGCCGCCGTCGAAGTTGCGCGGCGATGTCGGCGCGGGCCTCCGGGTGCGTCCAGCCGATCGCGACCAGCGCGAAGCCGGCCGCCTCGGCGACCCAGTCCTCCGGCCCGAGCAGCAGGTCGAGCAGCACCCGGCGGCGGTCCGACTCCGGCCACGGCTGGTCGGTGCGGTGGTGGGCGATGCCGAGGCAGGCGAAGGCCTGGACGGCGCGCACCCACAGCTCGGGCTGGTGGGCGAGCAGGGCCCGGCCGAGTTCGTCCTCGCGCGGCAGCGGCGGGTGGGCGAGGACGCCGAGCAGGTCGTCGAGTGACAGCCCGGCGAGGCGGACGGCCTCGTCGTAGGCGGCGGGAACGCTCGGCCAGACGATCCCGACGATGGTCCGGACGAGTTCGGCGCTCTCCGGCGCGGGCGGGTCGACGGCGGGCCGGGGGTCGGTGCCCTCCCAGGCCCAGATCCGGGTGGTGGTGGCGGTCGCGGTCAGCGGCCGCCGGAGGTCGGGCTCGTCGACGGACTGGTAGACGACGGTGCAGTGCGGCAGCGCGAGGTGGAGGGCCAGCTGCGAGCTGGGCGGTTCGAGGGTGGAGACCTCGCAGTCGATCGCGGTGTCGCGGTCGGTGTCGCGCGCCGCGAGGACCTGGTGCAGCAGGTTGATGGTGGCTTCGGACGTGCCGGGGACCATGCCGAGCCAGGGCTCCCGGTGGCTCAGCCGGGCCAGGAGGTCCTGGGCGTACTCGTGGTCGGGGTGGGCGCGGTGGTGGTCGGCCAGGCCGAGCAGGTGCACCGGGTCGCCGTCCAGGGCGTGGCGCAGCCCGTACCGGGCCGGGGCCGCCTTGGGGTGGTCGGGCTCGGTGGCGAGCACCCGGTCCAGCCAGGGCAGGCCCTCGGCGGGGCGGCCGAGGGTGCCGTACAACTCGGCGACGTCGACGGCGAGGTAGCTGCTGGAGTTGTCCCGGTCCGGTGCGACCCGCTCCAGCTCGGCCTCCCAGACGGCGAGCGCCCGCTCCGGGCGGCCGTCGGCGCGCAGGGCGTTGCCGAGCATCACGGCGGGCAGGTAGCCGGGGGCCGCGCGGTGGGCCCGCGCGGCGAGGTCGACGGCGTGGGCGGTGGCGCCGAGGCGGCGGGTCAGGCCGGAGGTCATCGCCAGCAGCAGCGCGTGGTCGTCGTGGCGGGCCAGCACGGCCTGTACGAAGGCGTCGAAGGGCCGGACGGCTTCGGCCAGTTCGGTGGGGAGCGGGTCGGGCAGCGCGCCGGCCGCGCGGGCCACCGCCTGGGCGACGGTGTCCGGGTCGACCAGGCCGGGCAGGTCCTCGCGGGCCAGCCAGGCGGTGTGCGCCCAGGGGCGGGCCGGCTCGTACTGGATGGCGGAGGCGAGCAGGCCGACGGCGGTGTCCCAGTCCCCGGCGGCGGCCTCCACGTGGGCCCGGCAGGCGACCGTGCCGAGGTACACCTCGCCGTCCAGCGGGAACAGCTCGCGCGCGGCCGCCGGGCCGCCGGCTGCGGCGCACAACTCGGCCAGCGCCTCGTGCAGTTCGGGCAGCTGCGGGTCGGCGAGGATGGCATCGGAGAGGTGGTCGGCGGCGTGCGTGAGGTCGCCGGAGTCGATCGCCAGCCGGGCGACCGCGACCTCCCCCTCGGCTGCCAGTCGCTCGTCACCCTCGTCCTCGGTGTGACCGCCCATGCCCTGCCCCCCGGTTGCCTCGTCGCGCTCCGGACGAGGCTATCCGGTGCCCCGGGCCGGCGGGTCGATCGCATCAACCTCGAGAAGAAGTTCGTCGGCGTCCTGAAGACCGACGCCGGCAGCGTCAACATCTCCTGCTGACCTGCCACTTGGCGACCGCCCTGCAGGCAGCGGGCCCCGAACAGTGGCTCCTGTCTCGATGTCAGTGGCGTCTGCTTCAGTAGCGACAGGAGTATGACGACGAGAGGACGGCTGCGATGGGCGTGCTGACCGACTACTTCCGGGCCCCCGACGCGGCGACGGTCGTACGGGCACTGGAGCGCGCGGGCGGCGGGCGGCCCGACTTCGACGACGGGTCCGGTGCCGGGTTCGGTGCCGGATTCGACGGGGTCGAGGCGAAGCGGATCGACCCGGATGTCGTGCTCGGCCAACTCGTCGCTGCCATCCGGCGGGAGCAGTGGCATCCCGACGCGGTGCCGGAGACGCCGGTCTGGCCGACCACGCCGCCGCCCGGCCCGAGCGGGCCCGACGGCGAGGACGACCCGTGGGCGAGCGGCCCGTGGGTGACCGAGCTGGGCGACGCCGCCCGGGACACGCTCGCCGGGGTGCCCGACGAGCGGGTACCGAAGGTCGTCGCGCAGTGGGCGCTGGCGGAGGAGTGGGACGGCGCCGATCCGTCCGATCTCCAGCCCCTGGCCGAGGAGTTGATAGGCCTCGCCCGCCGGGCGCGCGCGGCGGGCGAGCAGCTGTACTGCTGGATCTGCCTGTAGCGGCCGCCTACCGTTCGCCGCAGGCGTGCCTGCCTGGCCCCCTCCGAGCCCCGACGCGGAACGGCGCGTCTTCGCAGGTCACAGAGCTGACCGCCGGCATCGCCCCAGTCGGGCCGGCGCTACGATCACCCCGGCTCATGGGGTCCTCGGGTGGTCGGGGGCGAGCTTCTCGAACGGGGGTCCAGGGATGGAATCCGACACGCCAGGCATCGTCGATGAGGCCGGCAACGCGGACAACGCCGAGAAGGGCAACGACCGGACCGGCCTCAAGCTGGCGGGCGTGGTCGTGCTGGTCGCCGGTGTCATGGCCGGCCTGTGGGGGCTGGGGTTCCTCGACACCCCGCCGAAGCCGGAGGACAAGCCCGTCGAGTGCGTCGCCCCCAGGCCCACGGATCCGCCGGGGTACCCGGCGCTGTGCGCCGCGATCAACCGCCGCGACCTCCCGGCCCTGCTGGGCACGCCCGAGGACCGCATCACCACCGCGCACCCGGCGCCCCTCGCCCTCGGGAAGGACCCCATGGTGGAGGTGCGTCTCCTGCACACCGCCCTGGCCATCACGGACAGCTCGACGACGGTCGAGGACATGATCGGCATGCCGCAGTTCCTCGCCAAGCCGGCCACCGTGCTCGGCCACCCCGCCGTGACCTACTCGTCCAACGCGCTGGTCCTCGTGCCCGGCGGGAAGACCGGCCCTGTCACGCGGAGCCTCGTCGTCGCGCAGGACCCCAAGGCCCCCGGCGGCCGCGCCTTCGAGCTCAGCATCTTCCGCGAGGACGGCCAGGCCCCCGACGACGCGACCCTCAACCGGCTCGCCGAAACGGTGATGCCCACCCTCCCGGGCTGGGTCGCTGCCCCGTAGTCCTGCGGCACAGGTCCGAGCCTGAATATTTCAGCACGAGAAATATTCAGGCTTGGGAGTTGCGTTCCCCCTGGTAGTCGCTGCAGCCCTGCGCGACGGGACCTCTGTGGAAGGAGAGCAGCGCCGTGCGCGTCGAGATCTGGAGTGACATCAACTGCCCGTGGTGCTACATCGGCAAGGCGCGGTTCGAGCAGGCGCTGGAGCGGTTCGAGCACCGCGAGGAGATCGAGGTCGTCCACCGCTCCTTCGAACTGGACCCGCGCGCGCCGCACGAGGCCCGTCCGGTCGTGCCGCTGCTCGCCGCCAAGTACGGGATGAGCCTGGAACAGGCCGAGGCGGCCGAGGCCCGGATCGCCGAGAACGCGCGCGCCGAGGGGCTGCCGTACCTGAGCGAGGGGCGCGACGCGGCGAACTCCTTCGACATGCACCGCCTGCTGCACTTCGCCAAGGAGCACGGCCAACAGGCTCAGCTGCTGGACGCCCTCTACCGGGCGAACTTCGCCGAGGAGCGCTCGGCGTTCGAGGAGGAGCGGCTGGTCGAGCTGGCCGTCGAGGCGGGGCTGGACGGTGGGGCGGCGGCCGCCGTGCTGGCCGATCCGGAGGCGTACGCGGAGGCGGTCCGCGAGGACGAGACGACGGCGAGCGCGATGGGGGCGACGGGCGTGCCGTTCTTCGTCCTGGACCGGCGGCTGGGCGTCTCGGGCGCGCAGCCTGCAGAAACGTTCACCCGCGCCCTGGAGCAGGCCTGGGAGAGCCGGGTCACCGTGCCACTGATGCCGCTCCCCTCGAAGGGGTGAGGTGCGGTGGAGCAGGAAGTCGGACATGCCGACTTCCTGCTCACTCGGCGCTCCAGTCGTGGGCGTAGGAGATGTGCAGACTGCCCGGAACGCCCCTGGCCGCACGGCCTGAGCCCCAGCCCCCATGGGTGAGCGTGAGGCAGTGGTGCCCATCGGGCCGCCGACCGGGCGCCTCCCGACCGAGCGCGTGGAGCCGGGAGCCCGTCCAGCGGAAGGCGGTCGGGCTGCCGGTGACCACCAGCGTGTGGGCGGCACCGGCGAAGCGGAGTTCGTCGCGCCAGCCCGCGAAGTGGTGGCGGTCGTAGTCGATGGCCTCCTCGGGCGGGAAGTCGCCGGCCGGGAGGTCGACGGTGTGCGGGACCCCGGCGCCCAGGCGGGCGCGGACCTCCTTCCAGCGGGACGGCGGGAAGCCGAGGCTGTGATGGACGAGCAGGAGGTCCAGTCGGTCCTCGGACGGGACGGGCCACAGGTCGGCCGGCCCGGTGTTGGCACGCAACGGCAGGTGGATCAGCGAGCGCCGGGAGCGGGCGGCCAGGGCCCAGAGGGTGGCGAGGTCCTCGGCCCCCTGCCGGTCGAGGTGCAGCTCCGTGGACCAGGCGTACGGGTCCGCGTAGAGGAAAGCGCCGGTGGCCTGCCGCTCCGGGGTGATCACCCGGTACTCGTCCCGGCCGAGTCGGACCCGGTGGATCCTCGTTCTCAGTCTCACGGGCTTGTCGTACCGGAGGGCGGGGTGGGCCGTCCTGCGGCGATCGGGGCGGCGTGGAGCAGGAAGTCGGGCGGGCCGACTTCCTGTGCAAGGGGGGTTGCAAGGGGAGTGGGGTGGTCGAGGGACACGAGGAACTCCGGCCGCAGCCGCCAGGGGCTGCCGTCCTCGGTCCGGACGTAGTAGACGGGCCCGACACGGCCGCCGTCCCGGTCGTCGGCCACGATGACGCATTCGAGGACCACACCCCGGGTGCCCACGATCTCCGCGCCCAGATGGCCGAGTTCGGCGCGCGGCGGGTCCGGAGTCGTCAGTTCGACCCGCTCGCCGCAGGCAAACGTGGCTTCGTCGGGCCAGGGATTCGTCACACCGGAAGGCTACGGGGCAGGTTTCAGTCGTAGAAGAACTGGCGGAGGTCCTCGACCGAGCCCGGGCCGGTGACGAAGGCCTCGAACCCGACGACCGCGCGGAGCGGCGGCGGCCCGTCGACGGGGAGCCGCCGCAGCCAGACCTCGCCCTGCTCACCCACCGCGTAGACGGCGGACAGCAGTTCGGCCATCCCCGCCGGTCGCGGCGGCGCCACTCCGACGACCGGCACGAGTTCCCAGCCGCCCGCCCGGGCGGCGAGCCGCAGCGCGCCCGCCCAGCAAGCGATGCGGCCGAGCCGGGTGTGCCAGGAGTCCGCGTCGGACGGGTACGGGTGTCCGACGGTCGCGGCGGCGAGATCGTCCATCACCCGCCGTTCGACGGCGGTGCGGACCCAACGGCCCTCCTGGGCGTCCTCGATGGCGGCGTCCCACCACTCCCAGGCGCCGTGCAGGCGGGTCGCGAACTCGTCCATCCGGCCAGGCTACGGACCTACGGGCCGCGCGGGTTGAGGCGGGTCGCGAGCCAGGGGGAGTTACGGCCGGCCGCCTCGCGGTAGGCGATGCGCTGGACGGCGAAGAGCAGCCGGTAGAGGTTGAGGGCGGCGTCGGAGTCGTCGGCGGCGAAGCCCAGGTTGAAGACGAACGATTCGAGGTCGGGCCAGTCGAAGTCGTCGGGCACCGGCGGGGTGACGGGATCGGTGGCGAGCGCGTTGAACGCGGCGGCGACGGCGTACTGCGTCGCGGCGAGGGCGTTCGCGAGCGGGTCGGGCATGTCAGGGCTCCTCTTCGTCGGGCCTTGCAACGTTGAGTGCAGTGATGACGCCCAGGGCGACGGTGGCCATCGCCAGGGCGAGGAGGGTAAGGAGAGCGGCGGCGATCAGGAACCGCACGAGCGCTCGCGGTTGCGGTCGCGGTCGGCATCGAGGAGGAGGGTCAGGAGGTTGAGGAGAGTCGAGGCGGGGGCGGTGTTGAAGCAGACCAGGACCCGGCCGTCGAGATTGCGGTCGATCGTGGCAGAGGGGAAGACCAGACCGAACTTCTTGCCACGCTCGTGGAGTTCGGCGAGGAGCGTGCGGACGTGGGCATCGGTGTAGGCCCGGATCCGGGGATCGGCGGGCTGCATCGGTCGACGGTTCACGCGGCGGCCTCCAGTTCGAACCAGACGACCTTGCCCAGCTTCCGGGGGTCGGCGCCGAAACGGTGGGTGAGAGCGCGGACGAGGAACAGACCACGACCGGAGAGGGCGAGCGGGTCGACGGGGACGCAGGGCTCGCTGGGAAGGACGGGGCTGTCGTCGCAGACCGAGACCCGGAGGCAGCGGCTGGAGAGGACGAGGGTGACGAGGGGAGCCGGGCTGCCGGCATGCCGCCAGGCGTTCACGAAGAGCTCGTGAAGGGCGAGTTCGGCATCGCCGATGAGAGAGGGCGACCACCCGGCGGTGGTGAGGAGGTCAGAGAGCTCGGCCCTAGCGGTGGACCAGTCGGGAGGGTTGCAGGCACGCATGAGAGACCCCAGGGAAGGGAGAAGGGGAATCGACGAAGGATGACACTCCGTCATGTGATCGGTGCAACACTGAGAGTAGGGTCAAGCTTGACAAGGTTGCAAGCCGATCGAGGAGACTCACTCGTTAGTGGCATCCCACATGGGTTGTGCGCGAGACTGCGCCGACAGGGAAGGGACGATCGTGGGGTACAAGGGACCAATCAGCCAGCGACAGCGCCGATTCGGCGAGGAACTTCAGCGCCTTCGCGCGGCCGCCGGGTTGTCCGCGCCCCAGGCCGGGGCGCTGGTCGGAATGAAAGGTCCGGCGGTGAGCCACACCGAAGCTGGCCGGATCACCTTGAATCCCGAACGGCTTGAGATCTGGCTTGACGCCTACGGCTGCACGGATCCGGCATACCGCAGGGGCCTGGCCGAGATGGGTCAGAGCAACGGCAAGGGCTGGTGGAGCGAGTACGAGGGCAAGGTCCCAATGCTGGCCCTGGACCTCGCGGAAGCAGAAGACCGATCTGAGTCCTTCTCCGTCTTTGATGCGCTGTACATCCCAGGGACGCTACAGATTCCAGGCTACGTCGAGGCCATCTACAAGAACGCCTACACGGATGGCCGCTGGGATACCGCGACGGCCATCGACTTCCGACTGCAACGTCAACGCATCATGACCGACAGCAAGCAACGGCAGTTCCACATCGTTATTCACGAGGCGGCCCTTCGAATGCAGTTCGCCGGCAAGTCCGTGATGCGGGACCAGCTCCTTCACATCGTTGACATGGCAGAACTTCCCAACGTCACAATCGAGATCCTGCCATTCGATTCCCCCGAGAAGGTTCCCCACTCGGGCGCGTTCCTGATCTGCAACCCCGGGTGCAGCGCCCTCTCAACCATCATCCTGGATGGACCGAAGCGTGCTATTCACCTCGGCGACCCTTCGGACGTGATCACCTATCACCAAAAGTTCCAAGAGGCCCGCGATCTCGCACTACCCGCCGTCGACACGAAGAAGCCCCGACGTGACACACTCGCTCGCGATTCATGGGGGATCCTCCAGCACATCCTCTACGGACTCCAGACCTGAAAGGCGCCCGATGTCCCACCTGGCATGGCAGAAGTCCTCGTTCAGCGATGCCGACGGCGGCAGCACCTGCCTTGAGGTGGCCGCTGGCGCCGACGACCTTCGCCTCCTCCGTGAGTCGGACGACCCTTCCGTCACCATCTCCACCTCGACCGCCACGCTCCGCGCCCTCATCCTCGGAGCCAAGGTCGGCGAGTTCGACCACCTCATCTGACCCGCACTCCTTCCCTCCCCGCCCGCCCGCTCGCCGCTTCGGCGGGCGGGCGGGGCGCTCCAACGATCTGTTTATCGTTTGTCTACCGCCATCGCCCACGATCGTCTCCACAGGGCACCCGACGCGATCGCGGGCGCCGACGCTGGAGAGAGGTAGTACGGGGCATGAAGGCGACGAAGACGTTGCGGCGCGCAGCAATCGGCATGGCTGCCGGGGTGATGGCGCTGGTCGGGACGATGGCGTCGGCAGGAACCGCGCAGGCCGCCACCGGGTATGGCGCGTCGCTGAGCGAGCCGGGGATCCTCTACCAGGCCGACTACCTCAGCAACGGCGACACCCGGCTGATCATGCAGGGCGACGGCAACCTCGTCCTGTACCGGGGCTACCCGTCGGCCCCGTACCCGGTGTGGTCCGCTCCGGGGTCCCTGGGCTGCGGCCAGAAGACGATCATGCAGGGCGACGGGAACGTCGTCGTCTACGGCGCCAACAACCGGGTCTGCTGGGCCAGCAACACGTTCAAGGACAACCCGAACGAGCTCGCCACCCTGGGGGTCGCCGACAGGGGCGGGCTCGTGGTCACCTTCGTCCAGCCCCCTCTGTCAGGCATCATCACGGCCACGCTCCGCAGCTCCGACCCGTACTAGGCCGCCCTCAGCCGCGCTCGGTGTACCACCTGACCAGGTCGGCCACCGACCACCGCGGCCGGGCCGCGAGCCGTTCCGCGGCCGCCCTCAGCAGGACCGGCAGGTTTCCGCAGAGGGCGGCCAGCTCGGCGACCGCGTCCGGCTCCTGCCGGATCCGCTCCGTGCCCGCGATCCGGGCCAGCAGCTCGTAGGCGTCGTGCGGCTCCAGCGGTCCCACCGCCAGCCGTACGACGTCGTTCCCGGGCAGCGCGCCCGGTTCCGCGCCTGCCACGACCGCCGCGCAGCCCGGCACTTCGGGCAGCAGCCGCGCGGGGTCGGGCACCCCGTCGAGCAGCACCAGCACCCGGCGTCCGGCGAGCGCCCCGCGGTAGCGCGCGGTCAGCTCGTCGAGGCCGGACGAGGAGCCGGGCCGCTCACCCAATGCGCGCAGGAACCCGGCGAGCACCACGTCCGCCTCGCCGCCGCTCGCGTACAGCTGCCCGTCCGGGAAGGCGTCCTGGACGACGTGCGCGATGTGCACCGCCAGCGCCGACGACCCGCTGCCGGCGGGGCCCGCCAGCCCGAGCACCGGTGCCCCGCCTGCCCGCAGCGCCTGCTCCCCCGCCCGGATCAGCGCCGCCCGGCCGACCAGGTCCGGGATGTCCGAGGGCAGTTGACACGGGCGTGGCAGCCGTCGCAGCAGCACGGGGGCCTCCCCGCGCCGGATCTTCTCGGCCAGCTCCACGACGGCCGGGGCCGGTTCGAGACCCAGTTCCCGGTCCAGCCGTTCCCGCAGGGCCTCGTACCCGGCCAGTGCCTCGGCCGTGCGGCCGCAGCGGTGCAGCGCCAGCAGGTGCAGCCGGTGCACCTCCTCGTCCTGCGGGTGGGCGGCCGCGAGTTCGGCCAGCGCCTCCACCGCGCCGGCGTGCCGCCCGAGTGTCAGGTCGAGGTCGAGCAGGGCCTTCACGGCCGCGAAGCGACCGGCCGCCAGCCGTTCCCGGGTTCGTTCGGCGAAGGCGCCCGGCGCGCCGTCCAGCGCGCGGTCCCCTTCCCACGACCCGAGCGCCGCCACCAGCAACTCCCTCGCCCGGACCGGGTCCTGGTGACGCAGCGCGACGGCTTCGGCCACCGTGCCCTCGTAGCGGAAGAGGTCCACGGCCTCGCGGGGCACCGCCAGCCGGTAGCCGCCGGCCGCCGCGACGAGCAGCCCGGACTCGCCGAGGGCACGGCGCAGCCGGTGCACATGGGTGCCGATCTGCCCGGCCGGATCCTTCGGCCAGCGGGTGTCGTCCTCCCCCCACAGGCCTTCGACCAGCCGCTCCGTCGGAACCAGCTGCCCCGGGGCGAGCAGCAGCGCGGCGAGCACGGCCCGCTGCTGCGGTCGGCCGAGGTCGATCTCACGGCCGTCGCACCGCGCGCGCAGCGGCCCCAGCACGTGGAATTCGAGCCGCACAGCCCACCTCTCGAATCCCAGAATCCGGTGCACAATCTGTGACAGAGCATAGGCCGCCAGGGATGGGGGCGCCGCTGTCCGGACGGAAGTGGCGAAATCCCGGCGCGGAACGACATTCGGGGACGGGACATGGATGACATCGGGGGATCCGGGCTGCGGTTCGGAATGCTGGGGCCGCTGCGGGCCTGGTACCAGGACCAGGAGCTGGAGTTGGGCCGGCCGCAGCAGCGGGCGGTGCTCGCCGTGCTGCTGGCCGCCGCCGGGCGGACGGTGGCCGTTCCGGTCCTGGTCGAGGGGGTGTGGGGCGGGGCCGAGCCCGCCGAACCGCGCAAGGCCGTCCAGCTCGCCGTCTCCCGGCTGCGCAGCGCGTTCCGGCCGTACACCGGGGACGATCCGGAGCGGCTGCCGCTGGTGCGGGTCGGCGACGGCTACGCGCTCAGGGTGCCCGGGGCCGAGGTGGACGCGGCCGCCTGGGAGGCGCTGCTGGCCGAGGCCGAACGGCTGCGCGACCGGCAGGCCCCGCCCCGGGAGGTCCGGGAGGTGGTGCGGAGCGCCCAGCGGCTGTGGGTCGGCGAGCCGCTCGCCGGGCTGCCCGGGCCGCACGCCGAAGCCGTCCGGGCCCGCCTCACCGAGCAGCGGATCTCGGCCAAGGAGACCCAGCTGGAGCTGGACGCCGAACTCGGCGACCGCACCGACCTGACGGCGGAGGCCGAGGCGCTCGCCCTGGAGCACACCGGGCGGCCCCGGCTCACCGCCGTCCTGATGCGCGCCCTCTACCAGTCGGGCCGCAAGGCCGAAGCGCTCGCTGTGTTCGAGGACGCCCGTCCGTCGCTGCCGCCGGACGAACGGGGCCCGGCCGAGATCCAGCTGCGCATCCTGCGCGAGGACGCCACCCTGCTGCCGGCCGGAGCCGTCCCCGAGCCCGCCGCCGGCGCCGGCCCCGACGCCTGGCAGGCGCCCGACCAACTCCCCTCCGGCCTGCCCGACTTCACCGGACGCGTCGAAGAAGTGGAATCCCTCGCGGACCGCCTCTCCGGCGCCGGCGGGCGCGCCGTCGTGGTCTCCGCCCTGGACGGCATGGGCGGCGTCGGCAAGACCACCCTCGCCGTGCACGTCGCCCGGCACATGCGCGAGCACTTCCCCGACGGGCAGCTCTTCGCCGACCTGCGCGGCGCCGACCGCACCCCGCCCGACCCGGGCACCGTGCTCGCCGGATTCCTGCGCGCCCTCGGCGTCGACCCCGCCGACATCCCACCGGACAGCGGCGAACGCAGCGCCCTCTACCGTTCGGCGCTGGCCGGGCGGCGCGTCCTGGTCGTCCTCGACAACGCCGCCGAGTCAGGCCACGTCGAACCGCTGCTGCCCGGCTCGGCCGGCTGCGCCGTCCTCATCACCAGCCGCCACCGGCTGGCCGGTCTCGCCGGGGCCCACCAGATGCGCCTGGACACCCTGTCGCCGGAGCAGGCGCTGGAACTGCTCGTCCGCATCGTCGGCGCCGAACGCGTCGCCGCCGAACCCGAAGCCGCCGAGGACGTCGTCCAGGCCTGCGGGCTGCTGCCGCTCGCCGTCCGCATCGTCGCCTCCCGGCTCGCCGCCGACCCCGCGCTCACCCTCGCGGCACTCGCCGACGGGCTGCGCCACGAGCACCGGCTGGCCGAACTCAGCGACGGCGAACGGACGGTGGAAGCCACCTTCGCGCTCTCCTACCACCGCCTGGACCCGGAACTCGCGCGCGCCTTCCGCCTGCTGTCCCTGCCCGACGCCCCCGACCTGCCGCTGCCCTGCGCCGCCGCCCTGCTCGGCCGCACCGAGGACGAGGCCGACCGGCTCCTCGAAGAACTCGTCGACCTCAACCTGCTGCACTCCCCCCGGTTCGGCCGCTACGGCTACCACGACCTCGTCCGCGCCTACGCCCGCGACCGCCTCGCCGACGAGGACACCCCCGCCGACCGCACCGCCGCCACCGACCGGCTGCTCGACTTCTGCCTCGCCACCGCCCGCAACGCCGACCTCGCCGCCCGCAAGGCCGAACCGGCCGAACTCAGCCTGCTCGGCGCGGCCGTGGCCTCCCCCGGCCGCACCATCGCCGACGGCGCGGAAGCCGTGCGCTGGATGCGCGACCAGGCCGAGGTGCACGCCGCCGCCATCGCGCTCGGCTGCGACGACCCGGCCCTGCCGCTCGACCGCGCCGCCGAACTCGCCGACCGGATGGGCGCCGTGCTCCCCGAACGCACCCAGACCGGCGTCATCGTCGACCTCGCCGAACGCATCGCCCGACAGGCCGCCGACCGAGGCGAGCACGGACCGCTCGCCCTCGCCCGCTACCTGCGCGGCAGCATGCTCTGGCACATCAACCGCTACGCCGAATCCCAGGAGGAGATCCGCCGGGCCGTCGCCCTGTCCGAGCGGGAGGAGAGAACCGAACGCGTCCTCGCCAAGGCCCTGATCACCCTCGGCAGCAACGCCCGCATGCACGGCCGCTACGCCGAGGCCGCCGAGCACGCCGGCCGCGCCGCCGACCTGTTCCACCGCCTCGGCGCCCAGCGCGCCGAGGGCAGCGCGCTCGGCGAGTTCGCGTTCAGCGCCGCCCAGACCGGGCGCCTCGACGAGGCCCGGGACGCCGCCGAACGCAGCGCCCGCCTGATGAGCGCCTCCGGCCCGGTCTCCGCCGCGATCGGCCGCTACTACCTCGCCCGGGTGCTGCGCCTGTGCGGCGACCCGGAGGCGGCCCTCGACCACGCCGTCGGCGCCCGCGAGGAGTTCACCGCCCTCCAGGTCACCGTCTTCGCCGCCGCGGCCGGCGACCTCGCCGCCCGCATCCACGCCGAGGCCGGCCGCTGGCTGCTCGCCGTCGACGCCGCCGAAGCCGTCCTCCCCCTCGCCCGCCGCACCAGCGCCGCCCTGGAAGCCGCCCTGCTGCGCACCCTCGGCACCGCGCTCACCGGCCTCGGCCGCCCGCGCCAGGCCCGGGCATGCCTGACGGACTCCCTGGAGGTGTACGAGCGGCTGGGGCTGGAGGAGGAGGCAGCGCAGGTCAGGGGGCTACTGACGGAGTAGGTACGGCATCGACACGACCACCGGCTACGCGCGTTGACCGGCCGTCTACCGCGTCCCCGGAACATCTCTCCCGTCAGGCCCCGGGCCGCCGCCGCAACGGTCGCGGCCCGGGGCGACACCACCGACGAGAGGCACGACACATGCCCACGCTCGTACGGAACGGCCAGGTGTGGACGCTCCGGTCGGCGAACGGAACGGTCGCCGACCTGCACTCCGGCCGCACCGACCCGGGCGCTCCGATCCAGTCCCGGGAGCGCAACGGCACCACCACCCAGGGCTGGGTCTTCTGGTCCATGGACGGCAACTGGGTGGTGGAGACCCAGCTGACCCGGGGACGGTACGCCCCCGGCCAGGCCATGGTCATGCACTACGACCACACCAGCCGCCGGACCTCACTGGCCGACCTGGACGGTCGGCCCGACCAGCGCTGGTGCCTGGAAGTCGTCGGCGACGACTGGCTCCGCATCCGCACGCTGAACACCGACGAGGGCGACCTCTTCCTCACCGCGTCCACCCCCGGCTCCCCGCTCACCCTGGCCCGGCAGAACCACACCGACCCGGCGCAGCGCTGGCAGCTCATCCCCGCCGGCCGGACCGCCGGCGGCCGGTGGCGGACGGCGCGGCGGCCCCAGCCCGCCGACGGTGACGTCCACACCGAGATGCTGACCGTCGTCAACACCGAACGCGCCCGCGCCGGTGCCCAGCCGCTCTGCCTGGACGAGCGGTTGAACGCCGCCGCCCAACGCCACGCCGACGACATGACGGCGCACGACCTCACCCAGGACCACGGCACCGACGGCAGCACACCGTGGCGCCGGGTGCGCGCCGCCGGCTTCGCCTTCCGCTTCTCCGCGGAGAACGTCGCCGCGGCCGACAACGTCCCGGAAGCGATGCGGATGTGGATGAACAGCCCCCACCACCGCGACACCATCCTCGACCCGCGCTTCAACCACATCGGTGTCGGCTCCGCGGTTCGCCAGCACGGCACCCGAGGGCGCTACGTCCAGACCTTCGGCCAGGTCTGACCCGCCCACCGGGCCCGGTCCCCGTCGGGAGGGCCGGGCCCGGAACCCCTTGGGGAGGCACCGACCACCTGGGCCTCAACGTCCGCACCGACAACGCCCCGGCGATCCGGCTCTACGAGCGGCTCGGCTTCGCCACCGTCGCCACCCACAACGAGCTGGTGCTCAACGCTTCCTGACCGCCCTGGTCGGAACACTCAGACGGTGCGCTCGATGGTGCCGTGCCAGGTGCGGCGGTAGCCCTCCGAGAGCGGGCCGCCGACCAGGTCGAGGACCTGCCGGGCCGCCTGCGCCAGCGGCTGCGGATCGCCGTCCCTGCACAGGCGCAGATGGCCGTCGACCAGGGCGGGGCCGAGCACCGGGTCGGCCTCCCGGAGGCGGCGCGGCAGCCACTTGCCGGCGCCGGTCCAGGCCCGGCAGTGGTCCCAGAGCAGGTCGGCGGCGGCGGTGAGCACCTCTCCGGCGATGGCCAGGCGCTCGGCGGCGCCCCCGGTGCCACGGGCGTCACGGGCATCCCCCACGTCACGGGCGTCCCCGGCGTCGGCCAGGTCGGCGAGGAGGTCGGTCAGGCCGTACCGCCGGGTCTCCACGGTCTCCGGGGCCAGTGCGGGCGGGCCCTGGCGCAGGTCGGCCTCGGCGCGCTCGCGGGCGCGGGCGCCGTGGCCGTCGGGGTCGGTCAGCAGGAGGCCGGTGGCGTACATGTTCTGGAGGACGGCCCGGCGGGAGGCGGCGTCGACGGCGAACAGTTCGGCGAGGCCGGTCCCGGTGTGGACGAAGAGCTCGACGACGCGGCCCTCGTGGCGGACCGTCTCCCGGTAGGTCCCGCCGCCGTCCGCGACCAGGACCGCGAGGTCGAGGTCGCTGGTGGCGGTGGCGGTGGCGGTCCCGGCCGCCGCGGACCCGGCCAGCAGCGCGGCGAGCGCGTCCGGGAATCGGTCGGCCACCAGCCGACGGGCCTGATCGATCATCCGTTCACTCATGCGGGCAAGAATCGCAGGTCACCGGCCCCGGCTCCGGATCCGAACGGAAAACCGAAGGCGCCCACCGCCCGCCCCTGGTAGACAATGTGACATGCTACAAGGCTCCCGTGTCACCCTCCGCGCCCGGCTGCAGAGCGACATACCCGTTCTCCAGGCCGAGTTGTACGACGACGTCGCCACCCGCACCCGAGCCGACAACCGCCCCTGGCGGCCTCTCCCGCCCGACTCCCCGCACTCCCCCTACCTCGTCGGCGCGCCCGCCGACGACGCCGCCTGCTTCTCCGTCGTCGAGCGGGACACCGGCGAACTCGCGGGCGAGGCCCTGGTCTGGGGCATCGACTCCCACAACCGCAGCGGCCACCTCGGCATCGCCCTGCGCCCCGGACACCGCGGCCGGGGGCTCGCCACCGACACCCTGCGCACGCTCTGCCGCTACGGCTTCCGCACGCTCGGCCTCCAACGGCTGCAGATGGAGACGCTCGCCGACAACGAGCCGATGCTGGGCGCCGCCCGACGCGCCGGATTCACCGTCGAGGGCACCCTGCGCGCCGGCCACTGGGCCGACGGGGCGTTCGTCGACCAGACCGTCCTCGGCCTGCTCGCCGGCGAATGGACACCGTGATCCGACGGCCCACTGCGGCTCCCCGCCCGCCGCTCCCCGACGGCCTGCCCTGCCCCGCCCGACCCCGCCCGGCCGATCACGACTCGATATCCCTTGTCACGGACCCGCGAGAGACTCGTCACAGACCGGTCAAAGGGAGGCCAAAGTCATGGCACCCGACCTCCGGACTGCGCTATGAACATCCCTCAGGAGGACCGCCGACGGCGGTCCGCAATGACGGGGGACGTCACATGAAGCCCATCCGCAGCAGTCGCCGCGCCCTCGCCCTGGCCGCGCTGACCGCGGTCGGCGCGCTGACCATGACCGCCTGCAACGACGACGCGTCGTCGTCCGACACCGCGACGACCCCGCCGGCTGCGCCGTCCGCACCGGCCGCGTCGTCCGCGCCGGGCACCGTCGCCCCGTCGCCGGGTGGCGGCGCCATCACCCCGGCCGCCCCGACCTCCGCCCCGGCGGGCGGCGCGGCCTCCGCTTCGGCTGCCGCGCCCGCACCGGCGGGCGGCACCCCGGCCGGCGGCACCACGGTCAAGGTCGGCAACGCCGTCACGATCCCGTTCAGCTCGGGCAGCACCAAGGGCACCATCGCGCTCGCGGTCACCTCGATCGAGAAGGGCGATCCGGCCGACCTCACCTCGCTCAACCTGGGCGACAAGGCCAAGGGCCTGGTGCCGTACTACATCCACTACAGCGTCACCAACGCCGGCAGCACCGACCTGTCCTTCACCAGCGTCGACCACATGAAGGGCCTGCTGGCGGACGGCACCGAGGCGCAGGACCTGATGATCATCGGGGCCTTCGCCAAGTGCAAGAGCGAGTCGCTGCCGAAGGGCTTCACCAACGGCCAGTCGGCCACCTCCTGCGCGGTGGCGTTGTCCCCGGAGGCCTCCAAGGTCGCGGGCGCCGAGTACTGGGGCGACCCGTACACCCTCGGTAAGGGCGTCAACTGGAAGTGATCCGTACGGACTCCGGGCGGGGGCGGCACTGTGCCGCCCCCGCCCGGGGTTCGGCCCCGCCCGGGATTCAGCCCCGGGCCGCCGGGCCGCCGTGGATCCGCAGGAAGGCGTCGACGCCGACCGCCGCGATCCGCTCGACCTCCTCGTCCGCCACCGGGACGGCGCCCCAGAAGGAGCGCTCGGCGATGCCGTGGAAGGTCAGCAGCGTGTACTGCTCGGCGGCCAGCGCGGCGTCCTCGACGGCCAGCAGTCCGCGCTCCGAGAGCGCCTCGAAGTGCGTCGCGAGGTCGCGCAGCGAGGCGATCGGGCCGGCCTCCAGCCAGGCCTCCAGAACGTCCGCCGGGATGTTGGCCACCTCGGCGCGGATCGCCCGGCCGAGCGCCCCGTGCTCCCCGGCGGACAGCACCGCGCGTGCCCGCTCGACCGCGAAGTCGACCAGGTCCTGGCGCAGGTCCACCACCCGGTCGAGGTACTTCGCCATCAAGTCCCGGATCTTCTCGGTCAGTTCCGCGGAGTTCTGCAGCGCCACCGACAGGAAGAGGGTCTCCTTGTCGGCGAAGTGGTTGTAGACCGTGCGCTTGGACACCCCGGCCTCGGCCGCGATCGCGTCCATGCTGGCCCGCACGTAGCCCTCGCGCCCGAACACCACCGTTGCGGCCTGCGTGATCGCCCTGCGCTTCTCCGGCCGTCCCGGTCCACCCGTCGTCGCCACGGTCCGCTCCTCCACTGCTCCGCCTGCGTAAATAAACTACTCGGTGCAGTGTATTCGCCTCACACCGAGCCGGGCCCGCCATCGAACACGCGCGCGCCACGCCGAGTAAGATCTACACCCGTGTAGACGCATTGCGTAAGTACCCGGCCCCGATCACGGGCTCCGCGGCCACGCACGGGAACCGGCCGACCGGCTCCAGCGTCCAGAAATGGCAGCGCCACGAACGAACGAACGTACGGACAGGCAACCGGCGCGGGCGCCGACGTGGCGCACGGAACACGGGAACACCGGGGGTGGGTGCGTGGCGGGGCAGCGAGGACGGTCGCCGGACCGGGGGCGGGCAGCCGACCAGGGGCGGGCAGCCGACCGGGGACGGTCGCCCGACGGGGGACGGGCAGCCGACCAGGGTGCACGGCGACGGGCGGCGGACAGGCCGGCGGACGGGTCGACCGTCAGACCGACCGACAGACCGACCGGCCGACAGACCGACAGGCCCGCGGCCCGACCGAAGCGCCCTTTCTCCGGCGGGCCCGCCCTGCCGGCGGTGGCCGCGGTCGGGCTGCCGGTGGTGGGCGCGGCGATCAGCGAACTCTCCGGCCCGGGCATGGGACTGGCGTTCTCGCTGACCGCGGTGCTGGGCACCGGCCTGGCCGCCGCACTGAGCACCCGCAACGGCTGGTGGTGGGTGCTCGCGGCCTCCCCGCCGGTCATCCTGGGCGTGACGGCCGCCGCCGAGCTGGCCGCCAACCGCGAGCTCTACCAGGGCAGGGGGCTGGCCACCGGCGCCGCGAAATGGGTGGTGCACGGCTTTCCCGTGATGGCTGAGGCCGCGGCAGCGGCTCTCCTGGTGATCGTGGTCCGGGTGGTCCGGGACCGGAGGAGGCACCGTGGCTGAGAACAGCGAGCAGCAGGAGGGCGGCCGCGCCGCCGCCCGCCGGGCCGCCGGAGCCCCGGCCCGCACCCGGTCCCCGCTGCTGATCGCGGGCCGGGTGGTGGCCTGCACCGTCGGACTGGCGGTGTTCGCCGCCAGCGGGGTGGTCTGGTACGAGTACAAGCAGCTCACCGACGGGATGACCACCTCCAACGTCATCGCCGAGACGAAGAAGGACGCTCCCAAGCACCTCGACAACTCGGTCAACCTGCTGCTGATCGGCCTGGACAGCCGCAAGAACATGGACGGCTCGGACCTGCCCCCGCAGTTCGTCCAGGACGAGCTGCACGCAGGCCACAGCTCCGACATCGGCGGCTACAACACCAACTCGCTGATCCTGCTGCACATCCCCGCGAACGGCGGCAAGGTGCAGGCCGTCTCCATACCGCGCGACGACTACGTCATGACCTACAACGCCGACGGCTCCCAGCTGGGCATGGCCAAGATCAAGGAGGCCTACGGCGCGGCCAAGGACAAGGCCGATCCGGGCCTGCGGGCCAAGGGCCTCAAGGGCGCCGACCTGGAGAAGGCGGGCCGCGACATCGGCCGTGCGGCCACCATCCGCACCGTGCAGAAGTTCCTCGACCAGCCCATCGACCACATCGCCGAGGTCAACCTGATGGGCTTCTACGACATCGCCAAGGCGGTCGAGCCGATCCAGGTCTGCCTCACCCACGACACCAAGGACCCGGCCATGGAGGGCCAGGGCTCCGGCGCCGACTTCAAGAAGGGCATCAACACCCTCAACGCCTCCCAGGCGCTCTCCTTCGTCCGCCAGCGCCACAACCTCGACGGCCCCGACGGCAACTCCGGCGACTTCGCCCGAACCCACCGCCAGCAGGCCTTCATCTCCGCCGTCGTGCACAACCTGAAGCAAAAGGGCATCGTCGGCGACCTCGGCAAGATGCAGGAGCTGATGGGCGTCATACAGAAGGACCTCGTCATCGACAACCAGTGGAACATCCTCGACTTCGCCCAGCAGGCCCCGGCCCTGACCGGCGGCAACGTCGAGTTCAACACCCTGACCTTCGACGGCTTCGGCACCCGGAACGGCCAGGACGTCAACCTGGTGACCCCGGCGAAGGTCCAGAAGGTGGTCAAGCAGCTGTTCGGTTACGCCGACGCCGCTGCCGCCCCCGTCGCCCCGGCCGACCCGGCCGGCGCCACCCCCGCGCCCACGGCCACCCAGCCGACCGCGAGCCCGACGCCGACGCCGACCGCCGCCAAGGCCGTCACCGTGGACGTCTTCAACGCCTCCTCGGCCACCGGGGTCTCCTCCACCGCCGAGTCCAAGGCCCTGGTCGCGATGGGCTTCAAGGAGGGCCGGACCGGCCCGGCGGGCACCAAGCCGAAGACCACCACCGTCACCTACGGCAAGGGCGCCAAGGACGCCGCCGACCAGATCGCCGCCCGCTACGGCGTGACCGCCACCGAGTCCGCCTCCGCCGGCGCGGACCACGTCGTGGTCACCCTCGGCACCGGCTTCACCGGCGTCGACGCCGACAAGCCCGCCGCCCCGACCGGCTCCGCGTCCGACCCGGCCGCCAACCTGCCGATGCAGGGCCCCGGCGTCGACGCCCAGTCCGACGGCGGCATCCCCTGCGTCTACTGACCCGCCCCGCCAGTCGTCCGGTGCCCCGCCGACCCCGGCGGGGCACCGCTCAGGACCACTCGAAGTACAGCGCGGGCCGCACCGGCCGCGGGCCGCGGGGTGCGAAGACGAACACCAGGTTCACCGTCGGTCCGGACGGCTCCTCCAGCCGCGGACCGCGGATGCTCAACCCGAACTCGTTGATCGGCCGCCCGGCCGCCAGCCCCGCCCGCACCTCGCGGTACCAGCCCTCCAGCGGCTCGACCGGCAGCTCCCAGTACAGTGCCAGCTCGCCCGACAACCGGTAGGCGTCATCCACCGTGGCGGCCGGGAAGGTCACGCTGACCAGGTCGAGCACCTCGCTCTCCGCGGTGGCCAACAGCTCGACCCTGCCGGTGAACCAGCGCCCGCCCGGCAGCGCGATGGTCGCGGCCACGGTGGGGATGCGCCAGCGGCGCCGCACGTTCTCGGGCCAGCCGACATCGCTGCGGCCATGGCTGCTGCGGAGGTTCCAGGTGACGGCCGTCGGCTGAACGGGCTGCTCGTACGACAACAGGGCCTCCGGGTCAGGGCGCGGTCGGGGTGGCGGACTGGGTGGCCTGGTCCTGGAGCGTGAGTCTCAGGTTCTCACCCCAGGCGAACTCGACATTGATGGTCGCCGGCTGACCGCTGTTGATGGTCTCGTACTTGAGACTGACGCCCACGAGCGGGCCCTGCGGAGTCAGCAGCTTGAAATCCGTCCCACCGTGCTCGCTTCCAAGACGCACCCGGTCGCCGTTTGCCAGGTCATCGAGGACACTCCGGTGGAACTCCTCGATCCTGTCGGTCTTCAGCCCGAACTGTCGGCAGAGTTCCAGGGACTTCCGGTAGGCCTTGTCGAGCGGCATTTCGGGGTACCAACCGACGAGTTCGTCCATATTCTCGGCGTCGTCGCGGGTGACCGCCACCATGAGCATCATCTCGTCAGCGTGGAAGCGCTGACCACCCGGCAGATCGATGTCCACCGGACCGAGGTTCTCGAAGTCGTGGCCGCTGTGCGGATTGAGCTGGACCCCCAGATCGGCGCCCCGGTGCGAGTTCCGGAGGTCCCAGTGGACGGCACGCTTCCTCCCGCCCACCAGGTAGCACCCGGCCGCCAGCAGAACCAGACAGAGCAGAGCTCCGAGGATCCGAATCCGCCACGCCCGCGTCACGGCAGAATCTCGTACTCATCGGCCCGGTCGAGTAGCGGGGTGTCAATGATCTTCTTCGCCTCCAACGGATTCGCCAGGAGCTGCTGGTACTTGGGCAGCATGTCCTTGCGGATCCAGTCCATCCGGTCGTTCGTGTCGGTCACGTACCGGTCGTCCCACCAGGTCGACCACTCGCCACCGTAGTAGCCGTTGAAGGACTTGCCGCCAGGAATCGGTGACTCGGTCATGGCCGACAGCACTTGGGCGAACGTGTCCCCGACCGGGCCGTGGTAGTTCTCCACCTCGCGGTACGACTTGGGAAGCACAACGGTCTGCTCACGTTCCAGCAGCGCGGCGTTCCCCGCTGCGACTCGTTTGGGGTCGCCCGAGTCGATGTCCCGCCAGGAATCGATCAGCTCCTTCGGGTACCTCTTCGAGTCCTGTTGCTGCAACGCCTCGATGCCGGCCATGCCGTACTGCTGGTACGCGGCGTGCATGGAGCCGACATCGGCGAAGATGTCCTTCTGCATGTTCAGGAACTTGTTCTGGAACCACTGCACTTCGTCCGTACTCATGGTGGACAACAACCCCACCCCCGGAATGGGGGTGACCAGCCCGCCGACATTCGCGCCCTTGATGAACTCGTTGAGGTCATGGATCCCCCCGTACACCGGTGCGCCGGCCAGCTTGGCCATTCCGGCCCACTGGAAATCCGGGTTCTCGTCCCACAGCTTCTGGTACCAGGCGTAGACCTTCTGCACGGTCTCGTCGTTGAAGTCCAGGCCCTTCTCGGGATCCCATTTCGACGGGTCGATCCCAGCTTTCCTCAGGGCGAGTTGCTTGTAGTACTCCTCCAACGTCGGCACACCGGGCAGGCCCTGGACCTTCCACGGCGCCGCGTCCAGGAACAGGTTCCGCTGGTCCGGCGACAGCCCACTCCACCAGGCGGCCCGGGCGGCCGGGTCCGCGGGGACGGCGTCCCCCTCGACGGTCCCGGCGAGCCGGGTGGCTTCGCCGAGGTCCTTGGCGGCGAGCTGGACCGCGCCCGCCAGGCCGGAGCGCCCGCTACCGTCCAGGAGCTTGGACTCCCCTGCCAGCTTGCCGAGTTCGGCCGCGCACTTGGCGTCCGCCTGGGTGGCGGCCTGGACGGCGGCGGCGATGTCGGCGGTGAGGGTCGCGGCGTAGGCGACCTCGGCCCGGTAGGAGTCGGCGGCCTCCTGGCGGAGCGCCGCGTTCTTGGGCAGTTGGTCCACCGGCGTCGGCGTCGCGGTGACCGTGCCGCTCGCGTCGACGGTGAGGCTGCGCCTGCTCGCCTCGGTGAGCGCGTACTGCAGTTCCTGCTGGGCGGTGGTCACCGCCTGGACGAAACCGTCCAACACCTTTTGGACCGCCTGGAGTTCCAGGGCGGCCACCTGCAGCTGCAGCTCCTGTTGGCCGAAGGAGTGCCGGGCGCCGGTCGCGGCGGGGCCGGTCCAGGTCCCGAGCGGCTTGAGCACCGACTCCTCGATGTGCTGCCGCGCTTGGTCGAACGCCTTGGCGACAGCCTGCCAGTCCTTGCCGGTCTCCGTCACCGACTCCAGTTTCACGTCGCGCAGGCGCGTGAAATCCACCACGGGAGCCCCCCCTTCCCCTGTTGTGCTACTGGAGCGCCCCGGCGTTCCCGTTGTCGGTCTTGCCGTAGTTGTCGGCCGCTTGGCGGAGCGACTCCTCGTCCGTGCCGAGCGCGCTGCGGATCTTCTCCACGCCCTGGGTCCACGCGGTCACCACGGCGGCCAGTTGCCCTGCCACCTGCCAGCCGCCCAAGGCTGTCTCGGCAGCCCCCGAGGCGGTTCCGGCGGTCTGGACCGGTGTTGCCAGACCGGCGGCGATGGACGAAGCGTTGGCCGCCGAGGACCTCAACTGCTCCGGCGAGACCTCGAATCCGGCTCCCGACATCGGATCGACCCCCCAATGCTCGATGCGATGTCCCGACCCTAACGGGACCGGGCGGTTCGCCGCCGGACTTTCTCGAACATGGACGCGATCAGTAGGCACGTCCCTGGCGCGATTCTCCGTACTATGTATAGTGTACTGCGTACGGGGTAATCGTACGGATGCCTCAGAAGTCGACGAGAGGGTTCCCGCCTTGCAGATCACCGCCACCACCGTCGCCCTGACCGTCGAGGACGTCACCGCCTCCGCCGCGTTCCTCCGGGAGCACTTCGGCTACGGCGAGGAGATGTCGGCCGACGGCTTCGTCTCGCTCAATCACCCGGGCGGCGGGGTCAACGTCGTCTACCTGCGGCGCGGCCTGGAGGTCCTGCCGGAGGAGCAGCGCCATCGGGTCGCGGACGGCGTGATCCTGGCGTTCGTCGTCGAGGACATCGCCGCCGAAGAGCGGCGGCTGCGCGAGGAGGGGGTCGCGATCACCCTGCCGCTGCGTGAGGAGCCGTGGGGCGAGAAGCTGTTCCAGGTCGCCGACCCGAACGGGGTCGTGATCGAACTGGTCGAGTGGGCCAAGCAGTAACCGCGAAACAACGGGCGCCCCTCGTCCCGGCCGGGACGAGGGGCGCCGACGCGCACGGGGACGGTCAGTCCACCGTCCAGGTGTCGTTGCCCGCCAGCAGCGTGGCCAGGTCGCCCGGGCCGCGGTGGGCGGCGGCGGTGGCCAGCTGGCTCGCCATCAACTCGTCGTAGACGGGCCGCTCGACGCTGCGCAGCACGCCGATCGGCGTGTGGTGCAGGGTGTCCGCGTCGGCGATCCGGGAGAGCGCGAAGGCGGTGGCCGGGCCGGCCGCGTGCGCGTCGTGGACCAGCACGTCCGTCTCGTTCGCCGCCGTGACCGGCGCGGTGAACAGTTCGCCGTCCGGGCCCCGGAACACGCCGTTGGCGCCCTCCGCGCCGAAGCGGATCGGCTGCCCGTGCTCCAGCCGGATCAGCGCCTCGTCCCGGGTGCCGGGCTCCTTCAGCACCTCGAAGGCGCCGTCGTTGAAGATGTTGCAGTTCTGGTAGATCTCGACCAGCGCCGTGCCCTCGTGCTCGGCCGCCGCCCGCAGCACCGACTGCAGGTGCCGGCGGTCGGAGTCGATGGTGCGCGCGACGAAGGTGGCCTCGGCGCCGAGCGCCAGCGACAGCGGGTTGAACGGCGCGTCCAGCGAGCCCATCGGCGTGGACTTGGTGATCTTGCCGAGTTCGCTGGTCGGCGAGTACTGGCCCTTGGTGAGGCCGTAGATCCGGTTGTTGAACAACAGGATCTTCAGATTGACGTTCCGCCGCAGGGCGTGGATCAGGTGGTTGCCGCCGATCGACAGCGCGTCACCGTCACCCGTCACCACCCACACGCTGAGGTCCTGGCGCGCGGTGGCCAGCCCGGTCGCGATGGCCGGCGCCCGCCCGTGGATCGAGTGCACCCCATAGGTGTTCATGTAGTACGGGAAACGCGAGGAGCAGCCGATGCCCGAGACGAAGACCGTGTTCTCCCGTCTGATGCCGAGCTCCGGCATGAAGGCCTGCACCGCCGCCAGGATCGCGTAGTCCCCGCAGCCGGGGCACCAGCGCACCTCCTGGTCGGTCTTGAAGTCCCGTGCGCTCTGCGGCGCTTCGTCCTTGGGCACCAGCCGCAGGGACGGGAAGCCTCGCTCGCTCCGCTCGCTCATCGGTGGTCCTCCTCGTCCAGGGTGCCGATCGCGGCCCACAGCACGTCCGCCAACTGGGCCGCCTTGAAGGGCAGTCCGCGCACCTGGTTGTAGGACTCGGCGTCCACCAGGTACTTCGCCCGCAGCAGCAGGGCGAGCTGCCCGAGGTTCATCTCGGGCACGATGACCTTCTCGTAACTCCTCAGCACCGCGCCCAGGTTGGCCGGGAAAGGGTTGAGGTTGCGCAGGTGCGCCTGGGCGACCTCGCCGCCGTCCGCACGCACCCGGCGCACCGCCGCGGTGATCGGCCCGTACGTCGAGCCCCAGCCGAGGACCAGCACCCGGGCGTCGCCGGTCGGGTCGTCCACCTCGACCGGCTTGACGGTGATGCCGTCGACCTTGGCCTGCCGGGTGCGGACCATGAAGTCGTGGTTGGCCGGGTCGTAGGAGATGTTCCCGGTGCCGTCCTGCTTCTCGATGCCGCCGATCCGGTGCTCCAGGCCGGGCGTGCCGGGCAGGGCCCAGGGCCGGGCCAGCGTCCGCGGGTCCCGCAGGTACGGCCAGAAGGCGCCGTCCTCGCGGTTCGGGCCGGTCGCGAACTGCGGGTCGATCTCAGGCAGTTCGTCGACGTCGGGGATCCGCCAGGGCTCCGAGCCGTTGGCCAGGTAGCCGTCGGAGAGCAGGAAGACCGGGGTGCGGTAGGTGACCGCGATCCGGGCCGCCTCCAGCGCCGCGTCGAAGCACTCCGCGGGCGTGGCCGGGGCGACGATCGGCACCGGCGCCTCGCCGTTGCGGCCGAACATGGCCTGCAGCAGGTCCGCCTGCTCGGTCTTGGTCGGCAGACCGGTGGACGGGCCGCCGCGCTGGATGTCCACGACCAGCAGCGGCAGTTCGAGCGAGACCGCCAGGCCGATCGTCTCGCTCTTGAGCGCCACGCCGGGCCCGGAGGTGGTGGTCACGCCGAGCGCCCCGCCGAAGGCGGCGCCGAGCGCGGCACCGATCCCGGCGATCTCGTCCTCCGCCTGGAAGGTGCGCACCCCGAAGTTCTTGTGCTTGCTCAGCTCGTGCAGGATGTCCGAGGCCGGGGTGATCGGGTACGAGCCCAGGTAAAGCGGCAGGCCCGAGCGCCGTCCGGCGGCGATCAGCCCGTAGGACAGGGCGAGGTTGCCGGAGATGTTCCGGTAGCGCCCGGCCGGGAGCTTGGCCGGCGACACCTCGTAGGAGACCGCGAAGGTCTCGGTGGTCTCGCCGAAGTTCCAGCCGGCCCGGAAGGCGTGGATGTTCGCCTCGGCGATCTGCGGCTTCTTCGCGAACTTGCTGCGCAGGAACGACTCGGTGCCGTGCGTGGGCCGGTGGTACATCCAGGACAGCAGGCCCAGGGCGAACATGTTCTTCGCCCGCTCCGCGTCCTTGCGCGCCAGACCGCTGTCCTTGAGCGCCTCCACGGTCAGCGTGGTCAGCGGCACCTTGTGCAGGTGGAAGCCGTCCAGCGACCCGTCGGTGAGCGGGTCGGCCGGGTAACCGACCTTCGCCAGCGCGCGCTTGGTGAACTCGTCGGTGTTGACGATGATCTCCGCGCCGCGCGGCAGGTCCGGCAGGTTCGCCTTCAGCGCGGCCGGGTTCATCGCGACCAGCACGTTCGGGGCGTCGCCCGGGGTCAGGATGTCGTGGTCGGCGAAGTGCAGCTGGAAGGACGACACGCCCGGGAGCGTGCCGGCGGGGGCACGGATCTCGGCGGGGAAGTTCGGCAGCGTGGACAGGTCGTTGCCGAAGGACGCCGTCTCCGAGGTGAACCGGTCACCGGTGAGCTGCATGCCGTCCCCGGAGTCGCCGGCGAAACGGATGATCACCCGGTCGAGTCTGCGGATCGGCTTGGCTCGGCCGGGTGCCGGGCCGCCCGAGGCGGGTGGGCCGGCGGGCACGCTCGGGCCGGGGCGCGCCTCGCCGCTCCCGGCACGAGCCTCGTCGCCGTCCGAGCCGTCCACTGCCTCTGACTGATCGACCTGACTGGTCACTGCCGCGGACCTCCTAGGGCACACCACCCGCGGGCGCGGCCCCGTGCCCCGTCCGCCTGGTGCACCTCCCGCATCCTATGCGGGTGGAGTCGGCCAAGGACGGAACTCCCGCGTGCGGCGGGAAATCACCGACCCGCGTCCGTACCGCACACGAGCAAGAACGTCCGACCGCCGGAGATCATTCCGAATCCGGCGGCCGTTCCCGGCGCTCCGGCGGCAGTCGGGGCTCCCGGCTAGGAGTTGAGGTACGTCAGTACGGCCAGTACCCGGCGGTGGTCCTCCGGGCTCTGGGCCAGGCCCAACTTGAGGAAGATGTTGCTGACGTGCTTCTCCACGGCTCCGTCGGAGACCACCAGCTGCTTGGCCACCGCGGCGTTGGTGCGGCCCTCGGCCATCAGTCCGAGCACCTCGCGCTCGCGCGGCGTGAGGTTGGCCAGCACATCGCCCTTGCGGCTGCGGCTGAGCAGTTGCTGCACCACCTCGGGGTCCAGCGCGGTGCCGCCCTCGGCGACCCGGACCACGGCGTCGGCGAACTCGCGCACCTCGGCGACCCGGTCCTTCAGCAGGTAGCCGACACCCCGGGTGGATCCGGCCAGCAGCTCCGAGGCGTAACGTTCCTCCACGAACTGCGACAGCACGAGCACGTTCAGCTGCGGGTAGCGGCCGCGCAGCTCGACACAGGCGCGCAGGCCCTCGTCGGTGTGGCTCGGAGGCATCCGCACGTCGGAGACCACGACGTCGGGCAGCGCGTCGGCCGCGGCCAGGTCGTGGATGGTCTTCACCAGGGCCTCGCCGTCCCCGACACCCGCGACCACCTCCAGACCGCGATCGGTGAGCAGCCGGGTCAGTCCCTCCCGCAGCAGTACGGAGTCCTCGGCGATGACGACGCGACGCATGGCGACCTTCCGGCTGGGTGAGCTGACACAGGCCAGTCTCCCCCATCCCGGGGGCCGGTCGTGCCCGGCCCGGAAACCCGGTCGCGCCCCTCCCGGAAGCCGGTTGTACCCAGCGCGGAAGCCGGTCGCGCCCGGCCCGGAAACCCGATCGGCCCGGCCCGCGGCTTCCGCCGAGGACCGGGCCGATGATGCCGGGAAGCCGCGTCACATGGTGCGGATGGCCACCGCGTCGCAGAGCCCTTCCAGGGCCGCCTTCGCCGGGCAGTCCGGCAGCGGGGCGAGCAGCGCCCGGGCCTCCTCGGCCCGGCGCAGCGTCTCGGCGCGGGCGCGCTCCAGCGCGGGGTGGGCCCGCATCAGGCGCAGCGCCTCGGCGTGAGGCTCGTCGTCCGAGAGGTCCTGGGTGAGCAGTTCACGCAGCCGGGTGTCGTCCGGGTCCGCCGGGTCGGCCGGCATCTGCTGCAGCAGCAGGGTCGGCAGGGTCGGCACGCCCTCGCGCAGGTCGATGCCGGGGGTCTTGCCGGACTCGTGGCCGTCGCTGGAGATGTCGAGCACGTCGTCGGCCAGTTGGAAGGCGATGCCGATCCGCTCGCCGAACTCGCCGAGGGTGTCCACCAGCGCGGGCTCGGCGCCGGCCATCAGCGCTCCTATCCGGCAGGAGACGGCGATCAGGGAGCCGGTCTTGCCCTCCAGCACGTCCAGGTAGTGCAGCAGGGGGTCCATCTCCGGGCCGGGGCCGCGGGTCTCCAGGATCTGGCCGGTGACCAGCCGCTCGAAGGCCTCGGCCTGCATCCGCACGGCCTCCGGGCCGAGGTCGGCCAGCACCTGGGAGGCGCGGGAGAACAGGAAGTCGCCGGTGAGGATGGCGACCGAGTTGTCCCAGCGGGAGTTGGCGCTGGGGGCGCCGCGGCGCACCGGGGCCTCGTCCATGACGTCGTCGTGGTACAGCGTGGCCAGGTGGGTCAGCTCGACGACGACGGCGGCCGGTACCACGCCGGGTGCGCCCGGGTCGCCGAACTGGGCGGCCAGCAGGAGGAGCAGCGGACGGAAGCGCTTGCCGCCGGCCTCGAGGAGGTGACTGGCGGTGACGGTGATGAAGGGGACGTCGCTCTTGACGGCCTCGCCGAGCGCCGCCTCCACCGCGTCCAGGCCGACCTGGATGTCCCGGGTCAGGTCGCGGTCCTGCACGCTGAGCCCGAAGGGTTCCACGACGGTCACGAAGACCACTCCTCTGTCCCTGGTCGATCTAGCGGCCTGGTCCCTGAGTGCCGCCGCTGGCCATACAGGCAGGGTATCCGGTCGCGAGTGGATCACTGCACGGGCGTGCGGATCCTGTCAGGATCGGGCCGGATGCCCTGGTCAGGGCGGCTGTGCGGGCCGTGCGGCGGTGGGGGTGAATTCGGGTGGAAATAAAAGGCGGGAGAGTCGCCGGGGCCGCTCCGGCGCCGGCGGGCGACAAAGACCCGTCCGGGCCGCGCGGGCGGGGCGCGGTCCGGACGGGCCCTGGTCGGGAGCGGTGGGCTCGGAAGGTCAGCGCACGAACAGTGAGGCCTTCGACGCGAGGTCGAGGAAGTACTGCGGCAGCAGACCGAGGCCCAGCGTGACCACGACCCCCATCCCGATCGCGGTCGCCGTGAAGGCGCTCGGGATCGCCACCGTGGGCCCGCCGGGCTGCGGGTCCGAGAAGAACATCAGCACGATGACCCGGATGTAGAAGAACGCGGCCACCGCCGAGCTCAGCACACCGACGATCACCAGCGGTGTCGCCCCGCCGCTCGCCGCGGCCTGGAAGACCGCGAACTTCCCGGTGAAGCCGGAGGTCAGCGGGATCCCGGCGAAGGCCAGCAGGAACAGCGCGAACACCGCGGCCACCAGCGGCGAGCGCCGCCCCAGCCCGGCCCAGCTGGACAGGTGGGTCGCCTCGCCCTTGGAGTCGCGCACCAGGGTGACCACCGCGAACGCGCCGAGCGTCACGAAGGAGTACGCCAGCAGGTAGAACAACACCGAGGAGATGCCCTGCTTGTTGACGGCGATCACACCGGTCAGGATGAAGCCGGCGTGCGCGATCGAGGAGTACGCCAGCAGCCGCTTCACGTCCTGCTGGGTCACCGCCAGCACCGCGCCCACCACCATGGTGAGGATGGCCACGCCCCACATCACCGGCCGCCAGTCCAGCCGCAGGCCCGGGAAGGCCACGTAGAACAGCCGTAGGAAGGCCCCGAAGGCCGCGACCTTGGTGGCCGCCGCCATGAAGCCGGTCACCGGGGTCGGCGCGCCCTGGTAGACGTCCGGGGTCCAGGAGTGGAAGGGCACCGCGGCGACCTTGAACAGCAGGCCGACCGCCAGCATCGCCAGGCCGGTCAGCACCAGCACGTCGCTCTGGGTGCTGCTCAGCTGCGCGGGGGTGGTCATCGCCTTGCCGGAGATGACGTCCCCGATGTCGCCGAGCTTCACGCTGCCGGCGTAGCCGTACAGCAGCGCGGTGCCGAACAGGAAGAACGCCGAGGCGAAGGAGCCGAGCAGGAAGTACTTGACCGCCGCCTCCTGGGAGAGCAGCCGGCGGCGCCGGGCCAGGGCGCACAGCAGGTACAGCGGCAGGGAGAAGACCTCCAGCGCCACGAACATGGTCAGCAGGTCGTTCGCGGCGGGGAACAGCAGCATGCCGCCGACCGCGAACATGGTGAGCGGGAAGACCTCGCTGGTGGCGAAGCCGGCCCGGACCGCCGCCCGCTCCTGCTCGCCGCCGGGGGTGGCGGCGGCCTGGGCGGCGAAGGCGTCGGCGGGCAGGCCGCCGGCCTTGGGCTCCAGCTTCCGCTCGGCGTAGGTGAGCACCGCGACCACCGAGGCCAGCAGGATCACGCCCTGGAGGAACAGTGCCGGGCCGTCCAGCGCGACCGACTCCATGGCCAGCAGGTCGATCCGGGTGAAGCCGTGGCTCTGCACGGCCAGCACCACCACGGCGACGAAGGCGCCGACCAGCCCGGCCAGCGCGAGCGTCACCTGCGTCCAGTGCCGGTACCGGCGGGGCACGAAGGCCTCCACCAGGATGCCGGCCACGGCGGCACCGAACACCACGAGCATCGGGGAGAGTTGACCGTACTCGATGTGCGGCGCCGGGATGCTGGGGGTGTTGCCGCCGGCGGCGGCGAGCACTGCGGTGGCGTTCACTTCTGCTCACCTCCTGGGGTGGCGGCGACCGGGTGGGCCGGTGCCGGGTCGGTCTCGTGGACCTGCGAGAGCGTCGCGTTCACCGAGGGGTTGACCAGGTCGGTGAGCGGCTTGGGGTAGACGCCGAACAGGACGGTCAGCGCCACCAGCGGGGCGACCACGGCGAGTTCGCGGGCCTTGAGGTCGGGGATCGCCCGCACGCCCTCCTTCACCGGGCCGGTCATGGTGCGCTGGTACAGCAGCAGGGCGTACAGCGCGGCCAGCACGATGCCGAAGGTCGCGATGATCCCGATCACCGGGTAGCGGGTGAAGGTGCCCACCAGCACCAGGAACTCGCTGACGAACGGGGCCAGGCCGGGCAGCGACAGGGTGGCCAGGCTGCCGATCAGGAAGGTCCCGGCGAGCACCGGGGCGACTTTCTGCACACCGCCGTAGTCGGCGATCAGCCGCGAGCCGCGGCGGGAGATCAGGAAACCGGCCACCAGCATCCACGCCGCCGTGGAGAGGCCGTGGTTGACCATGTAGAGGGTCGCGCCGCTCTGACCCTGGCTGGTCAGGGCGAAGATGCCCATGATGATGAAGCCGAAGTGCGAGATCGAGGCGTAGGCGACCAGCCGCTTGATGTCCTTCTGGCCGACCGCCAGCAGCGCGCCGTAGACGATCCCGATCAGCGCGAGGACCAGGATCGCCGGAGCGAAGGTCTTCGAGGCGTGCGGGAACAGCCCGAGGCAGAAGCGCAGCATCGCGAAGGTGCCGACCTTGTCCACCACCGCGGTGATCAGCACCGCGGTGCCGGCGGTGCTCTCGCCCATCGCGTTCGGCAGCCAGGTGTGCAGCGGCCACAGCGGGGCCTTCACTGCGAAGGCGAAGAAGAAGCCCAGGAACAGCCCCTTCTCGGCGGTGCCGGACAGCTGCAGCCTCCCGTCGGCGATCGCCGAGGTGAGGGTCTGCAGGTCGAAGGTGCCGAAGCCCTGGTCCTGCGCGATCACGTACAGGCCGATCACGGCGGCCAGCATCACCAGGCCGCCGAGCAGGTTGTAGAGCAGGAACTTCACGGCCGCGTACGAGCGCTGACGCGACGAATCGGGGCCGCCGGCCCGGTCGCCGAAGCCGCCGATCAGGAAGTACATCGGGATCAGCATGGCTTCGAAGAACACGTAGAACACGAAGACGTCGGTGGCGTAGAAGGAGACGATCACCATCGCCTCCACCGCCAGGATCAGGGCGAAGAAGGCCTGGGTGCGGCGCCTGTTCTCGAAGGTGCCGTCGGGCTTGGCCGGTCCCGGGTCGGCGTCGTGCCAGGAGGCGAGCATCACCATCGGCACCAGGACCGCGGTGAGCAGGGCGAGGACGGCGCCGATGCCGTCCACGCCGAGCGAGAAGGTGATGCCGAAGGAACGGATCCAGCTGTACGACTCGGTCAGCTGGTAGCGGTCGCCGTGCGGGTCGAACCGGGTCGCCGCCACGGCGGCCAGCACCAGGGTGACGGCCGAGACGCCCAGGGCGACGGCCTTGGTGGTCTTGCGCCGGGCCTCGGTCGACCCGGCGGGCAGGGCCGCGGTCAGCACCGCCCCGGCTGCCGGGACGGCACAGGTGGCACTCAACAACACGCTCATGACGGGACCCCCCAACGAGTATCAGGACGAGTCATTACACGGACCTCATCAGGAGAGTCATGGCGACCAGCACCAGCGTGCCGCCGAACATGGAGAGCGCGTACGAGCGGACGTAGCCGTTCTGGACCCGCCGCAGCCGGCCGGACAGGCCGCCGATCGTGGCGGCCAGGCCGTTGACGAGGCCGTCCAGGCCGCGGCTGTCGAAGAAGACCAGGGTCGCGGCGAGAGCCGAGCCCGGCCGTACCAGCACGGCGTGGTTGAAGTCGTCCTGCAGCAGGTCGCGGCGGGCGGCCCGGGTGAGCGGGGAGCCGACCGGCGGCACCACCGGGACCGGCGCGCGCCCGTACATCAGGTACGCGAGGGCGACGCCGGCCAGCATGCAGGCCGTGGTCAGCAGGGTGACGGTCAGCGGAGTGAGCGGCGAGTTGCCCTCCGCGTATCCGGTGACCGGCTCCAGCCACTTCAGGAACGAGTCGTTGTAGGCGAACAGCCCGCCCGCGAAGACCGAGCCGAAGGCCAGCAGGATCATCGGGATGGTCATGGTCTTCGGCGACTCGTGCGGGTGCGGGGCGTTGCCGTCCTCGTCCGGCTGCCAGCGCTTCTCGCCGAAGAAGGTCAGCACCATCACCCGGGTCATGTAGAACGCGGTGACGGCGGCGCCGACCAGGGTGCACAGGCCGAGGATCCAGCCCTCGGTGCCGCCCTTGGCGAAGGCCGCCTCGATGATCTTGTCCTTGGAGAAGAACCCGGACAGGCCCGGGAAGCCGATGATCGCCAGGTAGCCGAGGCCGAAGGTGACGAAGGTGACCGGCATGTACTTGCGCAGGCCGCCGTAGTGACGCATGTTCACCTCGTCGTTCATGCCGTGCATGACCGACCCGGCGCCGAGGAACAGCCCGGCCTTGAAGAAGCCGTGGGTCACCAGGTGCATGATCGCGAAGGCGTAGCCGATCGGGCCGAGCCCGGCCGCCAGCACCATGTAGCCGATCTGCGACATGGTCGAGCCGGCCAGCGCCTTCTTGATGTCGTCCTTGGCGCAACCGACGATCGCACCGAACAGCAGCGTGACCGCACCGACCACCACCACGGCGGTCTGGGCGTCCGGCGCCAGGTCGAAGATCGCCGAGGAGCGGGTGATCAGGTAGACGCCGGCGGTCACCATGGTGGCCGCGTGGATCAGCGCCGACACCGGGGTCGGGCCCTCCATGGCGTCGCCGAGCCAGGACTGCAGCGGCACCTGGGCCGACTTGCCGCAGGCTGCCAGCAGCAGCATCAGGCCGATCGCCGTCAGCTTGCCCTCGCTCGCCTGGTGCGCGCCGCCGACTGCGCCTTCCGAACCGAGGATCGGGCCGAAGGCGAAGGAGCCGAACTCGGCGAACATCAGCATGATCGCGATGGACAGGCCCATGTCGCCGACCCGGTTGACGATGAACGCCTTCTTGGCCGCCGTCGCCGCGCTCGGCTTGTGCTGCCAGAAGCCGATCAGCAGGTACGAGGCCAGGCCCACGCCCTCCCAACCGAAGTACAGCACCAGGTAGTTGTCGGCGACCACCAGCAGCAGCATGGCGGCCAGGAACAGGTTCAGGTACGCGAAGAAGCGGCGCCGGCGCTCGTCGTGCGCCATGTAACCGACCGAGTAGAGGTGGATCAGCGTGCCGACGCCGGTGATCAGCAGGACGAAGGTCATCGACAACTGGTCGAGCTGGAAGGTCATGTCGGCCTGGAAGCCGTTCACCGAGATCCAGCTGAACAGGTGCTTGGTGACCGCCCGGTGCTCGGCGTCACGGCCGAGCATGTCGGAGAAGAGCGCCAGGCCGAAGCCGAACGATAGCGCCGCGAGCGCGGTGGCCAGCCAGTGGCCGAACCGGTCCAGCGCCCGGCCGCCGAGCAGCAGCAGGGCGGCGCCGGCCAGCGGAGCCGCCACCAGCAGCGGAATGAGAGAGTTCACCGAGGGCCCTCCGCCTACAGCTTCATCAGGTTGCTGTCGTCGACCGAAGCGGAGTGCCTGGTCCGGAAGATGGAGACGATGATGGCGAGGCCGACCACGACCTCGGCCGCCGCGACCACCATCGTGAAGAACGCGATGATCTGACCGTCCAGGGTCCCGTGCATCCGGGAGAAGGTCACCAGCGCCAGGTTCGAGGCGTTCAGCATCAGCTCCACGCACATGAACAGCACGATCGCATTGCGCCGGATCAGCACCCCGGACGCGCCGATGGTGAACAACAGGGCCGACAGGTACAGATAGTTGACCGGGTTCACTCCGCGCCCTCCTGGTCCGTCCGGCCGTTCTCGCCGTTCGCCGCCTCGTGGTTGGGCACCGGCTCCAGCGACTTGCGCGGACCGGTCACCACCGGCCGCTCGGAGGACGGACGGCCCAGCCAGTCCGCCGTGCTGTTCTCCAGCTCCGCCATCCGCTGCACCATCGCCTGGCTGACGTCCCGGATCTGGCCGCGCTCGCGCAGCGTCGCCATCACCGAGTCCTCCGCGATCGTGCCGTCCGGCAGCAGACCCGGCACGTCCACCGCGTTGTGCCGCGCGTACACGCCCGGCGCCGGCAGCGGCGGCAGCTGGATGTTGTCCATGACCCGCTGCGCCGCCAACTCGCGCTGCGTCTTCGGCGCCTTCACGTGCTCGCGGTGGGTCAGCACCATCGCGCCGATAGCCGCGGTGATCAGCAGCGCGCCGGTGACCTCGAAGGCCCACACGTAGCGGGTGAAGATCAGCCGGGCCAGGCCCGGCACGTTGCCCTCGGCGTTCGCCTCGGCCAGCCCGGTGAAGTGGTCCAGCTTGGCGTTGGCGATCCCGGCGATCAGCAGCACGCCGAAGCCCAGCCCGCACAGCACCGCGGCGAACCGCTGGCCCTTCAGCTGCTCCTTGAGGGAGTCCTCGCTGGTGACGCCGACCAGCATCACCACGAACAGGAACAGCATCATGATCGCGCCGGTGTAGACCACGATCTGCACCACGCCCAGGAACACCGCACCCTGGGCCATGTAACAGACCGCCAGCGCCATCATGGTGGCCGCCAGGCACAGCGCGCTGTGCACGGCCTTCCTCATCAGCAGCATGCCGAGCGCGCCGCCGACCGCGATCACCGCGAGCACCCAGAACTGGACGGCCTCGCCGGTGGAGGTCGTCCCCGTCGCCGCCAGGGTCCTACCGGTTTCGAGGATCAGGGACCCGTTCACTGCTGCGCCTCCTTCTCCCGGTCGGTGCGCTCCTGCTGCACCGTCCCCGGCGCGGCCGCGGTGATCTCGCCCCGGTAGTACGCGCCCTCGTCGGTGCCCGGGAAGATCGCGTGCGGGGTGTCGACCATGCCCTCGGACAGGCCCACCAGCAGCTGCTCCTTGGTGAAGATCAGGTCCCGCCGGGAGGAGTCGGCCAGCTCGTACTCGTTGGTCATGGTGAGCGCGCGGGTCGGGCAGGCCTCGATGCACAGCCCGCACAGGATGCAGCGGGCGTAGTTGATCTGGTAGACCGCGCCGTAGCGCTCGCCCGGCGAGTAGCGCTCCTCGTCCCGGTTGTCCGCGCCCTCCACGTAGATCGCATCGGCCGGGCACGCCCACGCGCACAGCTCGCAGCCGACGCACTTCTCCAGGCCGTCCGGGTGCCGGTTCAGCTGGTGGCGGCCGTGGAAGCGCGGAGCGGTGGGCTTCTTCTGCTCCGGGTACTGCTCGGTGAGCCGCTTCTTGAACATGGCCTTGAAGGTCACGCCGAAGCCGGCGGCCGGACCGAGGATCGACGGCCGGTCGGCCCGCTCGGGCCGGTCCGTACGGTCGGACTGGTCAGACTGGTCGGACTTGTCGGACGACATCGCGGTTCAGCTCCCTTCGGAATGGTCGGCCCCGTTGAGGGCGTCCTGGAGTTGCTTCGGGGCGCGGCTACGCCTGCGCGGTACCGGCGGGAGCACCTGGCCCGGCAGCGGCGGGACCGGATAGCCACCCTCCATCGGGTCGAACTCGCCCTTCGGCGGGGCCTCTTCGGGCTCCGGCTGCTTCCTCAGGAAGTCCCACAGCAGCGCCAGCAACAGGACCGCCCCGACCGGGGCGCCCACGTACAGCACCACCTCGCCGAAGCCGTAGCCCTCGTTGCGCAGCGCCCGCACGCTCGCGATCAGCACCAGCCACACCAGCGAGACCGGGATCAGCACCTTCCAGCCCAGCTTCATGAACTGGTCGTAGCGGAGCCGGGGCAGCGTGCCGCGCAGCCAGATGAAGAAGAACAGCAGCAGCTGGATCTTCAGCGTGATCCACAGCATCGGCCACCAGCCGTGGTTGGCTCCCTCCCAGAAGGTCGAGACCGGCCACGGGGCCCGCCAGCCGCCCAGGAAGAGGGTCGAGGCCACCGCCGAGACCGTCACCATGTTCACGTACTCGGCCAGCATGAACATCGCGAACTTCAGCGAGGAGTACTCGGTGTTGAAGCCGCCGACCAGCTCGCCCTCGGCCTCCGGGAGGTCGAACGGCGCCCGGTTGGTCTCCCCGACCATCGAGATGATGTAGACGATGAACGACACCGGCAGCAGCGCCGCGAACCAGGTCGTCTGCTGGTGCGCCACGATCTCCGAGGTCGACATCGAGCCCGAGTAGATGAACACCGCCGCGAAGGACAGGCCCATCGCGATCTCGTAGCTGATCATCTGCGCGGACGAGCGCAGCCCGCCCAGCAGCGGGTACGTCGAACCGGAGGACCAGCCGGCCAGCACGATGCCGTAGATGCCCACCGAGGCCGTCGCCAGGATGTACAGCAGGGCCACCGGGAGGTCGGTCAGCTGCAGCGGCGTCCGGGTGCCGAAGATCGACACCTCGTTGCCGGCCGGGCCGAACGGGATCACCGCGAAGGCCATGAAGGCCGGGATGGCACAGACGATCGGGGCCAGGATGTAGACCACCTTGTCCGAGCCCTTGACCACCAGGTCTTCCTTCAGCGCCAGCTTCACGCCGTCCGCCAGCGACTGCAGCAGGCCCCACGGCCCGTGCCGGTTCGGCCCGATGCGCAGCTGCATCCAGGCCACCACCTTGCGCTCCCAGACGATCGCGATCAGCACCGTCAGGACCAGGAAGGCGAAGCAGAACACCGCCTTCAGCAGGACCAGCCACCACGGGTCCTGGCCGAAGAAGTGGAGCGTCTCGTACGGCTGCGGAGTCATCGGTCCTCCCCTTCGCCCGCGGTCGTGTCGGCTTCATCCGCGGTCGTGTCGGCCGGGGCCTGTGCCACCGGGGCCTGTGCCACCGGGGCCTGTGCCACCGGGGCCTGTGCCGCCTGGGCCCGTGCCACCGGGGCCTGTGCCGCCTGGGCCCGTGCCGCCGGTTCGGGTTCGACCTCGGCCGCGGCGATCGTGACCAGGTGGCCGACAGTGGTGCCGAGCGCGCGGTGGGCGCCGCCCGGCGTGGAGTCGAGCGGGATCCAGACCGTACGGTCCGGGATCGAGTCGGTGACCTCCAGCGGCAGGGTCAGCGAGCCGGCCGGGCCGGTCAGCCGCAGCCCGGCAGCCGCCTCGGCGCCGACCTCCTTCGCCGTCTCGGCGGAGATCCGGGCCACCGCCCGGTGCCGGGTGCCCGCCAGGTGCGGATCGCCCTGCTGCAGCACGCCGTTGTCCAGCAGGTAACGCCAACCCGCCAGCACCGCCTGGCCGGTGGCCGGACGGGGCAGCAGGCCCGGGTGCGCCGCCGGGTCCGCCGCGCGGTCGCCCTCCCAGGGGGTGAAACCGTCCAGCTCCAGCCGCGCCGCCCGAACGTCGGGCAGGCCCAGCCGGTGGCCCAGCGCGTCCGCCAGCATGCTCAGCACCCGCAGGTCCGACTGCAGGTGCCGGCCCATCTGCTGGTCCGGTTTGAGCGCCGCCTCGAACATCCGCACCCGGCCCTCCCAGTCCAGGAAGGTGCCGGCCTTCTCCGCCACCGCCGCCACCGGCAGCACCACGTCCGCGCGCGCCGTCACCGCGGAGGGCCGCAGCTCCAGCGACACCACGAACGGGACCGCCGCCAGCGCCTCGTCGGCCAGCGCCGGGTCAGGCAGGTCGTCCGGGTCCACGCCGCCGACCAGCAGCGCGTCCAACTCACCCTGCGCGGCCGCCGCCAGCATCTGGTCGGTGGAGCGGCCCGGCTTGGAGGGCAGCTCCACCACGCCCCACAGCGCGGCCGCCTCGGCCCGCGCCCCCGGAGCGGCCAGCGGACGGCCACCGGGCAGCAGGCCCGGCAGCGCACCCGCCTCCACGGCCCCGCGCTCACCCGCGCGGCGCGGCACCCACGCCAGCCGCGCGCCGGTCGCGTGCGCCAGCCGCAGCACCGCCGTCAACGCGCCCGGCACAGCGGCCAGCCGCTCGCCCACCATGATCACCGCGCCGGGCGTGCGCAGCAGTTCGGCCGCCCGGCCCGCGTCGTCGCTCAGCGGCTCGTCCGCCGCCAGCGCCGCAAGCCACTCCGGCTCGGTGCCCGGCGCGGCCGGCAGCAGCGCGCCGCGCAGCTTGGCCAGGCCCCGGGAGCCGAACGCGGCCACCGAGAACACCTTCTGGCCTCGGCCGCGGACCGCCTTGCGCAGCCGCAGGAAGACGATCGGCGACTCCTCCTCCGGCTCGAAGCCCGCCAGCAGCACCGCCGGCGCCTGCTCCAACAGCTCGTAGGTCAGGCCGTCGCCGTCCACGTCGATGCCCCGCCCGGCCACGGCCGCGGCCAGGAATTCCGCCTCCTCGCCACTGTGCGGGCGGACCCGGAAGTCCACGTCGTTGGTGCCCAGCACCACCCGCGCGAACTTGGCGTACGCGTACGCGTCCTCGACCGTGACCCGGCCGCCGGCCAGCACGCCCGTCCGGGCACCGCGCAGGCCCTCGGCGGCCTTCGCCAGCGCCTCCGGCCATGAGGCCGGCACCAGTTCGCCGTCCACCCGCACCAGCGGGGTGGTCAGCCGGTCCCGCTGCTGGGCGTACCGGAAGGCGAAGCGGCCCTTGTCGCAGTTCCACTCCTCGTTCACCGCCGGGTCCTCGCCCGCCAGCCGGCGCAGCACCTTTCCGCGCCGGTGGTCGGTGCGCTGCGCGCAGCCCGCCGAGCAGTGCTCGCACACGCTCGGCGAGGACACCAGGTCGAAGGGGCGCGAGCGGAACCGGTAGGCCGCCGAGGTCAGCGCACCCACCGGGCAGATCTGGATGGTGTTCCCGGAGAAGTACGACTCGAAGTCGTCCCCCTCACCGGTGCCGACCTGCTGCAGCGCCCCACGCTCCACCAGGTCGATGAACGGGTCCCCGGCGATCTGCTGCGAGAAACGGGTGCAACGCGCGCACAGCACGCAGCGCTCGCGGTCCAGCAGCACCTGGCTGCTGATCGGCACCGGCTTCTCGTAGGTGCGCTTCATGCCCTCGAAGCGGGAGTCGGCGGCGCCGCTGCTCATCGCCTGGTTCTGCAGCGGGCACTCGCCGCCCTTGTCGCAGACCGGGCAGTCCAGCGGGTGGTTGATCAGCAGCAGCTCCATCACGCCGCGCTGCGCCTTCTCCGCCACCGGCGAGCTGAGCTGGGTGCGCACCACCATGCCCTCGGCCACCGGGATCGTGCAGGAGGCGACCGGCTTGCGCTGGCCCTCGATCTCGACGATGCACTGGCGGCAGGCGCCGGCCGGGTCGAGCAGCGGGTGGTCGCAGAAGCGCGGGATCTGGGTGCCGACGGTCTCGGCCGCCCGGATCACCAACGTCCCCTTGGGGACCTGCACTTCGACGCCGTCGATGGTGAGCGTGACCAGTTCGACCGCGGGCTTGTCTCCCGTGGAGGCGGTTGGCTCTGTGATCGTCACGCGTGCACCTCCCTTTCGGTGGCGGACTGGTGGCCGGGGCGGGGGCCGTCGGCCCAGACGGTGGAGGCGGCCGGGTCGAACGGGCAGCGGCGCTCGGCCAAGTGCTGCTCGTACTCGGCCCGGAAGTGCTGCAGCGAGGAGACGATCGGGCTGGCCGCACCGTCGCCCAGCGCGCAGAAGGACTTGCCGTTGATGTTGTCCGCGATGTCGAGGAGCTTCTCCAAGTCCCCCTCGACACCCTCGCCCGCCTCGACCCGCTTGAGCAGCTGGACCAGCCAGTAGGTGCCCTCCCGGCAGGGGGTGCACTTGCCGCAGGACTCGTGGGCGTAGAACTCCGTCCAGCGGGTGACCGCCCGCACCACGCAGGTGGTCTCGTCGAAGACCTGCAGCGCCTTGGTGCCGAGCATCGAGCCGGCCGCGCCGACGCCCTCGTAGTCCAGCGGGACGTCGAGGTGCTCGTCGGTGAACATCGGGGTGGACGAGCCGCCCGGGGTCCAGAACTTCAGCCGGTGCCCGGCGCGAATGCCGCCGCTGAGGTCGAGCAACTGGCGCAGCGTGACGCCCAGCGGGGCCTCGTACTGGCCGGGGTTGGTGACGTGCCCGGAGAGCGAGTAGAGCGTGAAGCCGGGGGACTTCTCGGTGCCCAGGCCCTTGAACCACTCCTTGCCGCGGGCCAGGATCGGCGGCACCGAGGCGATCGACTCGACGTTGTTGACCACCGTCGGGCAGGCGTACAGGCCGGCGATCGCCGGGAACGGGGGCCGCAGCCGGGGCTGGCCGCGGCGGCCCTCCAGCGAGTCCAGCAGCGCCGTCTCCTCGCCGCAGATGTACGCGCCGGCGCCGGCGTGCACGGTGATGTCGAGGTCGACGCCGGAGCCGAGGATGTTCCGGCCGAGCAGGCCCGCCCGGTACGCCTCGGCGACCGCCGCGTGCAGTCGGCGCAGCACCGGGACGACCTCGCCGCGCAGGTAGATGAACGCGTGGTCGCAGCGGATCGCGTAGGAGGCGATGATCATTCCCTCGATGAGGGAGTGCGGGTTCGCGAACAGCAGCGGGATGTCCTTGCAGGTGCCCGGCTCGGACTCGTCGGCGTTGACCACCAGGTAGTGCGGCTTGCCGTCGTTCTGCGGGATGAACTGCCACTTCATGCCGGTGGGGAAGCCGGCGCCGCCGCGGCCGCGCAGACCGGAGTCCTTGACCAGGGCGATCACGTCGTCCGGGGGCATGGCGAGGGCGGCCTTGAGGCCCTCGTAGCCGTGGTGGCGGCGGTAGGTGTCGAGCGTCCAGGGGCGGCTGTCGTCCCAGGAGTCGGACAGGACGGGGGTGAGCAGCTTCTCGGCCGGCTCGGCGGAGGTCATCACGCCTCGCTCCCTTCCTGGCCGGTGCCCTCGGTGCGGGGCGCGTCGGTGTGCGGCAGCTCGTCGCGGGACTCGCCGGTGTGCGGCGGTTCCTCGCGGGACGCCTCGGTGTGCGGCGGTTCCTCGCGGGATGCCTCGGTGTGCGGCGGTTCCTCGCGGGGCGGTTCGTGGCGGGGTGAGACGACCCTGGTGCCGGGGGTGCCGGGCAGGGCCTCGCCGCGGGCCAGCCGCAGACCGGCCAGGGAGGGTGCCCCGCCGGCGCCGGACTCGTCGTTGGCGCCCGGGCGCTCGTCCGGGAAGCCGGCCAGGATCCGGGCGGTCTCCTTGAAGCCGCACAGCCGGGCGCCGCGGGTGGGTCGGATCTCACGGCCGGCGCGCAGGTCGTCGACCAGCTGCCGGGCGCTCTCCGGGGACTGGTTGTCGAAGAACTCCCAGTTGACCATCACCACGGGCGCGTAGTCGCAGGCCGCGTTGCACTCGATGTGCTCGATCGAGAGCTCGCCGTCCTCGGTGGTCTCGTTGTTGCCGATGCCCAGGTGCTCCTGGAGCTCGGCGAAGATCTGGTCGCCGCCGAGCACCGCGCACAGGGTGTTGGTGCAGACCCCGACGTGGTACTTCCCGGCCGGGCGCCGCCGGTACATGGTGTAGAAGGTCGCGACGGCGGTGACCTCGGCGGTGGTGAGGTCCAACTGCTCGGCGCAGAACCGGATCCCGGTCCGACTGACGAAGCCCTCCTCCGCCTGCACCAGGTGCAGCAGCGGCAGCAGCGCCGAGCGGGACTGCGGGTAGCGGGCGATCAGCTCGGCGGCGTCGGCGGCCAGCCGGGCGTGCACCTCCTCGGGGTACGGTGCGGCCGGCAGCGCCGGCAGTCCGAGTTCGACGTTGGTCACCGGTCCACGCCTCCCATCACCGGGTCGATCCCGGCCACCGCGACGATCACGTCGGCCACCTGGCCGCCCTCGCACATCGCCGCCATCGTCTGCAGATTGGTGAACGACGGGTCCCGGAAGTGGACCCGGTACGGGCGCGTCCCGCCGTCGCTGACCACGTGTACGCCCAGCTCGCCCTTGGGCGACTCGACCGCCGCGTACGCCTGGCCGACCGGGACCCGGAAGCCCTCGGTGACCAGCTTGAAGTGGTGGATCAGGGCCTCCATCGAGGTGCCCATGATCTTGCGGATGTGGTCGAGGGAGTTACCCATCCCGTCCGGGCCGACGGCCAGTTGGGCGGGCCACGCGATCTTCCTGTCGGCCACCATCACCGGCCCCGGGCGCAGCCGGTCCAGGCACTGCTCGACGATCCGCAGCGACTGCTTCATCTCCTCCAGGCGGATCAGGAAGCGCCCGTAGGAGTCCGCACTGTCGGCGACCGCGACCTCGAAGTCGTAGTCCTCGTAGCCGCAGTACGGGTCGGTCTTGCGCAGGTCGTGCGGCAGGCCGGTGGCGCGCAGGATCGGGCCGGTGGCGCCGAGGGCCAGGCACCCGGGCAGGTCCAGGAAGCCGACATCGACCAGCCGGGCCTTGAACACCGGGTTGCCGGTGGCGAGTTTGTCGTACTCGTGCATCCTGGAGCGGAAGACCTTGACCGCCTCGCGGATCTGGTCGACGGCGCCGGGCGGCAGGTCCTGGGCGAGGCCGCCGGGGCGCACGTACGCGTGGTTCATGCGCAGGCCGGTGACCAGCTCGAAGACGTCCAGGATCAGCTCGCGGTCCCGGAAGCCGTAGATCATCAGGGTGGTGGAGCCGATCTCCATGCCGCCGGTGGCCAGGCAGACCAGGTGCGAGGCGATCCGGTTGAGCTCCATCATCATCACGCGGATGACGTTGGCCCGGTCCGGGACGTCGCCGGTGATGCCGAGCAGTTTCTCGACCGCCAGGCAGTAGGCGGTCTCGTTGAACAGCGGGGTCAGGTAGTCCATGCGGGTCACGAAGGTGGTGCCCTGGACCCAGTTGCGGAACTCCATGTTCTTCTCGATGCCGGTGTGGAGGTAGCCGATGCCGCAGCGGGCCTCCTTCACCGTCTCGCCGTCGATCTCCAGGATCAGCCGCAGCACGCCGTGGGTGGACGGGTGCTGGGGGCCCATGTTGACGATGATGCGTTCGTCGTCGGCCCGGCCGATCGCCTCGACCACCTCGCCCCAGTCGCCGCCGGTGACGGTGAAGACCCGGCCCTCGGTGGTCTCGCGGGCGTCTGCTTCCTCGTAGTGCTGAGTGTCCATCAGCTGTACGACCTCCGCTGGTCGGGAGCCGGGATCTGGGCGCCCTTGTACTCGACGGGGATGCCGCCGAGCGGGTAGTCCTTGCGCTGCGGGTGGCCCAGCCAGTCGTCCGGCATCATGATCCGGGTGAGCGCCGGGTGGCCGTCGAAGACCAGACCGAAGAAGTCGTAGACCTCGCGCTCGTGCCAGTCGTTGGTCGGGTAGACGCTCACCACGGAGGGGACGCGCGGGTCGGCGTCGGGCGCGGTGACCTCCAGCCGGATCAGCCGACCGTGGGTGATCGACCGCAGGTGGTAGACCGCGTGCAGCTCGCGGCCCTTGTCCCCGGGGTAGTGCACGCCGCTCACGCCCAGGCACAGTTCGAAGCGCAGTGCCGGGTCGTCGCGCAGGACGCGGACGGTCTTCAGCAGGTGGGCGCGGTCCACGTGGAAGGTGAGTTCACCGCGGTCGACCACGGTCTTCTCGATCACCTCGACCGGGTCCAGGCCCTGCTCCTCCAGGGCGCCCTCCAGCTCGTCGGCGACCTCGTCGAACCAGCCGCCGTACGGGCGTTCGCTCGGGCCGGGCAGCACGATCGGGGCCGCCAGACCGCCGAAGCCGGAGGTGTCGCCGCTGTCCGTGGCGCCGAACATGCCCTGACGGCGGCCGACCACCTCCACCGGGATCTCGCGGACCGGCTGCTCCCGGCGGGTCTCGGGTACCTGCTCGTTCATTGCAGCTGCCCCCGCATCTCGCTGATCGGGGTGGCCTGAAGGGCGAGCGCCTCGCCGAGCTCCTCGGCCCGGCGCCGGTTCACGCCCAGCGGCTCGTGCTGGATCTTGTCGTGCAGCTTCAGGATCGCGTCCATCAGCATCTCCGGACGGGGCGGACAGCCGGGCAGGTAGATGTCCACCGGGACGATGTGGTCCACGCCCTGCACGATCGCGTAGTTGTTGAACATCCCGCCGGAGGAGGCGCAGACGCCCATCGAGATCACCCACTTGGGGTTGGGCATCTGGTCGTACACCTGGCGCAGCACCGGTGCCATCTTCTGGCTCACCCGGCCCGCCACGATCATCAGATCGGCCTGCCGGGGTGAGCCCCGGAAGACCTCCATGCCGAACCGGGCCAGGTCGTAGCGGCCGGCACCGGTGGTCATCATCTCGATCGCGCAGCAGGCCAGACCGAAGGTGGCCGGGAAGAGTGACGCCTTGCGCACCCAGCCGGCGGCCGTCTCCACGGTCGTGAGCAGAAAGCCGCTCGGCAGCTTCTCCTCGATTCCCATCAGATCCCTCTCAATGCCCTCAAGTCCTCTGGTACGTCCGCCCGTTCGGGCTTGTCCGCTCGTTCACAAGGGCGGCGGCCACCCCGCGCTCAGTCCCACTCCAGACCGCCGCGGCGCCAGACGTAGGCGTACGCGACGAAGACGGTGGCGATGAAGAGCAGCATCTCGACCAACCCGAAGATCCCCAGGGCGTCGAAGGTCACGGCCCAGGGGTAGAGGAAGACGATCTCGATATCGAAGACGATGAAGAGCATCGCCGTCAGGTAGTACTTGATCGGGAACCGACCACCGCCCACGGGCTGCGGGGTCGGCTCGATGCCGCACTCGTACGCCTCCAACTTGGCCCGGTTGTAGCGCTTGGGGCCGGTGAGTGAGGCCATCACGACGGAGCCGACCGCGAACGCCGCCGCGATGGCACCGAGTACGAGGATCGGCGCGTAGGCATTCATAGCCCCCGCTCCCTCCGTCCAGTCGTCCTTGACTGCAGATCGGAACCGGCGGGTCACGCTGCGGTGAACCCGCCTTCCGGTTCCCGGGATCCACCTCATGTGAGGCAGTTCACAAAGCCTGGAACGAGCGCATCCTATGCCCGTCCGCTTGTGATCTGCGACACGCAGTTCACCGCGATCTTTGTGATCTACGACACCATGTGAATGGTGGCGAATGTGAACATGCCCAGATTTGTCAACGCAAAGGAGTCAAATGATCACAACCAGTCGCATTTACTTGTGAAGGGGCTGGTCAGGGGCGTATTCCTATATCAACTATGCGCCGACGCGAGCAAATTTCAGGGCGCCATGTTGACGTGTTATAGCGGCTCACTCGCAGGGGTGGCGGGGGGCCGAACGCCCGCTTGACCCTTCGTTCACAAGCGCGCGCAGTCGGCGTCCGTCGGCTACCTCTTGCCGGCCGCCTGCTCCCACACCCAGGCCGCGATGCCCACCCGGTTACGGGCACCGAGCTTGCGCTGGACGCTGGCGAGGTGGTTCTTCACCGTCCCCGGGGAGATGAACAGCCCCGCACCGATCTCCGCGTTGGTCGCCCCGTCCGCCACCTGCTCGGCGATCTCCCTTTCCCGCGCGGTCAGTTCCTCCACCGGGCCGGCCACCAGCGGCCCCGCCGTCCGCGCACCGGCCACCGGCCCGGGCTTCGGCTCCGCGCCCGGAAGTGCCATGTGCCGCAGGAGCCGCACGGTGACCTGCGGGCTGATCAACGCGTCCCCGGCCATCGCCGCCCTGATCGCCTCGATCAGCAACACCGGCCCCGAGCGCTTCAGCAGGAATCCCGCCGCTCCGTGCCGCAGCGCCGTGTGCACGTACTCGTCCAGGTCGAAGGTGGTCACCACGATCACCTTGCACTGGCCGGCCAACTGCCGGGTGACCTCCAGACCATCCAGCTTCGGCATCCGGATGTCCGCGAGCACCACGTCCGGCCGCAGCCTCCTCGCCTCCTCCACCGCCGCGGCACCGTCCGCCGCCTCGGCCACCACCGTCATGTCCGGCTGGACGTCCAGGATCATCCGGAACGCGCTACGGACGTCCGCCTGGTCGTCCGCGATCAGGATCCGAACCGGCCCCGTGCCACTGCTCATCCCCGCACCTCCCCCATGCCGACCCGCGTCGGCCTCTGTGATCGTTCCGGCCCGCCGACAGTCGCGTCCAGCGGCAGCACCGCCGTCACCCGCCAGCCCTTCCGCTCGTACGGACCGGCCTCCAGCGAGCCGCCGAGGGCTTCCACCCGGGCCGCCAGCCCAGGGAGCCCGCTCCCGCCGCCGCCACGCGGCCGCCCGCCCGGGGCCGGCGGCCCGCCATCGTCCGTCACGGTCAACTCCAGCCGTCCGTCGCTCTGACGGGCCCGGACCTCGACCACTCGGGCGGCCGGAGCGTGCCGCCGGACGTTGGTCAGGGACTCGACCACGATCCGGTGCACGGTGCCCTCCACCTCACGCGGCACCAGCCCCTCCGGCAACTCCACCCGGACCTCGGCGCCGCCCGAGGCGGTGAACCGATCGGCCACCTGCGCGAGTTCGGCGAGACCGGGCTGCGGACCGCGACCGGCCGCCTCCTCGCTGCGCAGCAGTTGCACCGTCCGGTCCAGCGAGGCCAGCGCCCGCTGCCCGGCCTGCTCTATCCGCTCGAACATCTCGGCCGCCCGCGCCGGGTCGATGGCCGCCAGATACGCCCCCGCCTGGGCCTGGGCGACCATGCCGCTGACGTCGTGCGCGACGAAGTCGTGTAGGTCGTGGGCCAGTTCGAGCCGCTGGGCACGTTTGGCCTCGGCCACCGCGCGGGCCCGGCCGTCGTCCAGGCCGCGCAGGTAGAGCCCGATCAGCACGGCCGGCAGGGACAGCGTCGATCCGAAGCCGAAGAGCGTGAGCGCGTCGGCGGGCCCATCGAACCGGGACGGCCAGAGGGCCACCGCTCCGCCCGCCGTCCAGGCCGCCGCCGCGCACCGCGGGCCGTCCTCGGCGCGCAGGCTGAGGACCACCGCCAGCAGCAGCCCGGCCAGTTCGACCAGGCCGACCAGCCCGGTCCAACGCGCCGCCTCCGTCCAGTGGCCGGTGACCCAGACGACGACCGAGACCGTCGCCGACACCGCACCGAGCACGGTCGTCACGGCGGCCGTGCCGTGGCGCTCGCGGACCATCCAGGCCGGCACCAGCAGGACCGGGACGACCAGCGACAGCACCTGAATCATCGTCACCACCTCTCATCGACTGCCGTCACATTACGACGCGGTCCGGGCGGTGCGCTTGTGCCGATCGGCATATTTCACAGGCCGGTTGAGCAGGGAGAACAGCCCGATCGGCACTGCCGCGGACCCCTGTCGGACCTCGAGTCTTGAGTCATCGCACCGGCCGATGGGGCCGGACAGGATGGGAGTCCACCATGTCGAAGCTCGTGATCAACTCTCGGGGCACCGCCCGCCAGACCGACCCGGCCGTACCGGACATCCAGGACGCCCCGCCCGCCCCGGGCGTCCCGGACGCCCCGCGCTGGGCCCAGCTGGCAGCCAAGGCCGCCGCCTTGAGCACCGTCCCCTCGGGGGTGTGGCGGATCGCCTTCGGCTTCGGCGTCCCGGTCGGCTTCACCGGGGCCACGGCCGCGGCCTTCGACGCGCACCAGCCGGGTTGGGGCACCGTCTACTGCGTGGCGCTGAGCGCCCTGGCCGAGACACTGGCCTTCCTGACCGTCGGCCTGGTCCGCCCCTGGGGCCTGGCGGCACCCGGCTGGATCCCACTGATCGGCGGTCGACGGGTCCGGCCGCTCGCCGCGATCGTCCCGGCGCTGCTGGGCTCGGCGCTGCTCACCTTCCTCGGCATGGAGGCGCTGTTCGGCGGCTGGGCCCACAACCTGGCCGAGCCGGATTCGCCGCGCGGCTTCGCCGCCGTGGTGATGACCCTCGCCTACCTGCCCCTGGTCGCCTGGGGCCCGCTGCTCGGCGCGGTCACCCTCGACTACGCCCGCCGGACGCTGCGGCGGCGCCGGTGACCACGACCACGGATCACGCCGGGGCCGGCTCCCGCTTCTGCTCTCCGGCCCCTGCGTCCGCCCCCGGATCCGCCCCGGCACCTGCCCCGCCCTCTGCCCGGGCCGGGCGCGGCGCGGGAGCGGTGCGACGGCCCCACTCGGTGGCGACCAGCACCAGGGCTCCGCCGACCAGGGCGAGCGGGCCCATCCGGTTCCCGGCCAGGGTGATCCCGAAGACGGCGGCCCACAGCGGTTCGGTGCCGAGCAGCAGGCTGACGCGGGAGGGCGAAGTGGCCCGCACGGCCCACATCTGGACGAAGAAGGCGAACAGCGTGCAGAACAAGGACAGGTGCAGCAGCCAGGCCCACTGGCCGGCCCCGTACGAGCGGGCCACAGTCCACGGCGCCGGCCCCACGGACAGCGCGACGACGGCGAACACTCCGGTGGCCGTGGCGAGTTGCACCCAGGTCACGGCGAGCATGTCGGTGTCGCGCAGAGTCCGGGCGCGGGCCATGGCGAGGACGTACGCCGAGCGGACGAGGGCGGCACCCAGCACCAGCAGATCACCGAGCGAGGGAGCGCGCAGCCCGCCGTCGCCGGTGAGCAGGGCGACGCCGAGGACGGCCAGCCCGGCGGCCCCCAGGAAGGCCCGCGGTGGTGCGGTCCGGCCGAGGGCGCTCTCGCCGAGCGGGGTGAGCACCATCGCGAGGCTGATGATCAGCCCGGCGTTGGTCGCGGAGGTGTGCACAGCTCCGTAGGTCTCCAGCAGGAAGATCCCGCTGAGCACCAGTCCCAGTGCGGCGCCGCCGAGCCACTCGGCACGGCTCAGCCTCCGCAGAGCCCGCCAGGCGACCACCCCGAGCAGCGGCAGCACCAGCCCGAAGCGCAGGACGAGCATCGCCACGACGGTCCCCGGCTCGGCCACCCGCTGGACGGCGAGGAAGCTCGACCCCCACACCACCGCCACGAGCAGCACCGGAAGATCACGAAGGACCGAGGGGGAGGAGTCCTTGGACTGGGAGGCAGGCATGACGAGGATCCCTCCGAGCGAACGGAACCGACGGGCGCGAGGACCGTACGGCGTCGGACGGACCCAGGAGCCGGGCGGAAGGCCCGGCGGTGGACGGGGCACTGCGCGGAAACGAGGGGCCGCCATCCTCGCTCACCGGACGGCCGGTGATCAATGTCGTTCCGGACACCGGATGGTCAGCCGTCGATCAGTCCGTTCGCCACGGCGATCGCCTCGATGTCGGTCGGCGTTCCGGACATGATGACGCGCACGTGCTCGGTGACGAGCTCGACCGGCCAGTCCCACCAGGCCGCGCGGAGCAAGCACTCGATGTCGGCGTCGTCGAAGCGCCGCCTGATCGGCCGAGCGGGGTTGCCGCCGACGATGGTGTAGGGCTCGACGTCGGCGGTGACCATCGCACCTGCCGCGACGATCGCGCCGTCGCCGATCCGGACTCCGGGCAGCACGGTGGCCCCGAAGCCGAACCAGACATCGTTGCCGATCACGGTGTCGCCCCGGCTGGGCAGGTCCGTGACGATGTCGAGAGTCCGCTCGGTCCAGCTGCCGCCGAACATCGTGAAGGGGAAGGTGGAGACGCCGATGGTCGGGTGGGCGGCACCGGCCATCAGGAAGCGGGTCCCGGTGGCGATCGCGCAGTACTTCCCGATCACCAGGCGCTCGGGGCCGTACGCATAGAGGACGTTGCGCTCCTCGAAGCGGGTGGCGCCGTCGGGGTCGTCGAAGTAGGTGTACTCGCCGACCTCGATCCGCGGGTCGGTCACGAGCGGTCGCAACAGGACGACACGATCGTGGCCGGTGAGCGGGTGGAGCACGGTGGAATCGGGGATGGCGGTCGCAGTCACTCAGGCTCCTCTCGTAATGCGACTAGAGTCGCATTACGATGAGCATGGCACGCCACCACCCCCGCAGCAAGCCTTAATGCGACTGGAGTCGACTTTGACCGGAGCCACCCACCCCGAGCAGCCACCCCATGCCCGCGCCCCCCGCCCGGGCGGCCGCAGCGCACGGGTCCGGGCGGACGTGGTCACCGCCACGCTCGCCGAGGTCACGGAGAAGGGGTACGACGGCCTCACCGTCGAGGCGGTCGCTACCCGCTCCGGCGTCCACAAGGCGACCCTGTATCGACGGTGGGGCGGCGTGGACGGGCTGGTCGCCGATGCCCTGACCGCCTCCGCCGACCAGCCCTGGCCGCTGCCCGACACCGGCGACCTCCGACAGGACCTCCGACGGATCACCCAGGAGGTGTTCAGCGTCTTCACCGACCCGGAGCTGGGCCCCACGCCCACCGCACTGATCTCCGCGGCCCAGCGCTCCGACACCGGCGCGGCCGCCCTGCGCGCCTTCTTCGCCGCCCGCCACCGACAGGCCGCCGAGGTGGCCGAACGGGCGGTCACCCGCGGCGAGTTGCCTGCCGGAACGGACGGCGCCGAGGTGGTCCGGGCCGCCACCGCCCCGCTCTACTACCGCCTGTTCGTCTCCGGCGAGCCACTGGACGCCCGCACGGCCGAGCGGGCCGCCGACGCCGCCGCCCTCGCCGCCCGCGCCGGGCTCTTCACCTCCGCCGAGGAGGACTCCGCCGGCCCGGCCACCGCCGCCACCCCGCCCACCCTCGCCCCACCGGCAACATAGGCAACACTCGTCACACCGGCAACACCCGTAGCACGACCGCCATCGAGCGCGACAGCACCGACGGAATCTCCACCCCCCAGGCCCATCTGACCGCCCATCACACCCCCCGGGCCCCGGGGAACCACGGCCGTCCCGCCCCCTACCGCATCCCCACCCTGCCGTGGATGATTCCTCCATGACAATCCAGCCGTCCACCACCCCCCGGAAGGCCCGTCACGTGAAGCGCACGCACTGGGCGCTGGTCGCCGCCGCCACCGTCCTCCCGCTCGTGGCGAGCACCGGCACCGCCGTCGCGGGCACCTCCGCCCCCGCGGCCACCACACCCACCGCCGGCTGCACCTACACACCGGCCGTACCGGCCGACAATTTCAAGGGAATCCCGGTCTTCGACGCGAAGAAGGCGGCCCAGCCCTACCGCGCGACGCTGCGGACCAGCCAGGGCGCGATCACCTTCGAGGCGCTGACCGACAAGGCACCCTGCACCACCTTCTCGTTCCGCTTCCTCGCCGAGCACGACTACTTCGACCGCAGCCACTGCCACCGCCTCACCACCCAGCGGATCTACGTCCTGCAGTGCGGCGACCCGACCGGGACGGGCAGCGGCGGGCCCGGCTACTCCTTCCCGGACGAGAACCTGACCGGCGCCACCTACCCGGCCGGCACCGTCGCCATGGCCAACGCCGGCCCGAACACCAACGGCAGCCAGTTCTTCTTTGTCTGGAAGGACACCAAGCTCTCCCCTGCCTACACCCCGTTCGGCCGGATCACGGCGGGCCTGGACGTCCTGCAAAAGATCGCCGCCGGCGGCGAGGACGACCAGAACAACCCCGGCGACGGCTTTCCCAACCTCCCCGTGAACATCCGCCACGTGAAGCTCAGCACCCGCTGACCGAAGGCGGGCCGGGCAGCCCGGGCCGACCCGGGGCGACCCCGGCCCGCCGCCGACCGCCCGCCGACCCGACCGTCGCGCCGACCGACCGCCGCACCGCACCGCGCCGCTCCCGTACGGTGGCAGCACCAACCACACCGCAGGGGAGCAGCGCCGCATGGACAGCCGGATCTGGGAGAGCGTCGACCACCTGGTCGCATGGCTGGACGGGCAGAGCACGCAGTCGCCCCAGGAGGAGCGCCTGCTGCGAATCCTCAAGCTCTCCGAGGAGGTCGGCGAGGTCGGCGCGGCCGTGATCGGCGCCACCGGCCAGAACCCGCGCAAGGGGGTGACCCACAGCTGGGAGGACGTCCAGCACGAGCTCTGCGACGTCGTCTTCACCGCCCTCGTCGCCCTGCGGACGCTCACCCCCGACGCAGCCCGGGTCTTCGCCGACCGGCTGGCCTACGTCGAACAGCGCTCCGCCGCCTCCCGGCGCCCGGTCGACGGGCCCCCGGAGACGGCGGCGGAGCCGGGCTAGCGGCTCGGCGCCGCATGCCGGCCTAGGCGTTCGGCGCGACCCGGGCGAGCCCGTTGATGACGCGGTCCATCGCGTCGCCGCCCTGCGGGTCGGTCAGGTTGGCGAGCAGCTTGAGGGTGAAGCGCATCAGCATCGGGTGGGTGAGGCCGCGCTGGGCGGCGATCTGCATCACCTTCGGGTTACCGATGAGCTTCACGAAGGCGCGGCCCAGCGTGTAGTAGCCGCCGTACACGTCCTTGAGGGTGCGCGGGTAGGCGTGGAGGGCGCGCTCCCGGCCGCCGTCGGTGACCCGGGCGAGGGCCTGCACGATGACCCCGGCGGCGATCTGGCCGGATTCCATCGCATAGGCGATGCCCTCGCCGTTGAACGGGTTGACCATGCCGCCCGCGTCGCCGACGAGCAGCAGGCCGCGGGTGTAGTGCGGCTGCCGGTTGAAGGCCATCGGCAGCGCGGCGCCGCGGATCGGCTCGGTCATGTTGTCGGGGGTGCAGCCCCACTCCTCCGGCATGCCGGCGCACCAGGCCTTGAGCACCTCGCGCCAGTCCAGTTCGCCGAAGGCCGGCGAGGAGTTGAGGATGCCGAGGCCGACGTTGGAGGTGCCGTCGCCCATGCCGAAGACCCAGCCGTAGCCGGGCAGCAGCTTGCGCTGCCCCTCGCGGGTGTCCCACAGCTCCAGCCAGGACTCCAGGTAGTCGTCGTCGTGGCGCGGCGAGGTGAAGTAGGTGCGGTAGGCGACGCCCATCGGGCGGTCCTCGCGCCGGTGCAGGCCCATGGCGAGCGAGAGCCTGGTCGAGTTGCCGTCGGCGGCGACCACCAGCGGGGCGCGGAAGGTGACCGGCCGCTTCTCGTCGCCGAGCTTGGCGGTGACGCCGACGATCCGCCCGGTGCGCTCGTCCAGGACCGGCCCGCTGACGTTGCAGCGCTCGTAGAGCCGCGCGCCGGCCTTCTCGGCCTGACGGGCCAGCAGCTCGTCGAAGTCGGCGCGCTTGCGGACCAGGCCGTAGTCGGGGAAGGAGGACAGCTCGGGCCAGTCCAGCTCGAGGCGGACGCCGCCGCCGATGATGCGCAGGCCCTTGTTGTGCAGCCAGCCGTTCTCGGTGGAGACGTCGATGCCCATGTCCACCAGCTGCTTGGTGGCGCGCGGGGTGAGGCCGTCGCCGCAGACCTTCTCGCGGGGGAAGGCGGTCTTCTCCAGCAGCAGCACGTCCAGCCCGGCCTGGGCCAGGTAGTAGGCGGTGGTGGATCCGGCCGGGCCCGCGCCGACCACGATGACGTCGGCCGTGCTCTCCACCGGGGCGTCCGGCTTCGTCAGATCGGCTGCGGTCTCGGACACGTGGACACACTCCTGGAGCTGCGGCGGGGGACGGCGGCTTTTGTCTCCGGCAGTCTAGTTCCGCTCACGCCGCCGGAAGCGCCCGCGCCCCGGGAGCGCGGCCGCGACACCGTCCCGGCCGACCGACCGCCCGGCCCCGGCGACTACGCGGTCTTGTACGCCCGGTGCAGCGCGACGATCCCGCCGGTGAGGTTCCGCCAGGCGACCTTCGACCAGCCGCTCTCCTGCAGCTTGGCGGCCAGGCCCGGCTGGTCCGGCCAGCTCCGGATGGACTCGGCGAGGTAGACGTACGCCTCCGGGTTGCTGCTGACGGCCGTGGCGACCGGCGGCAGCGCGCGCATCAGGTACTCGGTGTAGACCGTCCGGAACGGCGTCCAGGTCGGCGTGGAGAACTCGCAGATCACCAGCTTGCCGCCGGGCTTGGTGACCCGCAGCATCTCGCGCAGCGCCTCGTCGGTGTCCTGGACGTTGCGCAGCGCGAAGGAGATCGTCACCGAGTCGAAGGTGCCGTCGGCGAACGGCAGCCGGGTGGCGTCCCCGGCGGTGAGCGCCAGCTCGGGGTGGCGGGCCTTGCCCTCGGTGAGCATGCCGACCGAGAAGTCGCACGGGACGACCTGGGCCCCGGCCTCGACGAAGGGCAGCGAGGAGGTACCGGTGCCGGCCCCGAGGTCGAGCACGAGGTCCCCCGGTCCGGCGGCCACCGCCTCGGCCACCGCCCGGCGCCAGGCGCGGGCCTGGCCGAGGGAGAGCACGTCGTTGGTGCGGTCGTACTTGGCCGCGACGTCGTCGAACATGGCGGCGACTTCGTGCGGCTGCTTGTCCAGAGAGGCTCGGGTCACGCCCCCATTGTTCACCCTTCCACGGACACCCCGACCAACGGGGCGTGCCGACGGGCCTCCGACGGGGCGCACCAGCGGGTCACCAACAGGTCCCCGACGGGTCGCCGACGGGCCGCCGAGGGTCACCCCGCGTCCGACGGGGCGCACCCACCGGCCGCCGAGCCGCTCCCTCAGTGCTGCCCGCGCCGCCCGCCCGCGCGCCGCTTCCGGCGGGAGCGCTTGCCGTGCGTTATCGCGGGCATCCCGTCCGCCAGCGCCTCCGTCGCCAGGGCGAGGTTGGCGGCCAGCCGCCCCTGCCCGGCGCGGATCGCGACGGCCTTCCGGTAGCGCCAGATGCGCAGCACGCAGATCACGAAGAGCACCACGGCGACCGGCACGCTGAACCGGGCCAGGCCCACGCCGACTGGCTGCGGGTAGGTGTCGCCGCAGATCCGCACCGCGCCCGCGTCGTCGGCCGCGTGCTCCAGGCAGACCGGGTCGCCGATCTTGATGCCGTCCGCGAGCGGCAGCGCGGCCGCGGTGTGCGGCTGCCCGCCGACCCGGTAGCTGACAGCGCTGTAGGTGCCGCCGCCGGTCGGGAGCTGGGTGACGACGCCCTCGACTCTCACCGGGTGCGCCTCGATCCGGTCGGCCTGGTCGGCCTGACGCCAACCCAGCAGGCACATGCTGACGGCCAGCACGGCGCTGAGCAGGGCGGCGAGGTACCAACCACGGCCCAACCGCGGGACGCGCGGCGGGGGAACGGTCGCGGTTCGCATGGTTCCTGTCCTGGCTTGCCTTCGGGACCGGGGACGCGGCCCCGCCGCCCGCGGGCACGGGCGGTGATGTGGTGCGGGTGCGGATGTGAGCTGTCCGGGATCGTATCCGCTGGCGGGCCCTCAGGTCACGGCGAAGGGACAATCACTCCCCGTCACCGGCGCCGGAGTTCGGGTGCACACGAAGAAAGTCCGTTGTGCCGCAAGGAAATCCGACTACTGACGAGTACGTCACACTGGCGCCGCCGACGCCCGCAGCTCCCCCCGAAGGCCCCCGCCGGACCGGCTCAGCGCCGCCGGTACACCAACCGCCCGCCCAGCACCGTGGCCAGGCACCCGCCCGCCACCGGCTCGGCACGCCCCTCCCCCGCCGCCGGGACCACAGCCGCGACCACAGTCGGGACCCCTGCCGAGACCGAGACCGAGGCCGAGACCGCGAACACCGCGAAGTCCGCCCGGCCCCCGGCCGCCACCCGCCCGTACACGGCCTCCGCGAACGGCAGCACGGCCAGCGGATCCAACGGCCCCGCACCGGCACCGCTCGAAACACCCGAGGAACCCGAGGAACCCGGCAGCCCCGCCAGCCCGGACCGCGCCACCGCCGTCCGCACCGACGCCCGTTCGAACGGCCCGGCCACCGCCGTCACCCCGAACCCGAGCATCCGCTGCAGCCCGCGCCGCGCGCTCGCCCCGCACCGCACCTCGTCCGTGGATCCGACCAACCCGTCCGCCACCGGCTCGACGCCGATCTCCTCCCGCGGATCCGGGTGGTAGGCCCGCTCCAACAGCCAGTGCCCGTACGGGTTGCGCAGCCCGGGCGCGAGCAGCGCCGAGCCCCAGTCCCGTACCCGCGCGCCCGGGTGGGCCGCCACCAGATCCTCGTACGGCCCGACCGCCTCGACGTGCTCGCCACGCACCACCACCGCCCCGTCCGCGATGGACGGGGCGGCGGGATCGGCCGGGTCGGGCAGCACGAACGCGGCCCGGTGCAGGGTCAGCACGGCGGGGGGAGCATCCTCAGTTGTTGTTCAGGATCTTCAGTTCGGGGTGCGCCGTGCCGCCCTCGATCGCCGTGGAGGCGATGTGCGAGGCGACCCGCGGGTCGACCGGGTCGTCGGCCGGGTCGACCAGCACCCGCAGGTGCTCGTACGTGGTCGAGCGCTGCGCCGGGACGCGGTCGGCGGCCCGGATCAGGTGGATCAGCTCGGTGAGGTTGGAGCGGTGCTTGGCACCGGCCGCCGAGACGACGTTCTCCTCCAGCATGACCGAGCCGAGGTCGTCCGCGCCGTAGTGCAGGGACAGCTGGCCCGCTTCCTTGCCGGTGGTGAGCCAGGAGCCCTGGATGTGGGCGATGTTGTCGAGGAACAGGCGGGCAATGGCGATCATCCGCAGGTACTCGAAGACGGTGGCCTGGGTCGAGCCCTTCAGGTGGTTGTTCTGCGGCTGGTAGGTGTAGGGGATGAAGGCCCGGAAGCCGCCGGTGCGGTCCTGCACGTCGCGGATCATCCGCAGGTGCTCGATCCGCTCGGCGTTGGTCTCGCCGGTGCCCATCAGCATGGTGGAGGTGGACTCCACGCCGAGGCCGTGGGCGGCCTCCATGATCTCCAGCCAGCGCTCGCCGGACTCCTTCAGCGGGGCGATCGCCTTGCGCGGACGCTCCGGCAGCAGCTCGGCGCCGGCGCCGGCGAAGGAGTCCAGGCCCGCCTTGTGGATCCGGGTGATCGCCTCCTCGATGGAGACGCCGGAGATCCGGGACATGTGCTCGACCTCGGAGGCGCCCAGCGAGTGGATCACCAGCTGCGGGAAGTCGGCCTTGATCGCCGAGAACGCGCGCTCGTAGTACTCCACGCCGTAGTCCGGGTGGTGGCCGCCCTGGAACATGATCTGGGTGCCGCCCAGCTCGACGGTCTCGGCGCAGCGGCGCAGGATCTCGTCGAGCTCGCGGGACCAGCCCTTGTCGCTCTTCGGCGGCACGTAGAAGGCGCAGAACTTGCACGCCGTCACGCAGACGTTGGTGTAGTTGATGTTCCGCTCGATGATGTACGTCGCGATGTGCTCGGTACCGGCGTAGCGGCGGCGGCGCACCGCGTCGGCGGCGGAGCCGAGCGCGTGCAGCGGCGCCGAGCGGTAGAGCTCCAGCGCCTCTTCCGGAGTGATCCGGCCGCCGGCGGCGGCCCGGTCGAGCACGGCCTGCAGGTCGGTGCTGGACGCATCGAGGGTGGTCGCTGCGAGCTCGGTCACCTGACGGCCTTCTCTCTACTCGGGTGGTACGCGGGTGGCGCTCGGGTGGTGCTGCTGCCTGCGCCGCCGACACGGACAACGGGGCGTCCGGGTACGGCCGAACCAGCCTACGCCAGCGGATTCCGCCGCCCGCGTCAGCCCGCTTTCCGCAACACGCCGGCCTGTGTCGTGGTGGTGCCGTCGGTGATGTCGTAGCGGAGGGTGCCGTCCGGCAGGAGGGTGAGCATGCGGGGGACGGCGACGTTCTGGCACGCCCCGGCGCTCGACGTGGCCACCAGCCGCGAGGTGTACACGACTTTCGTCGCCGAGACCAGCCGAAGCGTCCAGGCGCCTTCGCACACCGGCCCGGTGGGGCCGTCGATCCGGGTCGTGGTGCTCTCGTCCCCGATCCCGCCCTGGCCGACAGCGACGGTGATGACGCCGATGACGCCGCCGCCGACCACGCTGACATCGCCGCGCCAGGTGCCGAGGAACGCCGCCGGTACGAGGTTCCGCCCGACGGCGCCGGGAACCGTCGGCGCGACCAGCGGCGCGACCAGCGGCGGCGCCGTGTGGTCGCCGGAGGCGGTCGTCCGGTCGGCCTCGGCCGCCAGGAACCGCAGGAACACCGTGCCGACCACGGCCAGGGCCAGCACGACCAGCACGACCAGCACGACCACCGGCACCACCCACCGACGCCGCCTGCCCCGGCGCGGGCCCCGCATCGGCACCGTCCTCGGCGGCGGCCCGAATCCCGGGGGCGCGGCCGCCCCGGCCGACGGCGGCACGAACGACGACGCGTTGGGAGGCGCTGAGGAAGGCGCCGAGGAAGGCTTCGGCGGCGCGGAGGGCCGCAGCGGCGGAGGCGGCGAAGTCGGCGGCGCCGCGGCGGCCCCCGCCGAACGCTTCCCCGCCGAAGGCCTTCCCGCCGGCCGCGGCGGCACCGGCCCGCCCGCCGCGGACCCCGCGGGGCCCCCTTCCGCGTCAAGGTCCAGCAGCTGGACCGCACTGCGCCCCACCGCCGCCGCGAGCCCGGCGGGCAGCCACTCGCCCTGTTCCAGCCGCGCGGCCACCGTCCTGTCGTCGTCCAGCCAGGCACCTAGCCGCCGGGGCGTCGGGCGGGCATCCGGGTCCTTGGCCAGGCAGTCGAGCAGGATCCAGCGCAGCGATTCGCTCGTCCCGGACAGTTCCGGGTACTCGTACACCATCCGGTAGACCATCACCGCCGGCACCGCTTCCCGCCCGAAGGGGAGCGTCCCGCTCGCCGCGTACGCGAGCACCGCGCCGAGCGAGAACACGTCGGTGGCCGCCCCGACCTTCTCTCCCCGCGCCTGCTCCGGTGACATGAAGCCGGGCGAGCCGATCGCGTTGCCGGTCCCGGTGAGACTGCTGGTCCCGTCCAGTGCGCGGGTGATGCCGAAGTCGATCAGCCGGGGGCCGTCGAGGGTGAGCAGCACGTTGGACGGTTTGACGTCCCGGTGCACCAGACCGAGCCCGTGCACGTGGGCCAGCGCCTCGGCCAGCCCGACACCGAGGGCTCGTACGGTCGGCTCGGGCAGCGGCCCGAACTCCCGGACGGCGGCCCCCAGCGAGGGGCCGGCGACGTAGCCGGTGGCCACCCAGGGCTGGGCGCTCTCGGTGTCCGCGTCCAGTACGGGCGCCGTCCACTCCCCACCGACCTTGCGGGCGGCGTCCACCTCCTGCCGGAAGCGGGCGCGGAACCGGGCGTCCACGGCGAGTTCCCGGCGGACCGTCTTGACGGCCACGGTGCGTCCGCCCGCCGTCCGCCCGAGGTAGACCCGGCCCATGCCGCCGGCCCCGAGCCGCCCCAGTAACCGGTAGTCGCCCACCTCGCGCGGATCGTCCGGTTCCAGCGGCTGCATCCTGCACGCTCCCCTCGGCGGGCTCACTGCCCGTGCCGAACCGTACCGGCCGGGTTCCCCGGGGGGACCCCGTTCTCGTCACGGTTCGGACACCGCGCACCCGCGCCCGGGAGCGCCCGCTCAGCCCACCGACTCCTCAGCCCTTCGGCGGCCGGGCCGACTCCTCACCCCACCGGCAGCCGGGCCGGCTCCAGCAGCCGCACCGCCACGTCCGGCGCGAAGCCGCTGTCGTGCGCGACCCGTCGGGCGAAGTCGGCGACGCCGGCCAACTGCCGCTCGCCGAGGGAGAAGTCGAGCGCCTCGCTGAAGTACCGCTCCAGTACGTCCGCCTCGAAGGTCTCCCAACGGGCGGCCTGCTCGGCGACCTTGGCGGCCTCCACCAGCGACAGGTCGCGGGACTCCAGGAAGGCCCGGTGCACGGCCGCGGTCAGCTCCGGGCAGCGCTGGGCGAACTCGCGGCGCACCGCCCAGACCGCGAAGACGAACGGCAGGCCGGTCCACTCCTTCCACATCTCGCCGAGGTCGTGGACGGTCAGCCCGAGGTCGGCGGCCTGCCCGAGGTAGGCGCGCAGTGCCGGGTCGCCGATCAGGACGGCGGCGTCGGCTTCGACGAGCATCGCGCTGAGGTCCGGCGGGCAGCTGAAGTAGTCCGGGTGCACGCCCTCGCGCTCCTCCAGGAGCAGTCGGGCGAGCCGGACCGAGGTGCGGCTGGTGGAGCCGAGGGCGACCCGGCGGCCGTCGAGGTCGGCGAGCGGCACCTTGCTCACGATCAGGCAGGACATCACCGGGCCGTCGCTGCCGACGGCGATGTCGGGCAGGACCAGCAGGTCGTCGGCGTTGCGCAGGTACTCGACGCAGGTGATCGGACCGATGTCCAGGGCTCCGGCGACGAGCTGGTCGCTGAGCTTCTCCGGGGTGTCCTTGGTGAGGTCCAGATCGAGCAGATTGCCGGTCCTGGCGAGTCCCCAGTAGAGGGGGACGCAGTTCAGGAACTGAATATGGCCGACCCGAGGCCTGACCGGGGTGTTGTCCCCGCCCGGGGTGTTCTGGGGCTCCCGCGTTCGCGCGTCCGGTGTTTGTGCGTCCGGTGCTGCCACTGCGCCGCTCCCTTGCTGTTCGTACGCCTTCCCGCAGCGTATGCCCGCCGTTCACGACGGCTCGCACCGGCCACCCGACACGCCCTCACACGTCCCCAACGCCCCTTTCCACGCCCGCTCCAGCCCTTCCGACACGCCTCCTCGGCGCCGTAAGTGACCTCTGGTCGTCACAGCTGCCGCATGCTAGCGTTGCCCTCAGTTGCAGTTTGATTCCCCTTGCAGTACTTGAAGCCTGCGGAGCATGTAACCGCAGGCTTTTTGTAGTTTTTCAGCAATATCGAAAAACTTCGGACTCGTCCGGAGGCAGGGCGATCAGCGCAGCGGACCGGGCGTCACACGGTGTGGCCCCCGACACGCATCGCAAGGAGAACGGCATGGCCACGGGAACCGTCAAGTGGTTCAACGCTGAGAAGGGCTTCGGCTTCATCGCCCAGGAGGGCGGCGGCCCGGACGTCTTCGTTCACTACTCCGCCATCAACGCGAACGGCTTCCGTTCGCTGGAGGAGAACCAGACGGTCACCTTCGACGTCACCCAGGGTCCGAAGGGCCCGCAGGCGGAGAACGTCACCGCTGTCTGACCATCCTCTGATGATCTGATCGCTCGGGACCCCGACGGGTCCATCGACGGCTGGCAGCCGTCACCATGAGCACACAAGAGCAGTACCCAAGGGGGCCCGCCTTTCGGTGGGCCCCCTGCCTTTGGGGCCGGGCCCGAAAGGCAGCAGAGCACGCGGAAGGGCCCTCTCCCCACCCGGGGAAAGGGCCCTTCCGTTGGTACGCCGTGCGCGCCGTGCGCGCCGTGAAACGTCAGGCGGCGACGGCAGCCTTGGCCGAGGCCTGCGCCGGGGCGCCGGCCGGCTCGTCCAGCAGGTCGCCCTGCGGGTTGTTGTACGCGGCGACGTCGAGGATCTTCTCCCGCGCGGCGACCACGACCGGCACCAGAACCTGGCCGGCGACGTTGGTCGCGGTGCGCATCATGTCCAGGATCGGGTCGATGGCGAGCAGCAGGCCGACGCCCTCCAGCGGCAGGCCCAGGGTGGACAGGGTCAGCGTCAGCATGACGATCGCGCCGGTGAGGCCCGCGGTGGCGGCCGAGCCGACCACCGAGACGAACGCGATCAGGATGTAGTCCTTGATGCCGAGCTCGATGTTGTAGACCTGGGCGACGAAGATCGCGGCGATCGCCGGGTAGATCGCGGCGCAGCCGTCCATCTTGGTGGTGGCGCCGAACGGCACCGAGAAGGACGCGTACTCGCTCGGGACGCCGAGGCGCTCGGTGACGCGGCGGGTCACCGGCAGGGTGCCGACCGAGGAGCGCGAGACGAAGGCCAGCTGGATCGCGGGCCAGGCGCCCTTGAAGAAGTGCAGCGGGTTGAGGCCGGCGGCGAAGCGCAGCAACAGCGAGTAGACGACGAACAGGACCAGCGCGCAGCCGACGTAGATGTCGAGGGTCAGCGTGGCGAAGGGCTTGAGCAGGTCCCAGCCGTACTTGGCGACGGACTTGCCGATCAGGCCGAGGGTGCCGAGCGGGGAGAGCCGGATGACCCACCACAGTGCGGTCTGGGTCAGCTCGAGCACGGACTCGCTGAGCTTGAGGACCGGCTCGGCCTTGGCGCCGAGCTTGATGATCGCCGCGCCGACCACGACCGCCATGAAGACGATCTGCAGCACGTTGACCTTGGCGAAGGCGTCGACGATGTTGGTCGGGAAGATCCCGGTCAGGAAGTCGATCCAGGTGCCCTTGGAGTCGAGCGCCTTGAGGCCCTCGGTCTTGAGGTTGGTGCCCTTGCCGGGGTTGGTCAGCAGGCCCAGGCCCAGGCCGATGCCGACCGCGATCAGCGAGGTGATCATGAACCAGAGCAGCGTGCGGGTGGCCAGCCGGGCCGCGTTGGTGACGTTGCGCAGGTTGGCGACGCTCACCACGATCGCGGTGAACACCAGCGGCGGGACGGCCAGCTTGAGCAGCTGGACGAAGATCTTGCCGATGGTCTCCAGGGTGGTGGCCAGCCAGGAGATGTCGGCGGCCCGGGCCAGGTAGCCGAGGCCGACGCCGAGCACGAGGCCGGCGACGATCTGCACCCAGAACGGTGTCTTGCGGATACGGGCGAGCACGGACGGCGACGAGGTCGCCTCGGGCGCTGTGGACATGGGGGAGCGTCTCCGGGGGAGGGCGTTGCTGACGATGAGGTGTGGGGTGGAGCAGGCGGCACGGCGCGGGGCCGGACGGGAAGGGGTCGGGCCCCCGGTCAGGGGCGTGCCGCCGCGATACAGCTCGGGGACGTACAGCTCAGGGCAGTACAGCTCATGGCGCGACAACGGCGCGGGCTGTCCACAGCACCGGTCAGAGCGCACGGGCGGGCGGCGCCGGGCAGCGGGCCCGGGCCGTGCATCCGCAGTGCGTCTGAGGCTGACATGGCCGATACGTTAGCAGTAAAGGTTTGAGATGTTCAAAGTACTTGTTTGAGATAGCGCCCAACCCCCTCCCCCTCACACCCCACGCCGGACCCGCACTCCGGACACGAACGAGACTGATGCCCCATCAGCCCCGAATGGCGGTCCGATTGACCGCCGAGTAGTTATACGTATAACTTTGACGACGTCCCCGCCCCCGCCTGCCCAGACCGGAGAAGACGCCGATGGGCTACCTCGCCCTGCTCCGCGCCCCCCACGTCACCCGCCTGCTCCTCGGCACCCTGCTCGGCCGCCTGCCCGCCGGCATGACCGCCCTGGTGATCGCCCTCGCCTTGCGCGAGGCCGGCGCGCCGTACGGGCGGATCGGGCTGGCCACCGCCGCGTACGCGATCTCGGCGGCCGTCGGCGGGCCGGTGCTCGGACGGATCGTGGACCGCACCGGGCAGCCGCGCGTCCTGCTCGTCGCGGCCGCGGTGGCCGGCGGCGGGTACGCCCTGCTCGCCCTCGCCCCCGGCTCCCCGCTCGCCGCTCCCGTCGGCGCCGCGATCGCCGGCCTCGCCATGCCCCCGCTGGAGCCCTGCCTGCGCTCGCTCTGGCCGGACGTCGTCGAGGAGGAGCAGCTCGACACCGCCTACGCCTTCGACTCCGCCTCCCAGCAGATCCTCTACGTCGCCGGGCCGCTGGCCGTCGCCGGGATCGCCGGCCTGTTCAGCCCGGTGGTCGCGCTCTGGGTGGCCGCCGGGCTGGGCCTGGCCGGCGCGCTGATCGTGGCCACCGCCGCACCGGCCAAGGCCTGGCGCGCCCCGGTCCGCGAGCACTGCGCCGGACTGCTCGGACCGCTGCGCTCCCCCGGCCTGGTGCTGCTGCTGGTCGGACTGGCCGGGGCCGGCTGGGCGGTCGGCGCACAGAACGTGCTGTTCATCGCCTACGCCGAGCACCACACCGGCGCGCTCCCGGGCGGCGCGGGCACCCTGCTGGCGCTGGCCGCGCTCGGCGGACTGCTCGGCGCGCTCGCCTACGGCGCGGTCAAGTGGCGCCAGACCACCGCCACCCGCACCTGGGTGATGGCGCTCGCGATGGCCGCCTCCTACCTGCCGCTGGTCGCCCTGCCCGGGCCGTACCCGATGGCCGCGCTGGCCTTCCTGTCCGGGGTCATGCTGGCGCCCCTGCTCGCGGCGGCGTTCGTCCTGGTCGCCGAGCTCGCGCCGACCGGCACCGTCACCGAGGCCTTCGCCTGGCTGGTGACGCTGTTCGCCACCGGCAACTCGCTCGGCTACGCGGTCTCCGGCAACCTGGCCGAGGACTCGCTGCGCCCGGTCGCGCTGTGCGCGGCGGGCGGGATCGCGCTCGGCGGACTGCTGCTGCTCGGCGCCCGGCGCTGGTTCCACCCGGTGCCCGCCGCGCCCCGTCCGGCCCAGCCTGTCCCGGTGGGCTGAGGCCCACCCCGGTGGGCCGAGCCCACCCCCACGGCGATGTCGACGGTCGCGTCCGGGGTCCAGCCGACGAACTCCATCCCGGCGGGGAGCGTGTCGGTGATCCGGCCCGTTGGTGCAGTCGGTCACCGAGCAGGTGTAGCGCAGGGTGTAGGTGACGTTCTCGCCGGGCGCCACCCTGGCCTTGTCGACCGCTTTGGTGAAGGTGACGGCGGCCTCGGCGGGCGGGGCGGTGAGGGTGCCGGTGAGCAGGTGGCCGCGAAGAGGCCGAAGGCCGCGGACAGTCGGGCCGCTCTGGGCAGGCGTGGGGTTCGTGGTCGGGACGTCCGCATGGCGGAATCTCATCGTCCGCCGTTTCTCCCGAGCCTGCGACGCGAGAGGGACCGACCAGTAACCGCCTGTTCAGACTAATCCGACAAGATGGATGCACTGGTGACGTCAGGTCAGGTACGTCGGGTACGTCAGGTAGGTCAAGTGGGTCAGGTGGCGACGGGCCAGGCCGACGCGGTCGAGGCCCGCAGCACCAGCGAGGTGGCCAGCGGCGCCACCGGCTCCACCCGCTCCCCGCGCAGCAGGCCCGCCAGCGCGGCCGCGCCCGCCCGGCCCAGCTCCTCGCCGGGCAGGTCGACGGTGGTCAGCGGCGGGGCGAGCAGCGCTGACACCGCGACGTTGTCCATGCCGACCACGGACAGGTCCTCCGGCACCCGCAACCCCAGCTCGGCGGCGGCCTGGTAGACCCCGGAGGCGACCACGTCGTCGTCGCAGATCACCGCGTGCGGCCGGTCCGCCCGGGCCAGCAGCCGGTCCGCCACGGTCCGCGCGGCCCGGTGCCCCTCGTTCAGGCTCACGCCCAACTCCACGACGTCCAGGCCGAGTTCCCGTACCGCCCGCTCGAAGGCGGCCTGCCGCACCCGGAAGGTGTACGCGGCGTGGGTGGAGCGCAGCCGGCCGATCCGGCGGTGCCCGAGGGCGGCCAGGTGCTCGACGGCGGCGCGCATCCCGCCGGCCACGTCGAGCTCGACGGTCGGACGGGCGCGGTCGGTGCCCGGGTCGGCGTCCAGGAAGACGGCGGGGGTGTCGGCGGGCAGCTCGCCGAGCTGGCTGTCGTCCGGGGAGCAGATCAGCAGGCCGTCGAAGCGGCCGGCGGTGGCGGCCTCGGCGAGGGTGGCGCTGCCCCAGCCCGAACTGACCACGACCGCCAGGCCGTTACGGCCGGCCTCCTGGTGGACGCCCTCCAGCACCCGGCCGAAGAACGGGCCCTGGAGGTTCGGCACCGCGAGCAGGATCATCCCGCTGCGGCCCAGCCGCAGCTGCCGGCCGGCCGCCTGCGGACGGTAGCCGAGGCTGCGGGCGGCCTCGCGGACCCGCTGCCGGGTGGCCTCGGAGACCCGGCGGCCGGCCTCGGCACCGGAGAAGACCAGCGACACGGTGGCCTGGGAGACCCCGGCGAGCCGGGCCACGTCCCGCCCGGTGGGCCGACGGACGGGGGCCGGCCAGGTCCCGAGCGCACTCTCTGCGGGCACCTGATCAGGCGCGTGACCGGACGGCTGATCGGACAGCTGGCCGGACCGCCGCCCAGGCTGCTGCCCGGGCGGCGCGGAGTCTGGGGTGGCGGGCACGGCGGCTGCGGCGGGGTCGGCGGTCGAGAGTGTGGCCGGGGTCAGCTCTGCCCGGCGGTCGCCGCGCGGGCGGCGTCGTCGGCGGCGTCCTCCTCGGCGTTCTGCGCGGCGATCCGCTCGGCGGTACGGCTGCGCATCCCGGAGACCTTGCCGCTGATCTGCGCGGACATCTCGTCGCGCTGCCTGCTCAGCAGCGCGTAGCTGAGCGGCGCGGAGGCGACCGCAGCCAGCAGGAACAGGAAGATCATGCCCGCCTCGCCGCTGACCGGGATGACCCGGAAGTGACCGAGCAGCAGGGCCACCAGCAGGCAGCCGAGGAAGATGCTGACCCGCATGGAGGTGTAGCGGAGCGTGGCGTGCGACTTCTCCGGGCCGGTGCTGCTCACTGGGACACATCCTTCTCGTTGCGCGGGGGCGGGCCGGGCGGGGGCGGTCCTCCAGTCAAGCATGCCTGACGGCCGGCGTAGGGCATGGGTCACCCGCCCCGGCTGTTCTCACCCGTCCGTGGCGGGTCGGCGCAGGTCGAGCCACATCGTGATGTCGTCGCGGTCGTCCCCGGGGGCGACCCGGATCGCGGCCGGCACCCGGCCGACCTCGCGGTAGCCACTGCGGGCGTAGAAGCGCTCCAGCCCCAGACCGCCGCGCGCGGTGAGCCGCAGCGACTGCAGGCCCCACTGCCTGGCGATCCGCTCGGCCTCGGCGAGCAGCTCGGCGCCGTAGCCGCGGCCCTGGCAGCCGGGGTGCACCATGACCCGCTTGAGCATCCGCCAGTGCTCCATGGGGCCGAAGCGCATCGACTGGAAGAACAGCACGCCCACCAGCCGGCCGGTGTCGCCGTCGTGCGCGGCCAGCAGCCGGTCCGGGCCGTCCGGCCCGACCTCGGCGAACTGGCGGTCGGCGGTGTCCCACACCTCGTCCTCGGTGACCGGCGCCACGAAGCCGACCGCGCCGCCGGCGTTGGTGACGTCGGTCCAGAGCCGGACCATGTCCGTCCGCAGGTCGGGGTCGAGCTTCGGGTCCAGGGTGAAGGTGAGCGCCATGAGGCGGAGCCTAGTTCTCCGGCCCGATAGTCCTACGGGAGGACCGGTACCGCCCGGTCGGTCCGTCCGGTGCGCAGGGCCAGGCAGAGCCCGACCGCGACCGCACACAGCCCGCCGGCGCCGTACCAGGTCAGGTCGTAGTTCCCGAGCGCGTCGCGGGCCAGGCCGGCCAGTCCGGCGACGACCGCCGCGCCGATCTGGTGGCTGGCCAGCACCCAGCCGAAGACGATCGGGGCGTCCTCGCCGAAGTTCCGGCGGCACAGCGCGACGGTCGGCGGCACGGTGGCGACCCAGTCGAGGCCGTAGAAGACCACGAAGGCGAGGATCGGCGGGTGCAGCGAGCCGGCCAGCAGCTGCGGCAGCAGGAGCAGGGACAGGCCGCGCAGCCCGTAGTAGACCGTCAGCAGCACCCGGGAGTCGACCCGGTCGGTGAGCCAGCCGCTGAAGATCGTGCCGAGCACGTCGAAGACGCCGATCAGGGCGAGCAGGCTCGCGGCGGTGGTGACCGGCATGCCGTGGTCGTGCGCGGCCGGGATGAAGTGGGTGCCGACCAGGCCGGCGGTGGTGGCGCCGCAGATCGCGAAGGAGCCGGCCAGCAGCCAGAACGCCCGGGTGCGGGCGGCATCGCGCAGCACCCGCACCGAGCGGGCCAGCGCGCGGCCGTCGGTGACCGGCGGGGGCGGCTCCTCGGTCGCGCCGTACGGGAGCAGGCCGAGGTCGGCGGGCCGCTCGCGCATCAGCAGCAGGACCGGGACGGCGACGGCGCTGGCGGCGAGCGAGACCACGACCACGGCCGAACGCCAGCCGTGCTGTTCGACCAGCCAGGCGCCGACCGGCAGGAAGACCAGGTTGCCGGCCGCACCGGCGGCGGTCAGCACACCGGTGACCAGGCCCTGGCGGTCCCGGAACCAGCGGCCGGTGATGGTGGTGGCGAAGGCGCCGGCCATCGAGCCGCTGCCGAGGCCGACCAGCACGCCCCAGCAGAGCACCAGTTGCCAGGGCTCGCGCATCAGCATGGTGAGCCCGGAGCCGACCGAGATGGTCAGCAGCGCGCAGACCACCACCAGGCGCACCCCGAACCGGTCCATCAGGGCGGCGGCGAAGGGGGCGGTGAGGCCGTAGAGGGTCAGGTTGACGGAGGTGGCGAGGGAGATCGTCCCGAGCGACCAGCCGAACTCGTTGTGCAGGGCGTCCATCATCAGGCTCGGCGTGGACCGGAAGCCGGCCGAGCCGAGCAGGACGAGCAGGGCGACGCCGGCCACCACCCAGGCGTAGTGCACCCGGGGGCGCTCGGTCGGTGCGGGCCCGCCAACCGGATCGGGGGCGGTCGGATCGGGGGCGGGTACGGGGGTGAGGGTGCTGCGTTCGGTCACACGAGGAGTGTTCCGGGCCGCCGCGGCCCGGACGAGTGGCCTGAATGACAGCTTTCGCAAGAATCGGGCCATAGCCCCGCGTACGCTGACCCGGACCCACCGACACCTGAGGGGACGACATGGCGCACCTGGTCGCGGTACTCGCCCTGGAGGGCGTGATCGCCTTCGAACTCGGCATCCCGGCCCGTATCTTCGGCGGCGCCAAGGACCCGGCCGGGCAGGCGCTCTACGAGGTCGCCACCTGCACCCTGGACGGGCGGCCGGTCGCCACCAGCGCCGACTTCCGGGTCGCCGTCGACCACGGGCCCGAACTCCTGGCGCGGGCCGACACGGTGGTGATCCCGGCCTCCGCCGACTCCGGCCCCGCGGTCGCCGACGCCTGCTTCACCCCGACGATCGCCGCCGCCCTGGCCCGGATCCGGCCCGGCACCCGGCTGATGTCGATCTGCACCGGCTCCTTCATCCTGGCCGCCGCCGGACTGCTGGACGGCCGCCCGGCCACCACCCACTGGCGCTACACCGAGCGCTTCGCCCGGCTGTTCCCCCGGGTGCGGCTCGACCCCGACGTGCTCTACACCGACGACGGCGACATCCTCACCTCCGGCGGGGTCGCCGCCGGGGTGGACCTCTGCCTGCACGTGGTGCGCCGCGACCACGGCAGCGCGGTGGCCAACGCGGTGGCCCGCAACTGCCTGGTGCCGCCGTGGCGCGAGGGCGGCCAGAAACAGTACGTGGAGGCCCCGAGCCCGGTGGACGCCGACGGCCACGGCACCGCCGCGGTGCGCGCATGGGCGCTGGAGCACCTGGACCAGCCGCTCGCGCTGCGCCGGCTCGCCGACCGGGCGGGCATGAGCGTCCGGACCTTCACCCGGCGCTTCCGCGAGGAGACCGGCGCCAGCCCGGGCCAGTGGATCACCACCCAGCGCACCGAGCGGGCCCGCCAGCTGCTGGAACGCACCGATCTGACGATCGACCAGATCGCCCGGGAGTCCGGCTTCGGCACCGCCGCCTCACTGCGGCTGCAACTGCGCGGCCGGCTCGACGTGGCGCCGAGCGCCTACCGGCGCACCTTCCGCGCGGCGCCCCGGGAGGTCCTCGGACAGGTCCTCGGGTAGGTCCTCGGATTCCGGCGGTCGTGCAACACCGACGAGTGGCCGGATTCCGCCGCTCCCCGGTGGCGTATTGGATGGCGGCAGGCCGAGCGCACCCCGAGCGCGGCACGGCACGCCGCCATCCAATCGCGATGCGCGGGCCCTGAACCCGCGCCGTGGCCTCCGCACTCGCCGAGGAGCGGCCCGTGACCGACAGTCCGCGGCCCCCTCGCTGACACGATCCCCCTGGACAGCGGCACCGCGGCGGTGGACGGACGACCCCTCGGCGTCCCCTCGCAACGGAGAGCCGCACCCAAGCGTGATCAGTCGGATACGTCACGTCAATGGGTAGTCCGAAATTCGGAATGGTTGCGTCACCTTTCGGCCGGTGATCGCCAACGGTGATCGGCAGCGGTGATCGCCCCCGTGATCGCCACGCTTCCCGGGCCGCCGGGGAAGCCGCTATTGCGCCAAAGCCGCCCAGTCCACGTCGGCCAGCGGATCGGCCGGCCGGGCGTCGGAACCGATCTCGCACCAGACCCGCTTGCCCGAGCCGTCCGGGTACCAGCCCCAGCGCTCGCAGAGCAGCTCGACCAGCTCCAGGCCGCGCCCGTTGGTCGCGTCCTCGTCCGGCCCGGCGTGCCGCGGCGCCGGGGCGGCCTGGCTCGCGTCGGCGACCTCCACCCGCAGCGGGCCGGCCGCCCGGGCCTCCTCCTCGGGGTTCTCGGTCACCGGCAGGCAGAGCCGCAGCACGGCCGGACAGCCGGTGTGCACCACGGCGTTGGTCACCAGCTCCGAGACCACCAGCACCACCGTCTCCGCCATCGGCGCGTCCGGGTCCACCCCGTGGTTCAACAGCCGCGAGCGCACCCACCGACGAGCCCGGCCGACCTCGGCGGGGTCCGCCTGCACCGCAAGCTGTACCTGAAGAACCTGCACCGCTCCACCACCTGCACTCGCAGTTCGGCCTAAGTCCCGATCGGGCCGGATCGACCGGCCGACGGGCCCTCGCACTCCGCCCGGCGCCACCCGAGCCGCACCCGGGCGATCGCCCGGTCCGTCCACCCGCGCCCACTCGTCCGCGCCGACCCGTCGGTCGCGCACCGGCCGCGACACGAATACGCCTCAGGATGGGCGGACGGACGGACCGCAGCAAGCGCTTCCGGCATATTCCGGCGATCGGGGGACAGGGCAGTGCATACTGTCCCGCTCACTCTCGCGAGCCTCGTACCGGCGCTCGTCCGGCCCGGGCCGACCCGCCGGTCCCGCAGTCGGGAACCTACCTCCGGACGACCCCGGCACCCCGGCCGCCACTCGCGAACCACCCGTGCGACATATGTCCAGCGGCTCTCGAACAGCGGCGACGACGGACGGTCCCACCAGCCGACCGTCGCACCATGTGAAGATCCCCGCCGAGCCGGCGCTCCACGCCCACCCGGCGATCCACCGACACAAGGAAACCGCGAAACAGCGATCCGCGAGGACGGGTTCCGTTCTTGCCGGATTCCCTCCCGCCGTGGACCGGCCGCAAGATACCGTTGGGTAAGCCAGCGACCCCGGGCAGGAGGGTGGATCCCGATGGCCACCCCGGAGCGGACCCCGCGCTGGGACGAGCAGTTGCAGCGCCGCCTCGCCCGCGGCGAGGAGACCGCGCTCGGCGAACTCTACGACCAACTCGCACCGATGGTGCACGGCCTGGCCGGGCGGATACTCGCCGACCAGACCGCCGCCGTCCAGCTCACCCGGGAGATCTTCGCCCACGTCTGGGAGCACCCCGAGGACTTCGACCCCGCCCGGGGCACGCTCCGCTCCTGGCTCGGCGCACTCACCCACCGCCGCGCCGTCGAACGGCTGCGGGCACGGCGGGCCACCGAACTCGTGCCGGGCGGCGACACCCGGGGCACCGAGGCGGAGATCCGCGCCGTGGCCACCGCCGCGCGTGTCCAGTACGTGGTCGACTCCCTGCCCCAACCCCTGCGTGAGACCATCGCGGTGACGTACTACGACGGCCGCACCTACCGGGAGACGGCCCGGCTGCTCGGCATCAGCGAGCAGGCCGCCAAGCAGCGGATGCGGCTCGGACTGGAGCTGCTGGCCACCGAACTGGCCGAGGAACGCGCCCGCCAGGACGAAGCCGGGGACGGGGAGACGTGAGCAGCACGGAGGAGCAGCACGACGCCCTGCGCTCGCTGCTCGGCGCCTGGGCCCTCGGCGCCTGCCCGGCCCGCGACGCCGCCGACCTGGAACAGCACCTGCGCGCCTGCCCGGAGTGCGCCGACGAGGCGGCCCGGCTGCGCGACGCGGCCGGCTGGCTCTCCCTGGAGGAGCCGCTGGACCAGCCCGGCTCGCTGCGCCAACAGGTGCTCGACTGGTGCCTGGCCCGCCGCCCGGCCCAACTGCCCCTCCCCGCCTGGGGCATGCCGTACACCGCGGAGACCGCCAAGCTCGACGCGCTGCTGCGCGACCTCGGCCCGGAGGAGTGGCAGGAGGTCGCCGAACTGCCGTGGCACGGCGGCACCGAGCGGCTGCGCCCGGCCGAGGTGCTCGGCCGGCTGACCGCCGTGGACGGCTTCCTGGCGCTCGCCCTCGGCCTGCCCGACCCGGTGCCGACCGCCCCGGGCGTCCCCGCCCCGGCCGCCGAACGGCGGGTGCCGCCGCAGGACCCGGCCGGGCCGCCCGCCGCGCCGCGCGTCCCGCCACAGGGCGGCCCGTACGGCGCGATCACCGCGCGCACCGCCCGGATGCTCGCCGACCAGGGCGCCCTGCCGCCGCAGTCGGTGCGCTCCCGGTGGCGGCGACAGACCCACGACTTGGTGCGCAGCGCCGCGCTCGCCCCGCAGGGCAACACCCCGGTCGACTACGGCTGCGCGGTGCTGCCGCTGCGCGACGCCTTCGTGGACCGCGCCCTGGAGTGCTACGTGCACGGCGAGGACGTGGCCCGCGCGGTCGCCTACCCGTACGACCCGCCGGCGCCGCAGCACCTGCGGCAGATGGTGGAGTTGGTGGTCCGGCTGCTCCCCCGGGCGCTGGCCGGCCTGCGCGCCGCCCGTCCCGAGCACGCCGGGGCGCCGGCCGCGCCGGACGGCGGGGGCCGGACCACCCGGCGGCTGCGGCTGGTGGTCGACGGCCCGGCGGGCGGCGAGTGGCTGGTCCCGCTGGACGGGGGCGAAGGCACGAACGGCTCGGCCGGCCCGGACGCGGGGCCGCCCGGCGGGGAGCCGGTGGCCTCGATGGTGCTGAACGGCCTGGAGCTCTGCCAGTTGGCCGCCGCGCACCGCGACCCGGACCGGCTGCCGGTCGGCGAGCACGGGGACCGGGCCGCGGTCCGCGAGGTGCTGCACGCGCTCCCGTTGCTGTCGCGGCCGTAAACGCCCCTTACACGGCTTACGCGGCGGCTTGGGCGCGGTTTACGCGAAGACGACCGTACGGGCGCCGTCGAGCAGCACCCGGTGCTCGCTGTGCCACTTCACCGCGCGGGCCAGCGCCTGGCACTCGACGTCCCGGCCGAGCGCGACCAGCTGGTCCGGGCTGACGTCGTGGGTGACCCGGGCCACCTCCTGCTCGATGATCGGGCCCTCGTCCAGGTCGGCGGTGACGTAGTGCGCGGTGGCGCCGATCAGCTTCACGCCGCGGGCGTGTGCCTGGTGGTACGGCTTGGCGCCCTTGAAGCTCGGCAGGAAGGAGTGGTGGATGTTGATCACGCGGCCGGACAGCTCGGTGCACAGCTGGTCGGAGAGCACCTGCATGTAGCGGGCCAGCACGACCAGTTCGACGTCCTCCTTGGCGACCAGGTCCAGCAGCCGCTGCTCGGCCTCAGCCTTGGTGTCCCTGGTGACGGGGATGTGGTGGAAGGGGATCCCGTAGCTCTCGGTCAGGTCCCGCAGGTCGGTGTGGTTGGAGACCACCGCGACGATCTCCACCGGCAGGGCGCCGATCCGGGTGCGGTACAGCAGGTCGTTCAGGCAGTGCCCGAACTTGCTGACCATGAGGACGATCCGCATCCGCTCCTCGGACTGGTGGATCTGCCAGTCCATCGCGAAGGAGGCACCGATCGCGGCGAAGCTGGCCCGCAGCTTGTCCGCGGTGACCGGCTCGGGGGCGGAGAAGTGCACCCGCATGAAGAAGAGCCCGCTGTCGCCGTCCCCGAACTGCTGGCTGTCGATGATGTTGCAGCCGGTCATGAAGAGGTAACTGGACACGGCGTGGACGATGCCCTGCTTGTCCGGGCAGGACAGCGTGAGGACGTACTGGGCGCCGGCCGGCTGCTGTTCCACTGGGGGTATCCCGTTCTGAGTTCGTGACGTGCGTGGACGGTCCAGCGTGTCACATCCTGGACAGCCGCCGCCCCGCTGCCCGTACTGCGGGACGGCACCGTCCGGCCGGAGCCCGGCCGGGGTCGGACCGGGGTCTCAGACCTGGGTGAGGATGCGCAGCACGTCCAGCGACTTGGGCGTCGCGTCCGGGTCGTCCCCGTCGTTGGCGGCCAGCAGCACGTGCGCCTCGCGGGCGGCCCGGACGGCCTCCGGCCAGCCGGGGTGGCCGAGGTAGGCGGAGGCCGGGGCGTCCGCGCCGACCTCGTGCAGCATCTGCACCGCCCGCAGCACCGCGACGTCGACCACCGCGGCCTCGGCGGAGTCCCGGAAGATCGTGCCCACGTACTTCTCGGCGGACCAGCGGTCCAGCCAGGTGTCCTCGACCAGCCGGTACACGGCGTCGGTCACGTCCCCGTACCCCTCCCGGCCGGTCAGCCAGGCCTCCTGCTGGAAACCGGGGTCGGACAGCATGTGCAGCGCCGAGCGGAGTCGGGCTCGCCAGCGCCACCAGGGCAGATCGTTGAGCATGCCGCCCATCGTGCTGGAGCGGTGGCCCGGACGAGAAGGGTTTCGGGCGGACCGGTGCGAAGAATCTGTGCTGACGGACATGGTGAACGATCGTACGTTCCCCGTCTGTTCGTACTCCACTCGCGATCTACACGCGTACCGATCCGGATTTCAGCCGCCGTTTGCCGACCGTTCGCACTTCTGCCCTCTCGGCGTGTGGCACCGGGGCTTGGCTGGATCCGGTGCGCCGGAGTGCGCCCAGAGAGAGGGAAGATCGATGACCAGCCGAAGGGACTCGTTCCAGGGCCCTCCCCCGATCGTGCGGCGTCGCCGCCGACGCCCGATCGCCGCCGCCGCGACCGCCGCGGCGCTGCTCCCCACCCTCCTCTCGGCCTCCGCGTGCGGCGGACCGGCCGATGCCGCCGGCGGCGACGACCTGACGGTCATGACCTGGGCCCCGTCCGGCACCCGCTCCGCCGACCGGCCGGGCATGACCGCGCTCGCCTCCGCCATCGGCCAGGACGTCAACATCAAGGGCGGCCTGAACGGCCACCGGCTGCGGGTGATCACCTGCAACGAGCACAACAGCGTCGAGGGCGCCCGTGCCTGCGCCCAGCAGGCGGCGGACGCCAAGGCCGTCGCCGTGATCGGCTCCTACAGCCAGTGGGGCGAGGCCTTCATGCCGGTGCTGGAGCGCGCCGGCATCCCGCTGATCGGCGGGTACGGGCTCTCCCAGCCCGAGTTCTCCAGCCCGCTGTCCTACCCGGTGGACGGCGGCCTGCCGGCGCTGATCGCGGGCAACGGCCGTCAGCTGGTCGAGGCCGGCTGCAAGGCCGTGGCGCTGGTCCGCCCGGACACCCCCGCCGGTGACAACCTGCTCGGCTACCTCGGCGGCGCGCTGCGGCCGGCCGGGATCAAGCTGCTGGACGTCAAGGCGCCCGAGCAGTCCTCCGACTACACCCCGGTGGCCCGCAAGGCGCTCGGCAAGGACGAGCCGGGCAACTGCGTCACCAGCGCGCTGGCCGCCGAGCCGACCGGCAACCTGCTGGACTCCTACCGGCGGCTGAACCCGAAGAACACCCGGATCGCCTCGGTGATCGGCAGCGTGCAGCAGTCGGTGGTCGACTCCACCGGCGGCGACCCCGGCCCGCTCGGCGGCGCCTACGTCACCAGCTGGTACCCGCCGGAGTCGGCGAAGATCTGGGACGGGCTGCGCTCGGTGGTGCGTGCCGACACCACCGGCGGGAACACCATCGACGTCTCCGACCCCGGGGTGCAGACCACCTGGGTCTCGTACGAGGTCTTCCGGACGGTGGCGCAGAAGCTGGCGGAGGCCGGCAAGCCGGTCACCTCGAAGACGGTCACCGGGCTGCTGGACGCCGGAGAGGGCATCGACACCGGCGTCACCCCGCCGCTGAGCTGGGGCACCACCAACATGCTGCCCAGCACCGAGTCGCCGCGGCTGGTGAACACCTGGGTCACCTACCAGGTGGTCAAGAACGGCCGGATGACCCTGCAGCAGCCGGGCTTCGTGGACGTCCGCTGGGTGCTCACCGGGGGCCGTCCGCCGGCGTGACGCGAGGGGCGGGCCCGTCGCGGCCCGCCCCGATTCGGTCCGTCCGGCGTCTCCCGCGGCTCGGGTGCCTCCCGCGACTCCCGCGAGTCCCGCCGGTCCCGGACTCCCACGACTCCCGGGTTACAGGTCGCCGTCGCCGCGGTTGGGCAGGCCGGTCTGGCCGGCGATCGTGTTCCAGAGCGTGGAGGCCTGCTTCTTCGCGGTGGTCGCGGTGCCGCTGGCCTGGACGGCGTTCTTGTAGTGCTGGTTGTCCTGCTTCTTCGCGTCGCAGGAGGCCTGCGCGTCCTGCGCCCAGGCCGCGTACTCGTCGTCGGCCTGGGCCGAGGCGGTCCACGCCGCGTTCAGCTGCTCGACCAGCTGCTGGCCGCCGGGCAGCTTGTCCGTCTTCAGCTGGCCCAGCTTGGTCTGCAGCTCGCGGCGCTTGCCGGCCGCGGCGGTGAGGGCCTGCTGCGACTCGGGCAGCTTGTCGCACTTCTGCACCGAGGCGACCGCGGAGACCACCGAGGTGCGGCTGTCGCTCGCGGTGCCCAGCAGGTCCGACAGCGGCTGCGCCTGCGCCTTGACGTCCGGGTCGACGGCGGCGCCGGAGCCGCTCCCGCTCGCCGTGCCGGGGACGCCGGTGGTGGTGGCGGCCACCGGGGTGGTCTTCGTGCCGTCCTTGGTGTCGGTGCCGCCGCTCATCAGGACGGCGACCAGGATGCCGGCCGCCGCGCAGCCCGCCACCACCCCGCCGATGATCAGCTTGTTGGACGGGCGACCGCCGCGCCCCGACCCGCCGGCCTGGGTCGCGTCGAAGCCCTGCCCGCGATCCGGGGCATAGCCCTGGCGCTGGTCCTGGCCGTAGTCCTGCGCCGGGTAGGGCGGCTGGGCCTGCGCGGCCGGCGGGTACGCCTGGTAGCCGGGCGCGGGCTGCTGCTGCGGGAAGCCGGGCTGGGCCTGCGGCACCGGGTAGCCGCCCCCCTGCGGGTCACCGGCCGGGTACGGCGGCAGGTACTGGGTCTCCGGGGCCGGGTCGGCCTGCGGGACGCCGTACCCGGGCTGCGGCGCACCCCACGGGGCCCCGGGCACGGGCGTCGGCTGGCCCGGCATCGCCTGGCCGGGCATCGGCTGCGCGGGCACGGCCTGGGTCGGCAGCGCGTGCCCGCCCTCCCCGAGGTACTCCGGCTGCCCGGACGGCTGCCCCACCGGCGGCACCGCGGAGTGGCCCTGCGGCTGCCCCGGGAACTGCTGCTGGCCCTGCGGCTGGCTCGACTGGCCCGGCGGCTGGCCGGGCTCGGGGCGGAACAGGTCGTCCAGGTTGAAGTCACCCGAGTTGGGGTACGAGCGGCGCTGACTCAACGCGATTCCTCACCTGTGCAGGACCGCGCGCTGACGGCGGACCACATCTCGTCGGTTCTTGGGAGCATCACAGTTCCTTGGACGTCGCGCCCACGCTACCGGTTCACCTCACCGGGTGACCACGCGGGCGGGACATCCGTCACGCTCCCTGCACAGACGATCCGTGGCCGCCGCCGGATCAGGCCGCCGCCGGGTCAGGCCGCCTCCGCGTCCGCCCTGGCGTGGAACTCGCGGACCACCCGCTGTTCCCGGTAGGGCTCCAGCCGGCGCCGGAACTCGTCCAGGTACTCCACGCCCCGGTTGGAGCGCAGCCCGCTCAGCAGCCGGACCGCCTGGGTGCCCGTCTCGCAGGCGCGTTCCAGGTCCCGCTGCTGCAACTGGGCGGTGGCCAGCAGCACCAGGTCCACCGCGCGGCGCCGGACCCGGGTCGGCGGGTGCAGGTCGAGCGCCCGGCGGGCGTAGTGCTCGGCCGGGCCGGCCTGTTCCAGGTCCCGGTGGCAGTGGGCCAGCTCGTCGGCGAGGTAGGCGTCGTCGAAGTGGACGATCCAGTCCGGGTCGTCCTCCGGGCGGCGCTTCTCCATCATCTCCAGCGCCCTGGCCGACACCGCCTCGCAGGAGCGGGCGTCGCCGAGCAGGGCGTGGCCGCGGGCCTCGGCGGCGTAGAACATCGCCATCGCCGTCGGGGTGGCCACCGACCGGGCGCCCTCCTGGGCGGCACGGGCGAGTTGGGCGATCTCCCGCGGGTTGCCGAGGGTGGCCGCCAGGTGGCTCATCGAGGCGGCCAGCACGTAGCCGCCGTAGCCGCGGTCGTCGGCCGCCTGGGCGAGCCGGAGCGCCTGGATGTAGTAGCGCTGGGCCAGCCCCGGCTGGCCGGTGTCCACCGCCATGTAGCCGGCCAGTTCGGTCAACCTCGCCACCGCGGCGAAGAGTTGACGGCCGGTCTCCTCCCGGTAGGCGCCGCCGAGCAGGCCGGAGACCACCGAGTTGAGGTAGTGCACCACCACCGGGCGCACGTGCCCGCTGCCGAATCGGTGGTCCAGGTCGACCAGCATCGCGGTGGTCGCCTTGATCGCGGCCACGTCGGTCGGGCCGACCCTGGGGCCGCCGGTGCGCGCCACCACCGGGTCCGGCGGGGTGATCAGCCAGTCCCGGCTGGGCTCCACCAGCGCCGAGGCGGCGACCGTCGCCCCGGTCAGGAAGTCCCGCCGGCCGACGTCGCTGCGCCAGAGCTCGCAGACCTGCTCCAGGGCGGCGCCCAGCGTCGGCGCGAACTGCAGCCCGATGCCCGAGCTCAGGTTCTTGCCGTCCGCCATGCCGATCTCCTCGACCGACACGCTGCGGCCGAGCTTGCGGCCCAGGGCCTCGGCGATCACCGCCGGCGCCTGCCCGCGCGGCTGCTGACCGCGAAGCCAGCGGGCGACGGAGGTCTTGTCGTACCTCAGGTCCAGACCGTGCTCGGCACCGCAGAGGTTGACCCTCCGGGCCAGGCCGGCGTTGGAGCAGCTGGCCTCCTGGATCAGTTGCTGCAGACGCTCGTTGGGCTGTCGTGCGACGAGTGGTCTCGCGGCCATTGGGCTTCGCCTCCCCACACCCTCCGGTCCCGGCCGGCGGGCGACGATTCTGCTGATCTGTTGCCGACTGTCCGACCGTCCAAGGAATCTGACACCAGGTTAGCGATCAGCAACGCCAGCGGGATACCCACGGTGACGATCCGCACCCCCCTTGCGCCCTGGGAAATGCTCCCGTGCGCCCCCGCTGCGCCCGCCCTCGGCCGCCCCAACTCGGTCGAGTAACCGGAACGGGTGACATTGCCGGGATGCGCCCAACCGGGCACCGTCGGGCCGTAACCAGGCTCACACACGGTAGTTGAGCAGCGCGTGGAAGACATCCCCGACGCCTCCGGCCAGGACAAGAACGCCGGTCTGCCCCCGCTGCTCATCGAAGCCGTCGGCTACGCCGAGAACCGCCACTGGGAGGTGGCCCCGGGTGCCTGGCTGATCGACGGCGACGGGCCCGCCCGCTGCTCCTGCGCCGACCCGCGCTGCACGCTGCCGGGCGCCCACCCGATGGACGCGGACTGGGCCCGCAAGGCGAGCGCCGGGCCGGGCGCGGTGCGGCGCTGGTGGACCGAGCGGCCCCAGGCCTCGATCCTGCTGCCCACCGGCCGCTCCTTCGACGTCCTGGACGTGCCGGAGACGGCCGGCTGCCTGGCGCTGGCCCGGATGGAGCGGATGGACCTCCAGCTCGGCCCGGTGGCGGTGCTGCCCGCCGCACCCGGGCGGATCGGCCGTCGGCTGCACTTCCTGGTACTGCCCGGGGTCGCGGCCAAGCTCCCGGAGATGCTCCGCAAGCTCGGCTGGCCGCCCGGCCGACTGGACCTGGTCGCCCGCGGCGAGGGGGACTGGACGGTCGCCCCGCCGTCCCGGATCGGCTCCACCGGGTACGCCCAGTGGGCCCGCTCCCCCTCCGCGCTCAACCGCTGGCTGCCCGACGCCGCCGAGCTGATCAGCCCGCTCGCGTACGCCTGCGGCCGCGAGTCGCCCGCCCACCACGGCGCGCAGGCCGCCCAGCCGGCGGTGGTGGGCTGAGCGGGGCCGCTCCCCGGCCGGTTCACCTCCCCCGAACGGCCGCCCTGCGCCTATCGGGCGAGGGCGTGCACCGCGCGACACAACGCGCGCGAGTGACGGGCCTTGTCTCCCACCGGAGGCAGGGCCCGTCATATGTATGTCCGGATGGCGCGCGTCCGGACGGCACCTGCCCGGATGACACCTGCCCCGACGACGCGATTCCGGATTGCGCAAGTCCGGATAAGGCTTCGGTGTACCCGCTGGTCAACCGCAGAAGCCCCTCGTACGAGTGACAGCGCTCAAGGATTGCCATGATCGGCCGAGGGGAGGAATTGCGGTGCGGGGGGATGCCGGAAGGGGCGCTCGGACGGGGAAGCCGGGCGAGGCGCCGGAGGGGAACCCCGGGAGGGAGCAGGGAGGGAGCAGGGAGGGAGCGGAGGGGAGCAGGGAGGGACGGGGAGGACGAGTCGGGGGCGCGGCCGGGGGGGGGGGGGGGCCCCCCCGGCGCGCGGGGGGGGCGGCGCCGGGGGGGGGGGGGGCGGGGGGTGGGGGGGGGGGGGGGGGGGCGGGGGGGGCCCGGCGGCGGGCCCCCCCCCCCCCCCACTCGGCCGTACGGTGTCGGCGCCTCAGGGCTGGGCGACGAAGACGTGCTGGGCGATGTCCTTGCCCAGCTCCGCCGCGGTGTCCCCGGTGCCGACCAGCAGACCGGCGACGCCGGCATTCACCTTGACCGTGGAACCCGGCCGGACGCCGGCCCGGCGCAGGGTGCTCATCAGCGCGCTGTCGGTCTGGATCGGCTCGCCGATCCGGCGGACCACCACGTCGGCCCCGGCCTCGCCCGGCTTGACGGTGTCCAGCGGGACGAGCCCGGCGTCGAAGCCCTCGCCCTCGGCCTTGGTGTCACCCAGCTCGTCCAGGCCCGGGATCGGGTTGCCGTACGGGGACTGGGTGGGGTGGCCGAGCATGGCGAGCACCTTGCGCTCGACCGTCTCGCTCATCACGTGCTCCCAGCGGCACGCCTCCTCGTGCACCTGCTCCCACTCCAGGCCGATCACGTCGACCAGCAGGCACTCCGCGATGCGGTGCTTGCGCATGACGCGCACCGCGAGGCGGCGGCCGTCCTCGGTGAGTTCGAGGTGACGGTCCCCGGCAACCTGGAGCAGGCCGTCGCGCTCCATCCGGCCGACCGTCTGGCTGACCGTGGGACCGCTCTGTTCCAGGCGCTCCGCGATCCGGGCGCGCATCGGGACGATGCCTTCCTCCTCCAGCTCCAGGATGGTGCGAAGGTACATCTCAGTGGTGTCGATCAGCCCAGACATCGCCGCTGGCTCCGTTCTTCGGTGTCCTCATCGCCAATTCTGACGTACCGAGGCGACAACCGGGGCCGCCCGGGGGCTTCGGGTACGGGATTTCGTTCCTGTTGACAGCGGTACGGCCGGGACGCGACCGTGCTGGCCGTAGCTTTCTCCACCGGCGGTCTGGACCACCAGGACCGCCCCACCCGGCCGGCTCCCTCACCGGCAGAGAGCGGAGGCACCCGATGAACGACCTGGTCGGCAGGTACTTCGACGCCGCGATCGCCCACCTCCAGCGGGTGCGCGAGGAGGAGGCCGACACCATCGAGGCCGCCGCCGCGCTGCTGGCGGAGGCGATGACCGAGGGTCGCCGGGTCTTCACCTTCGGTGCCGGACATTCCTCGCTGCCGGCCCAGGACGTGGTCTACCGGGCCGGCGGGCTGGTCCCGATGAATCTGCTGAACGTGCCCGGGACGACCGGGGTGACGGTGATGCCCGCTCCCCTGTCCAGCGCCCTGGAGCGGGTCTCCGGGCTGGCCACCGCGACCCTGGACCTGACCCCGGCGAGCACCGGCGACCTGCTGTTCGTGATCTCGCTGTCCGGCCGCCAGGTCATGCCGGTCGAGCTGGCCCGGTACGCCCGGGACCGCGGCCTGAAGGTGATCGGGGTGACCTCGCTGGCCTACCCGGAGGAGGTGCCCTCGGCCCACCCCTCCGGCACCTACCTGAAGGACCACTGCGACGTGGTGCTGGACAGCAAGATCGCGGTCGGCGACGGAGAGCTGACCCACCCGGGCGCCGAGACCACCTTCGGCCCGGTCTCCACCATCGTGACCAGCGCACTGATGCAGGCCGTGGTCGCCTCGGCGGTCGGCCGGCTCGCCGACCGGGCGGCCGCCGGGGAGGCCCCCGCCCCGCCGCTGTTCCGCTCCGGCAACGTCCCGGGCGGCACCGAGTGGAACACCCGGCAGATGGCCGACAACGCCGAGCGGGTCCTCTACACCTACTGAGCCGCACCCGCCGAGCCCCGGGGCGCCGCGCACGCTCGGTACCGGAACGAACACGGGGAGTCCCGGACAATCCACCGGGCCTTCCCGGCCATTGCGGGCCGCCCCCGGCCGCGCCAGGCGTACCGGGAAGCCGCCCGGGGCAGGAGAGCGGTGCGACCGGAGCGACGGGTGGGGGCCGAACATGGCGTCTGGTGCGGGACGAACCGGCTGGGTGCGCGAGCGGGACCTGCTGCCCGAGTTCTTCTGGGCCGCCGACGCGGCCTCGCTGCGCGGCCAGCGGCGCTCGGTGCTGCTCTCCGCCTGGGAGCTGGTCCTGCTGGTGGTCGCCGCCGCGACCGGCTCGGCCGACGGCGAGCCCTGGGCCTGGCCGGCCGCCGGCGCCTACCTCGGCGCGGTCGCGCTGGCGGTGGTGATCAGCCGGCAGAACCCGCAGGGCCTCTGGTACGAGGGCAGGGCGGCCGCCGAGTCGGTGAAGACCCTGGTCTGGAAGTACGCCGTCCGGGCCGACGCCTACCAGCCGCCGCCGCGCACCCTGCCGGACGCCGAGGGCCTGTACCGCTTCCAGCTCGGCCGGGTGCTCGGCGCCTTCCGGGACAGCCCGGTGGCCGTGCCGGGGAGCGGGGCCGGGAGCGGGACGGGGAGCGAGGCGGGGGGCGAGGCCGGGAGCGCGGCGGAGATCACCGCGGCGATGCGCGACCTGCGCGAGCAGCCGCTGGCGGTGCGCCGCGAGGTGTACCTGGGCGAGCGGATCCAGGTGCAGCACGACTGGTACCGCGCCAAGGCCCGCTACTGCGCCCGGGCCGGCCACTGGGCCGGGGTGCTGGGCGTGCTGCTGCCCGCGCTCGGGCTGGTGCTCGCGCTGCTGCGGGCGCTCGGCGCGTTCACCTACGACGCGCTGGGCACCGTCTCGGCGGTGGCCGCCTCGGTCACCGCCTGGGCACAACTGCGCCAGTACCGGCCGCTGGCCGCCGCGTACGGGCTGGCCGCCGAGGAGCTGGCCCAGATCCAGCGCCAACTCGCCGAGCTGGACCTCGACGCGCCGGAGGCCGAGGAGATCTGGGCCCGGCTGGCCCGGGACGCCGAGGACGCGATCTCCCGCGAGCACACCACCTGGCAGGCCCGCCGGGAGGTCCGCACCACCACCGACCGGGAGGACGAGAACGACCGGGAGGACGAGGACCACCGGGAGCACGAGCACCACCGGGGGCAGGGGACCGACCCGGAGCACCGACCCGCCCCGGAGCACCGAATCGACCGGGAACACTGAGGAGGCCGCAGGTGTCGTTACGGATGGTCAAGACCGCGGACGACCGCGCCCTCGCGGTCGAGTCCCTCGGCGACCCACGCGGCCGACCGGTGTTCCTGCTGCACGGCATGCCCGGCAGCCGGGTCGGCCCGCACCCGCGCAGCACCGTGCTGTACCGGCTGGGCGTGCGGCTGATCTCGTACGACCGGCCCGGCTACGGCGACTCGACCCGGCTGTTCGGCCGCCGGGTGAACGCGGCGGCGGCCGATGTACGGGCCATCGCGGACGAGTTCGGGCTGGACAGCTTCGCGGTGCTCGGCCGCTCCGGCGGCGGCCCGCACGCGCTGGCCTGCGCCGCGCTGCTGCCGGAGCGGGTCAGCCGGGTCGCGGTCCTGGTGGGCCTCGCGCCGCGCGACGCGGCCGGCCTGGACTGGTACGCGGGGATGACCCCGTCCAACGTCCGCGCGTACCAGGAGGCCGAGCGCGGACACGGCCGGATCGCCGACGCGATGGAGTTCCGCTCCCGGCAGATCAAGGACGACCCGGTCCGGCTGCTGAACGGGCTGCGCACCGAACTCTCCCCCGCCGACCGGGCGGTGGTGGCCGACAGCGGACTGCGGCGGATGCTGCAGAGCAACTACCGGGAGGCGTTCCGGCACGGCGCGGACGGCTGGATCGACGACGTGCTGGCCTTCACCGCCGACTGGGGCTTCGACGTCGGGTCCGTCCGGGTGCCGACCTGGCTCTGGCACGGCGCCGACGACCAGTTCTCCCCGGTCGACCACTCCCGCTGGCTGGCCGACCACATCCCGGACGCCGAGCTCTTCCTGGAACCCGGCGCCGCGCACTTCGGAGCCTTCCGGGTGATGACCACCGCCCTGGCCTGGGCAGCGGGTTAGCCCTACCGGCTCAGGGCCGCACCGGGGTGACCGGCGGTTCGCCGTCGAGCACTGCCAGGATGTTGTCCACCGCCAGGCCGCCCATCGCCTGTCGGGTGGCGACGGTGGCGCTGCCCAGGTGCGGGGCCAGGACCGCGCGCTCCTGGGCGAGCAGCGCGGACGGGACGGCGGGCTCGTGCTCGAAGTTGTCGACGGCGGCGGCGAACAGTGCGCCGGACTCCAGCGCGGCGGCCAGCGCCTCCTCGTCCACCACGCCGGCGGTCATGCTGACGACCACCGCTCCGTGCGGCAGCAGGGCCAGCCTGCGGGCGTCCAGCAGGTGCCGGGTGGCGTCGCCGAGCGGGCAGGTGACGACCAGCACGGTGGAGGTGGCGAGCAGGTCCTCCAGCGGCTTCCAGTCGGCGCCCTCGGCCTGCTCGGGCGGCAGTTCGCGGCGGTTGTGGTAGCTGACCGGCATGTCGAAGGCGCGGGCCCGGCGGGCGACCGCCTGGCCGATCCGGCCCATGCCGAGCACGCCGAGCGGGGTCCCGGCCAGTTCCAGGCCGAGCAGGAAGGTGGGCGCCCAGGTCCAGGGCGTGCCGGAGCGCAGCAGCCGTTCGCCCTCGCCGAGGCGGCGGGTGGCGGCCAGCAGCAGGGCCCAGGCCATGTCGGCGGTGGCGGTGGTGAGCACGCCGGGGGTGTGGGAGACCAGCACGCCGCGCTCGGCGCAGGCGGCCAGGTCGACGTTGTGGTAGCCGACCGCGTGGTTGGCGACGATCCGCAGGCCGGGGCCGGCCGCGTCGAGGAACTCGCCGTCGACCCGGTCGTCCAGGGTGGTGAGCACGGCCTGCCGGCCGCGGACGGCGGCGAGCAGCTCGGCCCGGTCCATCGCCTGGTCGGAGTCGTGGCGGGTGACGGCGTGGCGGGCGGTGAGCCGTTCGATGACACCGGGCGCGAGGCGCCGGGTGACCAGGACCGGAGGCGGGGTGGTGGCCATGGCTCGGCAGCGTACCCCGCCCCGGTCCCGGGAGGTCTTACACCGGCTGCGGCTCCAGGTCGCGGTTGATCCGCTTCCACCCGCGCGCCGACACCGTGTTGGGGTGCTCCTCGCCGAACTGCCGGATCAGCTCGGCGATCGACCGCGCCCGCAGCTCGGCGGCCTGGGTGTGCCGGCCGGCCGTCCGCAGGGTGACGGCCAGGTTGGCTTCGCAGGCCACCGCGTCCGGGTGCTGCCCCGAGTAGCGCTCGCACAGACCTTGGTGGGCGGCCCTGCCGAGCTGTTCGGCGAGCGCCAGCTGCCCGTCATCGCCGTAGGCGTTGGCCAGGTTGATCATCGCGTTGAGGGTGTAGGGGTGTTCCGGTCCGACCGAGCGGGTCAGTCCCTCGACGGTGAGCCGGCCGCGCTCGATGGCGCCCTGGACGTCGCCGCTGCCGCGCAGGTAGATGCCGAGGTTGTTGGCGCAGGCCAGGGTGAACGGGTGTTCGTCGCCGAACAGCCGCCGGTGGCCTTCGAAGACGGTGGAGCAGAGGTCGCGGGCGGCTTCCTTGTCGCCCGAGGCGCTGTGGTCGGCGGCCAGGTTGAGCGCGCAGGCGAGGGCGTCGGGGGCGTCGGCGCCGTAGCGCTCCAGGTAGCGCTCGTAGGTCTCCTTGGTGATCCGGCGGGCCTCGGCGAGCTGGCCGATGCGGCGCAGCGAGACGGCCAGCGACTTGGCGTTGCGCAGGTTCTCCGGGAGGTCCGGGTCGAGGACGTCGCCGAGGTCGGAGGTGACTTCCTGCAGCAGGTCCACCGAGCCCCGGTAGTCGCCGAGTTCGCGCAGGTCGCGGGCCAGGTTGGACTTGGTGGACAGGGTGTAGGGGTGTTTGGGGCCGAGGACGGCGGTGCGCCGGTCGAGGGTCTCCTGGTCGAGTTCGCGGGCGGCCTCGCTGTCGCCGACCAGCCGGTAGTCGATCGCCAGGTTGTTCGCCATGGAGAGCGTGCGCGGGTTGTCGTCGCCGAACAACTCGCGGAACTGGTCGAGGATTTCGCGGTCGAGGTCGAGTGCGGCCTGGAACCGGCCGAGGGCCCGGCGGTCGGCGCCGAGCGAGCCGGCCGTCATCAGGGTGTACGGGTGGTGCTCGCCGAGCAGCGCCTGCTGGCGTTCCAGGGTGGACTCGTCCAGGGCCAGCGCCTCGGCGTAGTTGCCTTGGGAGCGCAGCACGTTGGCGAGCTGGAAGCGCAGCAGCAGGGTCTGCCGGTCGTCCTCGCCGAGTTTGCTGGTCCACTCCGCGTCGAGGGCGTGGCCGAGGTCGCGGGCGCGGTCGAGTTCGCCGCGCTTCCACAGGTAGCGGACCCGGTCGATGAGCAGCTGGCGGGTGTCGGCCTCGTCGCAGTTGTGGGCCCTGGACGGCGACAGGTGTGGCCAGATCTCGTCGAAGGCGGGCCAGTTGGCCGGGTCGTCGGTGTCGCCGAGGACGGGTCGGGCGCCGGTGAGGATGCGGTGCACCTCGTGGACGGCGATCTCCTGCTCGTCGGCGGTCATGCCGGCCCGGATCACCGCCTGGACCAGGCGGTGCACCTGGAAGCTGTTGCTGCCGGCGTCGACCTTGGCCAGCGCGTACCGGCCGATCGCCTGGATGACCTTGCCCAGCATGAACTTGTCGCTGAGGTCGGCGTCGTACTTCACCAGCGCCCGGATCATCTGGTCGCTGTAGAAGAGGTTCATCGAGATCGGCTCGGGCGCGAAGAACGCGCACAGTTGCAGCAGTCGCACCGCTGCCGGGGACTGCTGGCGCAGCCGTCCGATGGAGACGTTCCAGGTCGCGGCGACCGGGGTGGGGTAGTCGGCGGGGCGGCCGACGGCGAGTGCGCGGGCGGCTTCGGCGTGCAGTTGGGCGACGTAGGTCTCCACCGGGGTGCCGGTGGTGTCCAGCCAGGCGGCGGCCACCTCGACGGCGAGCGGCAGGTCGCCGACGGCTTCGGCGACCCGGTCGGCGTCGGGCCGGGAGAGGCTGCGGGCGCGTCGGCACAGGTGTTCGACGCTCTCGCCGCGGGTGAAGACGTCGACTTCCAGGGCCTCGGCGTGCCCGGTCCAGGCCTGGTTGCGGGAGGTGACCAGGATGTGGCCGGAGCCGCCGGGGAAGAAGCGGCGGATCTCGGCGGGTTCGTCGGCGTTGTCGAAGATCAGCAGCCAGCGCGAGGTGGGTACGCCGCGGCGCAGTGCCTCGCGGGCGGCCTCGGCGGCCTCGGTCACCGAGTCGCCGACCCGCAGGCCGAGCCGGCGGGCGAGTTCGGCGAGGGCCGGGGCGACCAGCTCGGTCTGTTCGGCGTCGATCCACCAGACCAGGTCGTAGTCGGACATGAAGCGGTGGGCGTACTCCAGCGCCACCTGGGTCTTGCCGACGCCGCCGAGCCCGTACAGGGTCTGCGGGGTCGGCAGGACGGCCGCCATGCCGCCGCGCAGCTGGTTGCGCAGCTGTTCCAGGACGGCGGCGCGGCCGGTGAAGGAGGGGTTGCGCGGCGGGACGTCCCACACCGACGGCTTGCTGCCGGGGAAGCGCGGCCCACCGTTGGGCGCGTCTTCGAGCGGGACGTCGCCGCGGCCGAGGGCGCGCAGCAGGCTCTGGATCGACTGCGTCTCGTCACGGCCGACCAGGTCGACCGGGTTGCGGTTGCTGAACGGCGCGGTGAGCCGCACGTCCCCGACCCGGACGGGCAGCAGCTGGCGCCTGGTCCCGGACGGGTCGGAGCTGACCACCGACTCCCACAGCGCCCGGGCCTGCGGGGAACGCTGGTAGGCGGGCGAGAGCACGGCGACCGTCCGGAACGCCGAGTCGATGCCGCGCTCGGTCTCCTCGCGCGGGTCGGTGCCGGCGCTGAGGTCGCGGGGCAGCACCCGGAAGCCCGCCCGGGTGAGGACGGACTCAATCCAGTCCGCCCACATCCGGTCCTCGGGGACGTAGGAGAGGTAGAGGTCGGCCGGGACGGACGGGCGGCGGCGGGTGAACGCGTCCACGTAGCGCAGCCGGACCGCCTCGTCCATCGGCGGCAGGCCGGGGGCCCGGCCGTCGGTGAGCATGGAGGTCAGCCGCTCACAGGCGGCCAGCATCGAGGTCGGGGTGCCGGTCTGGTCGCCGAAGGTCGCGAGGATCTCCTCGTAGGCGTAGAACGGCCGGTACGGGATCTCCACCGAGCCCCAGTACGCGGCAAGTTCCTCGCCGTTGAAGCCGGCGGGCAGGCCGTCGAAGCGGACCCGGGCGAGTGCCCGGCCCGCGTCCGCCTTCTCCTTCTCGCCCTCGTCGATGCGCATCGGGACGGGCAGGATGCGGATGCCGCGCTCGCGGTAGCGGTCGTGGATGTGCTGGGCGATCCGGGAGGCGCCGTCGATCGACTGGTCGCTCAGGGTGAAGCAGACCACCAGGTCGTCGGGCATCTGCACGGTGCAGATCTCGGCGATGTCGGACAGGCCGGTGCGGGAGTCGATCAGCACGTAGTCGTAGCGCTTGGCCATGTCGGCCTTGAGGGCGTCGAAGAACTGCCCGCCGTCGAAGCGGTCGTAGAAGATGTCCCAGTCGAGGTGGGTGACGGCCTCGGAGTAGTCCCGGTTGAACTGGCCCGCGGAGAGGAAGTCCAGGCTGCCGGTGGACGGGAAGTGCGGCCAGGTGAGCGACAGCGCGTGCGGGTGCACCCGGGCGAAGTCCAGGTGCCAGCCCTCGGCGTGCTCGACCGGCCGCAGCGCCTCCTCGCGGTACTCGGCGATCAGGTCCATCATCCCGGTGGTGCCGGCGAGGGAGGCCGGGTCGAGGAAGGGGTGGAAGAACTTGGCGAGGCCCGGCGCCTCCAGGTCCCAGTCCACGGTGAGCACCCGGAAGCCGTTGGCGGCCAGGATCCACGCGGTGTTGGCGAGGGCCATGGTGCGGCCGGTGCCGCCCTTGTACGAGTAGAAGGTGATGATCCGGCCGTTGCGGTCCTGCTCCGCGGCCCGCCGCTCGGCCTCGCGCTGGGCGACCAGATCGGCGGCGGTGAGGCCTCCGAGGCGGAGGTTCCTGGTGCGGTTCTCGGTCATCGGTTTCCTCGTCCTCCCAGGGGCGCCATCCCGTCATCGGGGTCATCGCCGTCGTCGCGGTACGGGTCGTGCTCGCGGTACGGGTCACCGCCGTTGTTCCGGTCGCGCCCGCGGTGCGGGTCGCCGCCGTTGTTCCGGTCGCCGCCGTTGTTCTCGTCCTGGGCGAAGGGGTCCTCGCCCGAGCCGTCCGGCCCCGGCCCGCCTCCCCCGCGCCGGAACGCGTCCCGCAGACTCGGCCGGGGCGGCGGAGGTTCCTCCGGCTCGGCCCTGGTACGGCCCTCGAAGGCGTACTTGGCCTTCATCGCGGCCCGGGGCAGCGCGTCGTCGAAGTCCTCCAGCGAATGCAGCCCGGTCGCGCGGGCCGGGCCGGTCGCGCCGAGGAAGCTCGGACGGCCCGCCCGCCGGGTGATGCGCAGCGTGTCGTCGCTCAGGTCGCCCAGCTCGCCCGCGCTTTCCTGGCACTCCGGGTCGTCGGCGTTCCACGGCTCCAGCACGCTCACCCAGGTGGCGTCCGAGCGGTCGAAGCGCCGCACCAGTTCGCGCCGGCGCGGATCGCGCAGCGCCCACCGGTCGAGCAGCAGCAGGCCGGGGGCCTCGGCGTTGCCCTCGATGATCGACGCGGCCTCGTCGTCGAACTCGTGCACGGTCGGTTGGAACCCCAACTGCCGTGCCAGCCGCACCGCGTGCTGCGCGATGGGCGAGCCGACCGGCCGGTACGGATGCCAGTCGGTGCGCCGCTCGCCGTAGTAGTCGGGATTGCGGCCATCCGGCAACTCGCCCTGGTGGTAGGCGAGTACCGAGATCCGCAGCTGCCTGGTCGGGGCGGTCACATTGAACGCACTGGGGAGGGAGTTGAATTCGAGACGCCGCCCGACCGGGATCACCGTCTCCTCCGCCACCTGCACGATCCGGGCCGCCAGGCGGTGCACGGCCAGCTCGTACGCGGAACGGAAGTAGGTGAGCTTCATCAGCGCGTACAGGCCCTCGGTGGCGTAGTCGGGCCCGAAACTCGCGTGGTTGAACTGGAGTTCACTGGCCACCTTCGGCAGCCGGTAACGGCTCATCGGCGCCCACAGCACCGGGACGATGCCGCTGGTGCGCTCCGAGTCGAGGTTCGCCGGATAGACCGGACGACGGGTGAAGGCGTGCCATTCCTGACCGCACGGCACGCTGTTGAAGTACCGGGGGGAGTACAGCGGGACGAACACCCGGCAGCTCGCCAACTCGTCGGACAGCCGATCGGCCCACAACTCGCCCTGGTGCATGGACTCGTCCATGAAGCCCACCGGCACCCCGTCCGGGGCGGTGGTCAGCTGGAGCACCGCCTCGCAGAGGTCCCGGTACAGCTGCCGGACCCAGTGGTTCGGGTCGCCGGCGCCACGCGCACCGGCTTTCGGGGTGTGCGCGTAGGAGAGGAAGAAGTACGGCCGGGTGTCGTCCTCGTCCCAGCCCCGGTCAGTCACACGCGCCTCCCCCGGGCCCGTCGGCAACCTGCCTCCCGCAGCCCCCGTGCGGCGGGGCTTCAGTGTAGGAACGACTGACACCCCAATGGAATAGCACAACGACTCGCACGAATTGACATGACCGAAACGATGCCGCCGCGGCAGTCGACCGACGGCCGGTTGACGAGGCCGATCGGGCCGACGGTCAACCGAACCGCCCGATCCGTTCGGCGTAGACCGCATGGCTCCTGCGGGACATGACCGTGAGCCGATGGGACGGCCCCAGGACGCGCGCCCGGTCGGCCGCCACCCGCTCCAGCAGACCGGCCGCCTCCAGGTGGCGCCCCGCCTCGCCCAGGTTGCACGCGTGGTTGTGGCGGGCCGTGAGCGTGTGCGGATGATCAGGACCCAGGACACGCGCTCGGTCGGCCACCACCCCTTCCAGCAGCACCGCCGCCCGAGCATGCTGCCCTGCCTGACCCAAGTAGTAGGCCTGGTTGTGGCGGGCCGTGAGCGTGTGCGGATGATCAGGACCCAGGACGCGCGCCCGGTCGGCCACCACCCGCTCCAGCAGCGCCGCCGCCTCCAGGTGGCGCCCTGCCTCACCCAGGTTGTACGCGCGGTTGTGCCGAGCCTTGATGGTGTCCGGGTGGTCGGCGCCCAGGACGCGAGCACGGTCCGCCGCCAACCCGTCCAGCAACGCCGCCGCCTCCCCGTGGCGCCCCAGCCGACCGAGGGAATTGGCCAGGTCGTAAGTCACGGTCAGTTCCCCCGCGGTGGGGAGCCGGTCGTCGGTGGCGCCCGCGAGGGCCTCGGCGGCAGCGAGCGCCGACGGGGGGCGGCCGGCCGGGCTCTTCGCGAGGAGCTGGAGCAGTAACCGGTCGAGGCCGTGGGGCAGGTCGGGCCGGTGCTGCCGCAGCGGCACGGGCGGCTCGTACATGTGGGCGGCCGCGAGGGCCGCCGGATTCGCATGGATGCCGAACGGCGGCGCACCAGTGAGGAGTTCGTACAGCACACAGCCGAGCGCGTACAGGTCCGCACGGCCGTCGACGCTCTCGCGCCTGGCCTGCTCGGGGGCCATGTAGGCGGCAGTGCCGATCATGTATCCGTCAGGGGTGAGCTGGGTGTGGTTCCCCTGCAGGTAGGCCGCGATGCCGAAGTCGAGGACGACGACAGCCTCGGTACCGTCGACACGGCGGGTGAGGAAGAGGTTGGCGGGCTTGATGTCGCGGTGCACGACGCCCTCGCGGTGCGCCACAGCCAGCGCCCCGCAGACCTGCATGCCCCAGTCCACGACTTCCGCGACGCCAGGACGCCGGCCAGACTTCAGCAGCGCGGCGAGCGACTGCCCGGCGAGGAGGTCCATGACCACGAAAGGCATCGGCAGCCCGGCCTCCAGGTGGATCCCGCAATCGTGGACACCGACGATGTTCGGATGGTGGAGCCGGGCGGTGAGCCGCGCCTCCCGCTGGAAGCGGGCCTGCTCCGCACTGTCGTCCATGCCGTCGAAGCGCGGCAGGATCAGCTTGACGGCGACATCCCGGGCCAGCCTGGTGTCGTGGGCACTCCAGATTTCGCCCATGCCGCCCGACCCGATGCGCTCGCCCATCCGGTAGCGCCCACCGATCACCGCGCCCTGCATCGACAACCCCCGCCGCCGTGTGATGTCCGGGTAAACCGTAGTGGCTTCCCAATCCCATGCCGCTCTGCTCGCGGATATTGTCAGCACGTCCACCACAGGACCCGAGGAAGGCAACCGTGGAACACCTTGAGTGGCAGAGGTCCAGCACCAGCGGCGACCAAGCCAACTACCTGGAGATCGCCTCCGACGGCGACCTCGTCTACATCCGCGAATCGAACAACCCCACCCACATCGTCACCACCACCCGCGTCAAGTTCGACGCCTGGGTCCGGGGCGCCAAGGCCGGCGAGTTCGACCACTTCGTCGCCTGAGGATCACCCCGGATAGCGGGCGGCCAGTGCCCGTACCGTCGCGGCGACGCGGTCGCGAAGTTCGGCCGGTTCCAGTACCTCGACGTCGGCGCCGAGCCGCAGGAACTCGCCGTGCGCGTGGTCGACCGACTCGATGGGCACCCGGGCCTCCGTCCAACCGTCGTCCGCGGGTGTCACGCCGAGGCGGCGGGCGCCCTCCGGGGTGAGCCGGACCAGCGCCTCGCCGGTGTGCAGCCGGGCCCGGAAGTCGGCGAGGTAGGCCGTCCAGTACGAGGCGAGGTCGAAGTCGCCCTGGGCTTCGAACTCATGCTCCGTCATGGCGAGTTCGATGATCTGGTCAACGCGGTAGGTCCGCATCCCGGACGGCCCGCCGGCGACCAGGTACCAGCGCCCGGCCTTGAGCACCAGACCGTACGGCTCCACCCGCCGCTCGACCTCCTCCGGCGCCCGCCAGCGCCGGTACCGCAGGACCACCGCCCGCCGCGCCCACACCGCTGCGGCGACGGCGGCCAGGTGCGGGGTGTCGTCCGGGTCGCCGTACCAGCCCGGGGCGTCGAGCAGGAAGCGCTCCTGGATCCGCCCGGCCTGCTCGCGCAGCTCGGCCGGAAAAGCGGCCCTCAGCTTGAGCTGGGCGGCGGCGAGCGCCTCACCGAGTCCGAGTTCGGCGGCCGTGCCCGGGAGCGCGGCAAGGAAGGCGGCCTGCGCCTCGTCGGCGGTCAGCCCGGTGAGGCGGGTGCGGTAGCCGTCGACCAGCCGGTAGCCGCCGGCGTGTCCGGCGTCGCCGTACAGCGGGATGCCGGCGGCGGCGAGCGCCTGGACGTCCCGGTAGACCGTACGGACCGAGACCTCCAGCTCGCCGGCCAGCTGCTCGGCCGTCATCCGGCCCCGGTTCTGGAGCAGCAGGAGCAGGGTGACCAGCCGACTCGCGCGCATGCCGCCCAGTATCCCCGGGTCCACTGACAGTGGATGTCAGTGGAGTGCCCCTAACCTGCGGCTCATGAACGACTTCGACTTCCTGCACGGCACCTGGAACGTGGCCAACCGCCGCCTCACCACCCCGCTCGGCGGCCCCGGCACGGGCACGGGCACGGGAACCTGGGAGGAGTTCCCCGGCCATGCGGTGATCCGGCCGCTGTTCGGGGGCGCCGGGAACATCGACGAGATCACCTTCCCCACCCTCGGCCGCCGGGGCGTCACCCTGCGGCTCTTCGACCGCGAGACGGAGCAGTGGTCGATCCACTGGTCGGACAGCCGGACCGGCCGCCTGGACCCTCCGGTGGTCGGCGGCTTCACGGGCGACCGCGGCGACTTCCACGGCGAGGACACCTACCAGGGCCGCCCGATCCGGGTGCACTTCACCTGGCACCGGCTCGGCCCGGACACCGCCCGCTGGGAGCAGGAGTTCTCCGCCGACGGCGGCCGCACCTGGGAGCACAACTGGACCATGGACTTCACCCGCACCGGACCGGCCCTGGGCGGCCTCGGCGACCTCGGCGGTCTCGGCGGTCTCGACGCATGAGCATCGTCGAACTGCGCCAGTACACCCTGCGCCCCGGCGCCCGGGAAACCCTGATCGAGCTCTTCGAGCGCGAGTTCGTGACCGGACAGGAGGCGGTCGGCATCGCCGTCGGCGGCCGCTTCCGCGACCTGGACGACCCGGACCGCTTCGTCTGGCTGCGGGCCTTCCCCTCCATGTCCGAGCGCCGCCGCTCGCTGGAGGCCTTCTACTACGGCCCGGTCTGGCGGGAGCACCGCGAGGCGGCCAACGCCACCATGGTCGACAGCGACGACGTCCTGCTGCTGCGCGGCCCCGGCTTCACCCCGCGTCCGGGCGCGCGCGAGGTGCTCGCCACCGTCTGCCACCCCGCCGACGCGGCCGCCTTCGACGCCTACGCCGCCCGGCACCTCGCCCCGGCCCACGCGTTGCACCGCACCGAACACGCCGAGAACGACTTCCCCGCCCTGCCCGTCCGCACCGGCGAGGACGTCCGCCTCTGGTTCGGCCCCGCCCTACCGGCCCCCTGGCCGTTCCGGCGGCTGCGACTGAAGCCCGTATAGCGTTCATCCTCACGCCATTGCAATGAACAAGACGCATGACGTTGCGTTAGCTGCAGGTCTATTGCAATGATTTCCCGGCAACTACCTGCAGCGATGCATATTTTGCGCAACGAATGCGTTGCCTGATCATCGAACGCAACGTAGCTTTTCCATCGTCAGAAACGGCGGGCGCACGGAGCGCCCGCCGCCTCACGAAGGAGAGCACGATGCAGAAGTTCGACACCCCCGCCGCGATCACCGCCGTCCTGGACATCCCGGCCGGCCGCGTCCAGCTCATCGCCGCCGACCGCACCGACACCACCGTCGAGATCCGGCCCGCCGACCCCGCCAACAACCGCGACGTCCGGACCGCCGAGCAGACCACCGCCTCCTACGCCGACGGCCTCCTGCGGATCCACACCCCCGAGGCCAAGAACCCGCTCTTCGGCGCCGGCTCGGTCGAGGTCACCGTCCAACTGCCCGCCGGCTCCCACGTCGAGGCCACGACCGAAGCCTGCGAACTGCGCGTCGTCGGCCGCCTCGGCGACCTCGCCTTCGACGGCGCCTACCGCCAGATCAAGATCGACGAAGCCGAGAGCGTCCGCCTCACCGCCATCGACGGCGACATCGAGATCGGCCGCCTGGGCGGCCCCGCCGAGATCACCACCGCACGCGGCGACATCCGCATCACCCAGGCCACGCGCGGCACCGTCACCCTCGACACCCAATCCGGCTCCATCACCGTCGGCGCCGCCCCCGGCGTCTCCGCCGCCCTCGACGCCGCCACCGGCTACGGCCGCATCGGCAACGCCCTGCGCAACGACGGCACCACCACCCTCGACATCCGCGCCACCACCCCGCACGGCGACATCACCGCCCGCAGCCTCTGAGCCCCCGAACCCCGGAAAGGAACGCCATGAGCATCAAGCACCCCTCCTGGACCGGCAAGGTCCCGGTCGACGACACCGCCCTCGCCGTGACCGACACCGGCGGCCCGGGCCAGGCGATCGTGTATCTCAACGGCTCCTACGCCGACCAGTCGCACTGGAAGCACGTCATCGCCGAACTGGGTGACGGTTACCGGCACATCACCTTCGACGAACGCGCCCGCGGCAAGTCCGGGACCTCCTCCGACTACTCCTTCGAGTCGTCCGTCCGCAGCCTCGACGCCGTCCTCACGGCGCGGGGAATCGAGCGGCCGATCCTGGTCGGCTGGTCCTACGGCGCCATGCTCGCGATCCAGTGGGCCGCCCGGCACCCCGACCGTGTGTCGGCGGTGGTGTCCGTGGACGGCGCGATGGCGCACGAGTGGCTCGACGACGCCACCAGGGCCCGGATCCGCACGCTGTTCCGCCGCCTGAGCCCGCTGTTCCCGCTCTGCCGCCGGCTCGGCATGGCGGCGCGGATGAGCGCCGCCCAGCACGCCGAGATCAACATCGAACTCAACGAACTCTGCGCGCCCGCCCTCCTCGACCCGGTCTTCGACCGCGTCGCCGTACCGACCCGGTACGTCCTCGCCACCGGCGGCAACCTGGGCGGCGACCCCAAGGTGATGGAGGGGATCCGCGCCGGCCTCGACCCGGTGCTCGCCCGCAACCCGAACATCAAGGTCAGCGCGAAGGTCCCGAGCAACCACTCCAAGATCCTGCGCAAGGACTTCGCCGCCATCGCCACCACGGTCCGCGAACTCGCGGCGGCCTGAGCGCCTCACCCCCGGTGGCGCTTTGAACTCGCGCCCCTCGGTGCGGATTTCCACGATCGGTGCGGTGATGTCCCGACCGGCGAGCCGCCCCGGGGCCGGATCGGCCGGGTGGATCGGGTGGAGCGCGTTCACACGACGCCGTCCGGCTCGAGCCAGACCCGCCTGCCCGACTTCTGCGGCTCCGCACCCCGGCGGCGAGTCCGACGACCCCACCGCCGTCGTCACCACCACCCGCCGCAAGCCCGGCGCCTGGATCAGCGGTGCCAACGCCGGCGCGTTCGACCACCTCGTCTCCTGACCACACACCTCAGCACCCGGACCAGAGATCGGCTGAATCCTTTTCGGCGGCCCGTGCCTCTTATGGACGTGCCGACAAACGTCGGGCACGGGATCCGGAGGTAGTCGTGGTCATCGGAATCGGTATCGCCATTGCCCTGGTGCTGCTCTGTACCTGCATGCTCGTCGTGAAGCGCAAGCGAGCCGGGCGTGGCTGACTCGTCCTGGCCGGGTGAGCAGCTGATCGCCGCAGCGCAGGGCGGCGACGTCGACTCGATCGCCGCGTTGGTGTCGGGCTCGCACCCGAACGTGCAGCGGTTCGCCCGTTCCCTCTGCGCCTCCCCGGAGGACGCGGAGGACGCGGCGCAGGAGGCCCTGATCATCCTGTACCGCAAGATCGGGATGCTGCGGGCGTCCGGTGCCCTGGCCTCGTGGATGTTCCGCATCGTGCGCAACGAGTGCCTCCGGCGGGCGCGGGCCCGGTTGCGGGACCACACCGCGCCCTTGCCGCAGGACACCCCCGTGGCCTCGGCCGAGGACGAGGTCCTGCACCGCCTGGAAGCGGGCAGGGTGGCGGCTGCGGTCGCCGCCCTGCCCCTGGACCAGCGCCGTGTGCTGATCATGCGGGACGTCCAGGGCTACAGCGGCCGGATGACCGCCGATGCGCTGGGCCTCAGCACGGCGGCGATGAAGTCTCGCCTGCACCGGGCCCGTGCGGCGGTTCACCACGCACTGCGGGGCACCCCCGAACCAGTCCTTGGAGGGAACGATGACGAAAACGAAGCATGACGTCGGCACCGGGCCCGGGGGACCCGACTTCGCGAGCAAGTCCCTGCCCGAGCACATCGTGCGCGGTGTGGTGGGGTTCGGCTCGCTGGTCGGCTCGGTCGTCCTCCTGCCGCTGGTCGGGCCGCTCAGCCTGGTTCTCCTGCCGGTCGGTCTGCTCGCCCTGCGCGGCTGCCCGATGTGCTGGGCGATCGGACTGGTGCAGACCGTCTCGCGGGGCCGCCTCCAGCGCTCCTGCGAGGACGGCCAGTGCAAACTGACCGTGGCCGGCCACGACAAGCAGCTCATCGGACCACGCACGTAGCTCCCCGAGCGGGACGAGGTGCCCGTGGCCTGACCGCCCGGGCGCGGGGTGCCTACCCGGCACCCGCCAGTTCCTCGCGAACGCGGCCCCACTGCCCGGCGGTCAGCGGATGGCCGGAGAGGACGGGGAGGACGAGCCGGGCAGGGTCGGGGTCGAAGCTCCACGGCCAGCCGGCACCGGGAAAGGAAAGCCCCGGCGACGCCCACGGAGCGTGGTTGCCATCGCGGACGACGACACGACCGCCGAGTCGGCCTGGCCGACTTCCCGCGCACGGCGGTTCGGGGCGACGGGCGACCGGGCGGATTCAGGTGGTGCGGGTGCGACGGAGGACCTGCTCCGCCAGGTCGACGGCCTCCCGGACCGGGACGAGGCGGCAGGTGGCGCCGCCGATGTGGGCGGTGGTGATGCCGTGGGCGAGGCGCAGGACCTCGGCGCCCAGCCCGGCGAAGTGGAGGTCGTCCAAGTCCGGTGCCTTGAAGACCGTCCAGCCGTCCTCCCCCACGCAGCGGTACTCGCGGACGGGGACGTCGGGCAGCCGCAGGTCGGCGAGGTGGAAGGCGGTGAAGCGGTCGATCGGGACGCCGATCATCAGGACCCGGGCGTCCAGGTCGTAGAGCCGACCCAGGGGGGAGTCGAGGCCCAGGTGGCATTCGTCGGGGTGTCGGCCGGTGATCTCCTGCGCGTGGCGGCCGAGCGCCGCCCAGGAGGTCTGCGGGTGGCGGCTGCGGAGCGCGCCGGGGTGGGTGCGGATGGCCTCCGACAGGGCGCCCATGGTGGGCGACGCCGGGGTGGTGGACGGGTCGAAGCGCGGCATCCGGGCCTGGTAGTCGGCGACTTCCTCCGGGGAGCGTCCGGCCACCGCGGCCTGGTGGATGCGTGAGGTGGCGGAGTTCTCGGGGGTGGCCGTGTAGGCGACCAGGGTGCCGTCGGGGCCCAGGATGTCCAACAGGGCGTCGATCACGCCGGCGGCCCCGCCCGGCACCGGGCCGAGGGTGCGCAGGGACGCCTGGACGTGCAGCACCATGCCCGGGCGGACCCCGAGGTCGGCGAATGCGCGGCGCAGGGGGCGGACGTGGGAGCGGACAGGGTCGGCGACGGCGACGTCTGCGACGGCGACGCTGCCGACACGGGGTTCGGTGAGGATGACGGTTCCCCGGGGTTGAGGGCCCCGGGCGAGGGAGGTCCCGGGGCGGGCGGAGTGGGAGATCAGACCCCGGCCCGTTCGTGTCGTGCCCGGTCGGCCGCGTGCTCGGCGGCGGCGGGCAGCGACAGGGCGAGCCAGGGTGTGACGGTGGCACGCATGCCGTCGGCGAAGCGCAAGCCGGTCCCGGTCAGGGCTCCGGACTCGGCGAGCCGTTCCACGGCTTCGGCGGTGTACTGCCGCCAGAGCGCGAATTGTGCGCGCGTCCGGTCGGCGGCTTCGCCGGGCAGGCCGTCGTACGCGAGGGTGCGGGTGCCCCAGTACTCGGTGACGGCCAGGTGGGCGTACGTGCCTTGGAGCAGCCCTTCGAGCGGCCGGGGGTCGGGCCGCCAGGGCGCGAAGTACAGCGTGGTGTCGTCGCGGTCGTACAGGTCCGTGAGGTCCAGTACGGCGCCGAGTTTGACGTGTTGGAATTCGTGCGCGAGCAGGAGCGCGAGGGTGGGCGCGGTGGCCGGCCGGGCGATGCCGACGGCGCCGTACGCCTGCCGGGCCGCCGAGCTGACGTCCCGGCCTGCCGGGCCCGGCCGCAACGGGGTGACCGTCGCCAGTCCGGTCCGGATGCCTTCCGCGTACGCGGGCAGGTCCCGCCCGAGCAGTTCCCAGGCTTCGCGCAACGCGCCGGTCCAGTCGAGCAGTTCGCCGCCGGGCAGCCGGTCCGCGACCGGGTGGTCGTGGCAGTCGCGCAGCGGGTCGGTGTCCTCCAGGGCGAGGGTCCACCCGCCGGCCAGCCGGATCCGCCGCAGCGGCTCGTCCAGCCCCGTGCGCACCGAGCCGTCGCAGGCCCGTACCTCGAAGCCGTCCGCCCGACCGGTGACCACCACCTCCCCGTCCGGTACGGCGATCCGCCCGAGCGTCGGCAGGTGCAGCCACCCGCCTCGCACGGGCACCGGCACCGCGTCCCCCCGCCCGGCCCGCACCGCCGCGGCTGCGGCCAGCGCGGCCAGCGGGCCGAGCCCGACCGGGAGGTCGCCGGCGAGCCGCCGGGCCGCCCAGGCCCGGGCGTACGGGTGGGTGAGGACGGCGTCGACAGCGGCGGGGGCTTCGACGTCCAGTGCGGACAGCAGGGCCCACGCCTCGGGCCGCCCCTGTCCGGAGGCGTCCCAGGCGGCGGCCAGCATCGCCCGGGTGAGGGCGAGTTGGGAGCGGCCGAGTGCGGCGACGGTGTCCGCGCCGCCGTACCCGCGCGCGAGTTCGTCGAGTTGCGACGACGTGAGCGCGCCCGGCAGCAACGGCTCGACACCGGGTGGCAACAACTCGGCTGCGGGCAGTGGCGGTTCACCCGCCCGTACCGGCACGGCAGCCGAAGGGCCGCTCCCCGCGAGACCGTTGATGAGCGCCATGAGATCACCGCAGTAGACGGAGGGATGGTCGAAGCTGTCTCCCCCATCGTCGCTCCGGAAGCGGTGGGCGTACAGCCCGCCACCGCAGGAGCGGACCACGGAGCAGGCGCGGCAGGCCTCGCTCAGTCCGGCCAGGCCGGACTGACGGGCGGCGATGCCGGGGTGGCGGGCGAGGTCGTCGAGGCTGTGCGCGAAAACGTTCATCCCGGTGGCGGGCGCGCCGTCGTACGCGGTCTTCAGGCTGTCGGCCTGCTCGAAGGTGCCGTCGGTCTCAAGGACCGCCAGGTCCGAGGGCTCCAGCCCGAGCGACTCGGTGAGGCTGGAGAGTCCGCGCAGGGTGCGGTGCACGGATTCGAAGGTCCGTACGGCGAACGGGCGGCCGTCCGCTTCCCACAGCCGGTGGACGGTCAGCAGCCAGTCGGCGTACGGGGTGGCGCCCAGGGCTTCGGGGCGTTTGGGCGGCTCGACCCAGGTGGCATGGGGGAGTAGGAAGTCCACGGCGGGCGGGCGGAGTTCGGCCAGCGCCCGGTACACGGCCACCGGGTCGTTCTCGACGTCCATCGTGCAGAGCAGCCCGGCGAAGAGGTGCCGGTACTCGGGTTTGTTCAGCAGTGCGACGGCCCGCAGCACCTGCGGATGGCTGGTGCGGCCGTCGGCGAAGCGCCGGTGGCGGTCGTTGGCGGCCCTGTCGCCGTCCAGCGAGATGCCGACCTTGAGGTCCAGCTCCGCGAACAGCGTGCAGAAGGCGCGACTCAGCAGCACGCCGTTGGTGTGGATGCGCAGGTCGAGCGCGCAGCCGGGCGGGAGCGCCGCGCGGAACGCCTCGGCGGCGCGGCGCAAGCGGTCCGGGCCGGCGAGCAGGGGTTCTCCCCCGTGCAGGACGACCCGGACGGCGGGCAGCCGGTGGGCGGCCGCGTGCTCGCCGATGCGTTCGGCGGCCTTGGCCAGGATCCCGTCCGCGAGGACCTTCGGGCGGGAGCTCCAGCTGCGATCCGCGTGCTCGTAGACGTAGCAGTGGTCGCAGGCGAGATCGCACCTGCTGTGCATCTTGACCACGAACTGCGTCAGGGGCAGCGGAATTGACGTCGTCATGGAACTGTTCGGAGATCCGTTCGGATCGGCTCGGTCTGGGTGCGGCTCGGTGGTCCGGGCCGGGTCAGATCGAGGAGTTGAAGGCCGCTACCGGCACGAGGCCGGAATCCGCGCCGGGGAGCGCGCGCTGGAGGCGGGAGGCGAGTTCCCCCGCTCCGAGGGCGGCGAGGTCGGCGAGGGACGGGCGTTCCGGCGTCTCCTGAGTGTCAGTGAGCTTGCCGGCCGGCTTGGTGCTGATTACCGGTGTCATATTCGTTTCCTTAGGCGCGGTTAGGACCTGCCGAGGGCGGGTAAGCCCACCCGATTGAGACCAAATGTAGTGCCCGCGAAGACTCCGCGCGGCACCTTGCGGACTCAAGTTGGGCTCCCCGGGCGGCCGACGTCGCACGACGGCCCGCAGAACCCCCGAGAATTCACCCGTTCAGCGGTCGCGCACTTCGCCGTGGCGCGCGCCGAAGCGTGTCGCCGGGCCGAGCGCCAGGGCCGCCACCCGGGTCAGCGTACGAATCCCCCGGTTGATTCCCCTCATCCACACCCGCCGGGGCGCGACGGCCCTCCCCCGAACGGCTCAACCACGCCGCCCCCCACCACCCAGTTCGCGGACGGAACGAACCAACTCCTCCGTGAACTCCCTCCCCTGCGCCGTCAGTTCGCCACACTCCAGCAGGGTTCCGGCGGCCGCCAGGGTGTGCGCCCGCCAGCGCACGAACTCCCGCTCCGCACGACCCGCCCCACCCGCACCGGCGGCAGCCTCCGCGCACCAGAAGTCCGCGACGCCCAGGTGCGCGTACGTGCCCTGCAACAGCGCGCCCGCCGGACGCAGGTCGGGCCGCCAGGGGGCGTGGTAGACGGCCGGGCCGTTGGGCCGGTGCAGCGGCACCAGGTCCAGCAGCGCGCCGAGTTGGACGTGCAGGAACTCGTGGACCAACGCCAGCGCCAGCAATACCGGATCGTCCGGCAGCGAGGCCGCCACCGCCCCGTACGCCCGCCGGGCCGCCGCACTGACCGCCTCCCCACCGGGGGCCGGGCGCAGCGGGACGACCGTGGCGACGCAGGCCGCCACGGCCTCGGCGTGGCGCCGGTGGCGGCGCACCAGGATCCGCCAGGCCTCGGACAACCGCTCCTCCCAGCAGGCGAGTTCGGCCTCCGACAACGGCCCGGCCGGAGGGCGCCCGTAGTCCACCCGGCGCGGCCCCGCATGGTCGACGGAGGGCGCCCAGCGCAGCCCGTCACACTCCAGCACCAGCGCCCGGCCGCCATCCGCCCGGAGAAACTCCCCCAGGCCGCCCAACTCACCAGCCCTTCCCGACGGACCGTCCGTGCCACCCGCGACAGCACGCAGGCAGTCAGCCGCCCAGGCGTCCAACTCCGGCCGCAGCAGCACCTCCTCCCACCGCGCCCGGTCCTCGAGCCGCAGCACCCGCACCCGCCCGTACGCCTCGCGGTAACCCTCGTGCTCCGGCGCCGCCCGGAGCAGCGCGAGCAGCAGCAGCGCGCGCTTGCTCAACTGCCCGGCGCGCAGCACCCGGACGGCCTCCGGCCCGCCGCGCGCGCCGGCGATCGCCCGGAACGTCGCCCGATCCACGCCATGCCGGGGCAGCCCGTCCACCCCACGCGCGCCGGGAACCCCGGCCGCCACCGCCTCGCCCGTACCCGCCACCGCTCCTCCTCCATGCCGCCCGCATCCGCCCCGCAGTCTCCCCCCGGCGTACCGAACAATCCGGCCAACGACCGCGCATGACCCAAACGGACGACCCCCCACCCCCACCCCCACCCCCAGCAACACCCACACCCACACCCCCCTCCCCCTCCCCTCCTCCCCCCTCCACCAGCGAGAGGGACGCGCTGCGGGAGGGGCGGCGCAGGGGGTGGCCCGGAGAGGGGCGTTGCGGGTGATTTTCAGACTGCCAACGGCGATCAGCACCCCACCCACAGAGTCGGCAGTCGGAAAATCATCCAGCCCCCGGAGCGGCCACCCCCGGAGCCGCCCCGCACCCACCCTCCCGGGAGCCCCACCCCCGGAGCCCCTCCCGCAGTCGCCCCCCCATGTGCCGGACCAGCCGGTCCAGGTCCGCGCAGTACACCGACGGGTGCCCGAAGCCCCCGCCCGCACCGTCCCCCGCCCACCGGTGCGCGTACAGCCCGCCGCCGCAGACCCGGGCCAGCGGACACCCGGCGCAGACCGGTCCGAGCCCGGCGAGGCCGCGCTGGCGGGCCCGGAAGGCGGGGTGCGCGGCCGCCTCCGCGAAGCCGTGCCGCCACACGTCCAGGCCGGTCCCCGGGGCGCCGTCGTACGCCGCTTTGAGGCTGTCCGCCTGCTCGATGGTGCCGTCCGCCTCGATCACCACCAGGTCGACCGGGGTCAGTCCGACCGCTTCGCTGGCGGCCCGGCCGCCGAGCAGCAGGACGGCCAGCTCCTCGAACAGCCGCACTCCGGTCTCCCGCCGCGGCGCGCCGTACCAGCGGTCGAAGGCGGCGATCAGCCACTCCCCGTACGGCGCCGGGTCCGCGCCGGACGGTGGCGCGCCGGGCACGGGCCGTGCGCGCAGTCCGGGTGGCGGGGCGAGCCAGGTCCCGTGGGGCAGCAGCAGGTCGAGTCGGGGCGGTGCGAACTCCAGGAGCGCTTCGTAGGTGTCCACCGGGTCGGCCGCCAGGTCGACGACGCACAGCAGGCCGGCGAACAGTTCCCGGTGCCGGTCCGTGCCGAGCAGCCGCACCGCCTCGGCGGTCCGTGCCCAGCTGCCCACGCCGGAGGGCAGCCGGCGGTGCCGGTCGTGGTCGGCCCGGGTGCCGTCGAGGGACACCCCGACCGCGACCCGGTGCCGGTGCAGGACGTCGAGGAGTGAGGGCTCCTCCAGCAGCCGCAGCCCGTTGGTCTGCAGGCTGAACCGCACCCGCGGGCCGCCCGCCACCGCGCCGCTCAACTCGCCGAGCAGTGCGTCCAGATGGCCTGTTCCGACGAGCAGCGGCTCGCCGCCGTGGAGCACCACGGAGATCTCGTCCAGCCCGTGTTCGGCGGCGTGTTCGGCGATCCGCCGGGCGGTGCGGCGGACCGTCGCGAGTTCCATCCGCCGGGGCCGCCGGCGCCAGCTCTGGTCCGCGCTCTCGTACACGTAGCAGTAGTCGCAGGCCAGGTTGCACCGACTGTGGATCTTCAGCAGGAACTGCCGGAACGGCACCATGCCCGTGAGCCTAGCGCCGCCCGACAAGCCTCCCGACCCGCCGTCTCCTGACGTGCCGTCACACGTGCGGCGGCTCCACGTCCGAGTCCAGTCGCGCTCCCGCCCGCACCGCCACCGTCGTGGGGTGCTCCTCTCCCAGTGTCACCTGCGCCCGCCGGATGCAGTCCGCCCGCAGCTCGGCGGCGCGTTCGGCCTGTCCGGAGGCGGCCAGCGACAGCGAGAGGTTGGACTTGATGCCGATGGAGTCGTAGTGGTCGGGGCCGAGGGCTTCGGACATCAGTGGCGCGGCCTCCAGTTCCAGGTCGAGCGCGGCCTGGGTCCGGCCGGACAGCGCCAGGTCGTTGGCGTGGTTCATCATCGCGATCGGGATGTAGAGGTGGTGGGCGCCGAGGACGGCCCGGAACTGCGTCAGGGTGCGCCCGGACAGCTCCAGCGCCTCCTGGGTGCGTCCCGCCAGCCGCAGGTAGACCGACAGGTTGTTGGCGCCGGCCAGCGTCACCGGGTGGTTCTCGCCCAGGTAGTCGCGGTACCGCGCGAGCGCCCGTTCGGCCAGCGGGATGGCCCGGGTGGTGTCGCCGAGGGCACTGAGGTCGCTGGCGAGGTTGGTGGCGGCGGCCAGGGTGTCGGGGTGCTCGGCGCCGTTGATGTCCAGGTAGCGCTGGTAGATGTCCTCGTCTATCTCCAGGGCTTCGTGGTAGCGGCCGGCCCGGCGCAGTGCCACGGCGAGGTTCTTGCGGGCGCGCAGGGTGTCGGTGTGGCCGTCGCCGATGGTCTGCTGGTAGATCCGGACGGTCTCCTCCAGCAGGTCCAGGGCCTCCCGCAGCCGCCCGGTCTCGCGCAGGTCGCGGGCGTAGTTGGAGGCGGAGGACAGCGCGTAGAGGCTGTGCGCGCCGAGCGCGTCGCGCTGCTGGAGGTAGTTGCTGCGGTGCCGTTCCAGGGCGGCCCGGCGGTCGCCGGCCAGGTAGTCGGAGACGGCGAGGTTGTTGGTGATCATCAGGGTGCGCGGGTGGTCGGGGCCCAGGGTGCGCCGGGCGGCGTCCAGGGTCCGGCGGTCGAGCGCCCGGGCCTCGTCGTAGCGGCCGAGGAAGCGCAGGTCGGCGCCGAGGCTGTTGGCGACGGCGAGGGTGTGCGAGTGCTCGGGGCCCAGGGTCGCGGTGAAGCGGTCCAGGATGTCCCGGTCCATCTCGTAGGCCTCCTGGAGGGCGCCCTGGGAGCGGCGGATGTTGCTCAGCTGGGTGCGCAGCATGAGCGTCTGGGCGTCGTTGTCGGCGTCGAAGCCGGGGCCGCCGTAGCCGTCCTGGCGCCAGTGTTCCAGGGTCCGTTCGGCCAGTTCGCGGCCGGACTCGTGCAGGCTGCGCTTCCACTGGTAGCGGACCGAGTCGATGATCCACTGCCGGACGTCCTCGTCGGCGCTGTCGACGGCCCCGGACGGCCAGAGGTGGGGCAGGAGTTCGGCGTACTCGGACCAGTTGGCGGGGACGTCCGGGTCGCCGGGGTTGGCGGTCGCGAGTGCGGCGTGGACGACGCCGCGCAGTTCGGCCCGCCGCTCCTCCTCGACCTGGTCCCGGAGGACGGCCTGGACCAGCCGGTGCACGGTGATGGTCTCGCTGCCCTGGTCGGTGCGGGCGAGCCCGAACCGGTTGATGGCGCGCAGGAATTCGCCGATCGCGAGCTTGTCGCGGGGCGCGCGCGGGGGCAGCCGCAGGGCGCGGGTGACGGCCCGGCTGTAGAGCAGTCGCATCGGGATGGCGTCGGGGCCGAAGAAGGCGCAGATCTCCAGGATCTGGGCGGCCGGGGCGTTCATCCGGCGGAGTTCCTCGACGGAGATGCGCCAGGTCGCGGCGGCCGAGTGCGGGTAGTCGGCGGTGCGCAGCCGGGTGCGCTCCAGCATCTCGGTGAGCTCCTCGTCGAGGAGCTCGAGGTAGGTGGCGATCGGCATCGACGTCTCCTGGAGCCAGACGGCGGCCTGGCCGACGGCGAGCGGCAGGTCGCCGAGGCGTTGCGCGACCTGGTCGGCGTCCTCCGGGGAGAGGCCGCTGTTGAAGCGGCGCAGCAGCCGGACGCTCTCCTCGCGGAGGAAGACGTCGACCTCCACCAGGCCGGCGTGCCGGGCCCAGCCCTGGTTGCGGGAGGTGATCAGCACATGCCCGCCGGAGGAGCCGGCCGGCTGCCAGGGGGCGAGTTCCTCGGGGGTGCCGGCGTTGTCGAAGACGAGCAGCCAGCGGCGGTACGGCTGGCCGCGGCGCAGCGCGTCGAGGACGGCGGCGGCGGTGTGGGCGACGTCGTCGCTGGTGGGCACGCCGAGCCGGGGGGCGAGTTCGGCGAGCTTCTGCGGGATGTTGGCGGGCTCCTCGGCGGGCACCCACCAGACCACGTCGTAAGCGGCCTTGAAGCGGTGCGCGTACTCGGCGGCGATCTGGGACTTGCCGGCGCCGCCGAAGCCGTAGAGCACCTGGCTGAGCACGGCGGCGGGGCCGCCGGTGAAGCGGTTGCGGAGCAGTTCGAGCAGTCGGCCGCGGCCGATGAAGGCGGCGTTGCGCGAGGGCGCTTCCTGGACCTGCGGCGCGGTGCCGGGGAAGCGTGCGGGTGCGATGATCTCGCCGCTGTCGGTGTCGAGTTGGCGGGTGCTGCCGGGTGGCGGGCCGAGTTCGCCGTACAGCTGGGACTCGGCGCCCGCCGCGGCGGAGCGGACCAGGTCGGGGGCGGCCTGTCCGGAGAACGGGCGGGGCACCGGCTCGTCCGAGTCCTGCAGCCGCAGGGCGACCAACGCCGGTGAGCCGGAGACGAGTTCCCGGCCCTGCAGGAGCTGCCAGACCTCGGCGGCACGGGGCAGGGCGGTGTACTCGGGCGAGAGCAGGGCGAGCAGCCGGCCCTGGCCTTCGAGCGGTCCGGCGACCTCCGGCGGCCGGGGGCCGGTGTACGGATCGGCGGCGTTGTGCAGGGAGGTCTGGTAGCCGAAGCGGGTGAGGGTGCCGGCGGCCCACTCGGCCCACATCCGGTCCTCGGGCGCGTAGCTCACGAAGACCTGGCGCGGCACCGCGCGGGCGGAGCGCAGGTAGGCGCCGTAGAGCCGGCGGCGGGTCTCGGAGGTGAGTGGGCGCAGGGTGCGGACCCGACCGTCGGTGATCCAACCGGCCAGCCGTTCGAAGGCGTTGAGCAGGCTGCGGGCCTCCTGCGGCCGGTCGGCGACGGTGGCGGGGACCTCCTCGTAGGCGTAGAACGGCTTGTACGGCACCTCGACGTCGGCCCAGTAGGCGGCCCGCCGGTCGCCGGGCAGCCAGCGGCCGAGGTAGGGCGCGAAGGCCTCGCGGGCGTAGTCGCGGCCGGCCTCCAGACGCTCCTGCTCCGCGTCCTCGACCCGCATCGGGACCGGGAGCACCCGGATCGCCCGTTCCTCGGCCTCGGCGATGGCCCGGGCGGCGTCGACGCCGCCGCGGATGTTCTGGGCGCTGAAGGTGAAGCAGTCCACGACGGTGTCGGGCATCAGGACGGTGCAGATGCCGGAGGTGTCGCTGACGCCGGTACGGCTGTCGATGAGCACGTAGTCGTACCCGCGCGCCCAGCGTTCGCGCAGTTCGCGCAGGAACTCGCCGCCGCGGATGTCCCGGCCGTGGTAGAAGCTGCGCCAGTTGAAGCTGGTGACGGCGGCGGCGTAGGCGGCGTTCTGGCGGCCGGCGGGCAGGAAGTCGAGCCGGCCGCCGGGCGGCAGGTCGAGGGCGAGGCCGCAGAGGTAGCCGTCGAGGCGGCCGGGTTCGTCCAGCCAGGCGGCCGGGGAGAGGCCGACCGGGCCGGTGGCGGAGGGCAGCGCCTGTTTGACGTAGGAGCGCAGCAGGTCGATCAGGCCGTCGGTGGAGTGCAGTTCGGGGTCGACCAGGAGCGGGTGGTAGTACCGGTGGAGGCCGGGGGCCTCCAGGTCCCAGTCGACGACCAGGACGCGCAGGCCCCGGCTGGCGAGGATCCAGCCGACGTTGGCCAGGGCCATGGTCCGGCCGGTGCCGCCCTTGAAGGAGTAGAACGTGACGACCGAACCCGGTCCGCCGCGCTCCGACTCTGCGCCGGGCTCAGTGGTCATCGTCCTGGTCTCCCCTCAACGGGACAGCGTTGTCCTTGCCACGACTCTGGTGCGGGAGGTCCGTGCGGCCCGGGCTCGGATCGAGGCGCGCGGGCGGGCCCTGGCGGGGTCCGGGCGGGCCGGCCGGGATGGACAGCCCTGGCATGGCCGGGCCGCCGCCGGGGCCGAAGCCGAAAGCGTCGCTGCCATCGTCCCCCCAATCCAGGTTGTCGTCCATGAGCTTGTTCTGAGCGACCGTCACCATGATGGTGAGGTCGTTGTCGAAGCTCTCCCGGCTCACTTTGACCCGGAACAAGTGCTCCATGTCGCTCCGGCGCAGCCAGTTGCGCCGGAACACGTCGCGTACGCCCGCCCACAGGGTGTCGCGCTCCGGCCCGTCGGCCGGGTCGGCGCTGCCGGTGGGCACCATCACGCCGGTGACGGGGTGGTTCTGGTCGTCGTACTCGCGCAGCGCGGAGCGGTAGCGCTCGCCGCCGGCCACCCACGGGTCCACCAGCAGGATGCTGACCTGGCTGTCCTCGCGGGCCTGGTCGAGCTTCCCGCCGAGGCCGCCGTCGACCTCCTCCAACGTGGTGGTGTGCCCGGCGGCGGTGATCACCTGCTGGGCGCGCGCCACCAGCGACGGGTTGGTGGGCGGATGGTAGGGCGCCCAGTGCCACGGCTTGGCGCCGTACCAGCCGCCCGCGCACGAGCCGCCCTCGGCGGCGGCCTCCGAGGCGCGCCCGGCCGCGATGAACAGCCGCACCATGCCGGGGGCGGAGACCACCTCCGGCGCCGCCGGGGGCGGGAAGTAGCCGCGCACCGTGCCGAGGTCGAACTCGGGCAGCTCGCCGAGCCGGCGCGCGGCCGCCTCCCGGACCCGCTCGGCGACCACCCGGACGACCTGTTCGTACGCCTCGCTCTGCGCGGTGCGCAGCAGGGCCCGCAGGCCGTACCGGGCGTAGGCCTCGCCCATGTCCGGCTGGGCCCACTGGATCTTGGTCACCTCGTCGGCCAGCTCGCCGGGCACGACGGGCTCCCAGAGCACCGGGATCAGGGCCGGGATGAGCTCCCCGCTGTCCTCGTGGTGGCGCCGGACCCGGCCGCGGAAGGCGGTCCACTCCTTGCCGCAGTACAGGCTGGTGAAGTAGGCCGGGGAGTAGAGCGCGATCATGGTCCGGCTGCGGCCCAGCATCGTCGCCAGCTTCTCGGCCCAGTCGTCGCCGAGCCGCAGCTGCTCGGTGTCGCGGTAGGCGAGTTCCTCGACGCGTACACCCGTCCCGACGAGCCGGCCGAGTTCGTCGCGCAGGTCGTTGAAGAACTGGTTGACGAAGGCGTCCTCGGCCTCGAAGTCACGACGCGCGTAGCTGAAGAAGAAGTACGGCCGTTGCTGTTCCTGCTCCATCACCCGTTCCCCCCGTGCCCGACGGTGCCGCGACGGCGCTGGTTTCATACCCCAGCATGTCGTGAACTCCACCGGCCGCGCTGGCGAGTTGGCGGATTCGGCCGCCCCGGTGGTTTAGCCGGTGATCAGGCGCACGCCCGCAGCCGAGCGCCGCTCCGGCGCCCGGGGGCGCACCGATGGGGGCATGGGCGCGCCGATGGGGGCGTGGGCGCGCCGAAGGAGTCGCGGGCGCCGGAGCCGCGCTACCGGCTACCGTCGAGCGACGACTGGAAGGCGGCGAGCGGCTCCGCGCCGGGAGTCAGGGCGTCCGCCACCACCCGGCGCAGCAGGTCACCCAGGACGGTGTCGGGCAGGGCGTCGAGCTCTTCGAGCGACAGGGCGGCGACGTCGACCAGGTCAGAGTCGAGTCCAGCGGCGGCTTCCGCACCGGTGACGCTCATCAGTCCCTCACTCGATCGTGCCGGCACAGCGCGTTGCTGGCCGGATGTGCCTCGACCCAGGTCCGCGACGGGCATCCTACACCCGAGGCGTGACGGTCCATCAGCTTCACGCCGCCGCCGCGCCCGGACCGACCCGGTCGGCCCACCGGGCTCGCGAGGCCCCCGGAACCCGCAACGCCCGCAACGCCCGCGGGCCCCGTCGCACTCACGGGCAGAGCCGTTCGACCCGCCACCCCGTCGGGCTCGCCGGGTCGGCGAGGTAGCGGAGCCGGTCGTGCAGGCGGTTCTCGCGGCCCTGCCAGAATTCGACGCTCTCCGGGACCACCCGGTACCCGCCCCAGAAGGGGGGGACGGGCACGCCCTCGCCCTCCGGGTAGCGGCGTTCCAGTTCGGCGTAGCGCTGTTCGAGGACCTCGCGCCCGCCGACCGGGCTGGACTGCTCGCTGGCCCAGGCGCCCAGCTGGGAGCCGTGCGGGCGGGTACGGAAGTAGGCGGCGGTCTCGTCGCGGCCGACCTTCTCCACCCGGCCCTGGACGGTCACCTGGCGGGCCAGGGCGATCCACGGGAACAGCAGCGCGGCGTACGGGTTGGCGGCGAGCTCGGAGCCCTTGCGGGAGCCGTAATTGGTGAAGAACACGAAGCCGCGCAGGTCGTAGCCCTTGAGCAGGACGGTACGGGAGCTGGGCCGCCCCTCGGCGTCGGCGGTGGAGAGCACCATGGCGTTGGGCTCCGTGACCCCGGCGTCGTCCGCCTCGTGGAACCAGCGGGTGAACTGGCCGATCGGCTCGGGCGCGAGCTGCTCCTCGACCAGGCCCTCGTGGACGTAGTGCTTGCGCATCACGGTGAGGTCCGGGCCGGGGCGGGCCTCGTCGGCCAGGGTCCGGGTGACGGGGCTCGGGGGTGTCGACTGGGCGGGTTCCGGGGTCTGCACGCCAACATCATCCCGTACGACAAGCAACGGGCACCGCTACCTCCGGACAAACCCCGGTGGGAGATAAGGTGTCTCGCCACCGCTTGGCCGCCCGTCGTGCGGAGAATTGTCCGGAACCGGGGGTTTGGTTCCGGGTTTCTCCCGGGCACGACCGACCCTCGACGGGAGAGTCGAGCGGGCCTACGGCAAACATCACCACGGTGGTGTATGGCGCAATGCACCCCGTGCCTGTCACTCTGGCACCGAGTGCCAACCACGATTCGGTCACTGGTATGCCGCCCCACCACGGCGGAGCGCCGAACACAGAACTGAAGGAGCCGTCGCATGTCCGATTTCGTACCCGGGCTTGAGGGAGTCGTCGCGTTCGAGAGCGAGATCGCCGAGCCCGACCGGGAAGGCGGCGCCCTGCGGTACCGCGGTGTCGACATCGACGACCTGGTCGGCAACGTCTCCTTCGGGCACGTCTGGGGCCTGTTGGTGGACGGCAAGTTCAACCCCGGCCTGCCGGCCGCCGAGCCGTTCCCGATCCCGGTGCACTCCGGCGACATCCGGGTCGACGTGCAGTCGGCGCTCGCCATGCTCGCCCCGGTCTGGGGCCTCAAGCCGCTGCTGGACATCTCCGCCGAGCAGGCCCGCGACGACCTCGCCCGCGCCGCCGTGATGGCGCTGTCCTACGTCGCCCAGTCGGCTCGCGGCCAGGGCCTGCCGATGGTCCCGCAGAGCGAGATCGACAAGGCCGAGACGGTCGTCGAGCGGTTCATGATCCGCTGGCGGGGCGAGCCGGACCCGAAGCACGTCAAGGCCGTCGACGCCTACTGGACCTCGGCCGCCGAGCACGGCATGAACGCCTCCACCTTCACCGCCCGGGTCATCGCCTCCACCGGCGCCGACGTCGCGGCCGCCCTCTCCGGCGCGGTCGGCGCGATGTCGGGCCCGCTGCACGGCGGCGCCCCCTCCCGCGTGCTCGGCATGATCGAGGAGATCGAGCGCACCGGCGACGCCACCGCCTGGGTCAAGAACGCCCTGGACAAGGGCGAGCGCCTGATGGGCTTCGGCCACCGCGTCTACCGCGCCGAGGACCCGCGCGCCCGCGTGCTGCGCCGCACCGCCAAGGAGCTCGGCGCGCCGCGCTTCGAGGTCGCCGAGGCACTGGAGAAGGCCGCGCTGGAGGAGCTGCACAACCGCCGCCCCGACCGTGTGCTGGCCACCAACGTCGAGTTCTGGGCCGCCATCATGCTGGACTTCGCCGAGGTTCCGGCCCACATGTTCACCTCGATGTTCACCTGCGCCCGCACCGCCGGCTGGTCGGCGCACATCCTGGAGCAGAAGCGCACGGGCCGGCTCGTGCGCCCCTCCGCGCGCTACATCGGCCCCGGCCCGCGCCGTCCCGAGGCGATCGAGGGCTGGGACGCCATCGCCCGCTGACCGCACCGGACGACCGTCCGCACAGTGCCCCTGACCAGCGGGTCCGGCCTCGGCCGGGCCCGCTGTCGGCATCTCTGAGCAGCGAAGATCACAGTCTCAGCGGGCGGACGACCGTACCCCCGCCCGGCCCCCGGCCGGTAGGCTGCGCGCGTGGCTCAGATCCAGATCCCCGCTGACATCAAGCCCGCAGACGGCCGTTTCGGCTGCGGACCGTCCAAGGTGCGCCCCGAGGCCCTGAGTGCCCTCGCCGCCACCCAGACCTCCCTGCTCGGCACCTCCCACCGCCAGGCCCCGGTCAAGAACCTGGTCAAGCGCGTACGCGAGGGCGTGAGCAGCCTCTTCTCGCTGCCCGAGGGCTACCAGGTCGTCCTCGGCAACGGCGGCTCCACCGCCTTCTGGGACATCGCCGCCTTCGGCCTGGTGCGGGAGAAGTCCCAGCACCTGGACTTCGGCGAGTTCTCCTCGAAGTTCGGCGCCTCGGTCAAGGCCGCGCCGTGGCTCGCCGAGCCGAGCGTGATCAAGACCGCCCCGGGCACCCACCCGCTGCCGGTCGCCGAGGCCGGTGTGGACGTCTACGGACTCACCCACAACGAGACCTCGACCGGCGTCGCGATGCCGATCAAGCGCCCGGCCGGCGCGGACGAGGGCTCGCTGGTCCTGGTGGACGCCACCTCGGGCGCCGGCGGCCTGCCGGTCGACATCACCGAGACGGACGTCTACTACTTCGCCCCGCAGAAGTCCTTCGCCTCCGAGGGCGGCCTGTGGCTGGCCACCTTCTCCCCGGCCGCCCTGGAGCGCGCCGCCGAGATCGCCGCCTCCGGCCGCTACATCCCGCCGTTCTTCTCGCTGCCGACGGCCATCGACAACTCGTCGAAGGACCAGACGTACAACACCCCGTCGATCGCCACGCTCTTCCTGCTGGCCGACCAGCTGGAGTGGCTGAACGGCAACGGCGGGCTGGACTGGGCCGTCGCCCGGACCGCCGACTCCTCCTCCCGGCTGTACGCCTGGGCCGAGAAGTCCTCCTTCGCCACCCCCTTCGTGGCGAACCCGGCCGAGCGCTCCCAGGTGGTCGGCACCATCGACTTCGACGAGTCGGTGGACGCCGCCGCGGTCGCCAAGGCACTGCGTGCCAACGGCATCGTGGACACCGAGCCGTACCGCAAGCTGGGCCGCAACCAGCTGCGCATCGCGATGTTCCCGGCGATCGACCCGGCGGACGTCGAGGCGCTCACCCAGTGCATCGACTACGTGGTCGAGCAGCTCTGAGCACCAGCTGAGCACCCGCTGAGGCGTGCGTGAGGGCCACCACCCACCCGGGTGGTGGCCCTCACAGCCGTTTCCGGTCTACCGGCCGGCCAGTGAGCTGATCAGCACGACGACCAGCAGCAGCACCAGGGTGCCGGAGACGATACGCATACGAGTCTTGGGATCCACGGTCAACGAGCGTACCTCCGCCCCACACCCGGACGGAGCAGAGGTCCCGGTAGCTCCGCGCAGCCCGACGCTAGCTCCAGTCCGCCAGGGCCCAGGAACCCAGCGACTCGTAGTGCGCCAAGCCGCCGTCCGGGTCGCTGTTCATCAGGTGCAGCTCGGTGGCCTCCCACTCCGGCCCCCGGTAGTCCGCCAGCGCCGCCGCCAGACCGTCCAGCTCGGCCGCCGCGAGCCGCTGGACGGCCCGCCGGTGGCCGCGGTGGGAGCCGGCCCGGGCGAGGGTGAGGTGCGGGTGGAAGGCGAAGGTGTCGGCCGTCTCCCCGACCGCCTCGGCGGTGACCTCGGTGACGGCCTCGGCCAGCCGGCGCAGCGCCCAGGTCTGGCCCTCGACGCCGGCCCAGAGCACCCGGTCGCCGAACCGCCCGGCGCCCGCGATCCGCAGCCGGTGGACCTCGTGCACCTCGGCCACCGCCGCCAGGCCCGCGGCCAGCTCGGGCAGCCGCTCCGCCGGCACCGCGCCGAGGAAGGCCAGGGTCAGGTGCCAGCCCTCGACGGTGGTCCAGCGCAGCCGGTCCGCCCCGGGCAGCCCGCGCACCGGCGCGACCGCGTCGGAGAGCCCCTGCAGCGCCTCGACCGGCGGGAGCACCGCCACGAAAAGCCTCATGGGCTCATCTTCCCTCGCGGGACGCCCCGGCAGCTTCCCGCGCCGGTGCCCGGGTGTCTTCCCGCGCACGCGACTTTGGGCTAGAACGGGTTCATGATCGATTCCAGCGGCATGAAGATCCGCACCGGAGGACCCGAGGACATCCCCGACATCCTCGCCCTGCTCGACGGCGCCGTGGCCTGGCTGGCCGACCGGGGCCGCACCGGCCAGTGGGGCGACCAGCCGTTCAGCGCCACGCCCGCCCGGGTCGAGCACATCGGGCAGTACGCCCGCGAGCCGTTCCTGATCCGCCTCGCCGTGGACGACGAGGGCCGTACGGTCGGCTCCTGCGTGCTGTCCGAGGAACGCGGGTCGTACGTCCCCGCCGTGGACGAGCGCGAGCTGTTCGTCCGCAACCTGGTCACCGACCGCACCCGCAAGGGCGCGGGCATCGGCGCCGCGCTGATCGCCGACGCCGTCGAGGAGGCCCGCCGGCGCGGCATCGGCCTGCTGCGGGTGGACTGCTACGCGGGCGCCGACCGCAAGCTGGTCGCCCAGTACCGGGCGCTCGGCTTCACCGAGACCGAGAGCTTCGAGGTCGAGCAGCCGAACGGCGTCTGGCCCGGCCAGGTCCTCGCCATCCGGCTCTGACGCCACGAACCCCCCGAGGCGAACCCTCGGGGGGACTGACGCATCGGACCGCCAGTCAGCAGGCGGCAGCCAGCTCCGACTTGCGCGTCGGAGCGGTCCGCGGCACGACGGCCACGACCCGGCCGCCGCGGCCCGGGTGCAGGTCGAACCGCACCCGCAGGTCCGCGCCGCGGGCCAGCACCAGGCCGACCGCACCGGCCGCCAGCGCGGACACCAGTCCGCAGGCCAGCAGGCCGAGCCGGGGCCCGTACGAGGCGGTCACCCAGCCGACGATCGGGGCACCGATCGGCGTGCCGCCGGTGAAGACCAGCACCAGCAGGCCCATCACCCGGCCGCGCATCTCGGGGTCGGTGGCCAGCTGCAGCATGGAGTTGACCGAGGTGTTGAAGCTCAGCCCGAACACCCCGATCAGCATCAGCAGCAGCGCGAAGGTCCAGTAGTCGGGCGCGAAGGCGGCGACCACCTCGAGCGTCCCGAAGGCCAGCGCCGCGCCGACCAGCCGGCGCAGCCTCGGCGCGCCCCGGCGGGCGGCGAGCAGCGCGCCGGCCAGCGAGCCGACCGCCATCGCGGTGTTCAGCAGGCCGTACTGGCCGGCGCCCACCTTGAAGGTGTCGTACGCGAAGCCGGAGAGCAGGGTCGGGAAGTTGAAGCCGAAGGTCCCGATGAATCCGGCCAGCACCATCGGAAAGAGCAGTTCGGGCCGCTCCTTCACGTACCGCAGACCCTCCCGCAGCTGCCCCTTCTCGCGGGCGATCCGCGCGGTCGGGCGCAGTTCGCTCTCCCGCATGGCCAGCAGTCCGCCGATCACGGCCGCGAAGGACAGCGCGTTGACGGCGAAGGCCCAGCCGCTGCCGACCGCGGCGATCAGCAGGCCCGCGACGGCGGGGCCGACCAGGCGGGCGGTCTGGAAGTTGGCGGCGTTCAGGCTGACGGCGTTGGCGAGGTCCTTGGGTCCGACCATCTCGGAGACAAAGGCCTGCCGGGTCGGGTTGTCGACCACGGTGACCAGGCCGAGCAGCAGCGCGAACGCGTACACGTAGTACGGCGTCACCACACCGCCGATGGTCAGCACGGCGAGGCCTGCGGCCAGCAGGCCCATCGCGCCCTGGGTGTAGATCAGCAGCCGGCGCTTGGGCATCCGGTCGGCGAGCACGCCGCCGAAGAGGCCGAGCAGCAGCATCGGCAGGAACTGCATGGCGGTGGTGATGCCGACCGCGAGCGGGCTGCCGGTGAGGCTCAGTACCAGCCAGTCCTGGGCGATCCGCTGCATCCAGGTACCGGTGTTGGACACCACCTGACCGGCGAAGTAGTAGCGGTAGTTGCGAACGCGCAGGGAGGAGAACATCCCCCCGGGCCGGGTGAAACGGGCGCCTGTGGGAGATGAGGCCGCGTGGCTGCGGCCGGGAGCGGCGGGGTCGTCCGCCGCGGTGCGTTCGTCGGGGTCGTCGTCGCCGCTGCCCGGCAGCCCCGTGGGGGCGGGTGCCTGGGTGTCGGCGGCCGCGGTGTTGGCCGCGGCGGGGTCGTTGGTCGGGTCGTCGGTACGGATGGCGGCGGCGCTGGCTGCGGCCGGCGGTGTCACGGTGCTCTCCCCTCGCAGCGCGACGGCCATGGCGGTGGCCGTCGCGCTCCTGGTGTCGGTGGTCGGTCCTGCGGTGATGCGGGCTCCTTTGTCTCCCGGCGGCCGGCCGGGTTCGGTGTGCCTCAGAGGTGTGCGAGCTTGTAGAGCACGGGCGCGGCCTCCCGGAGGACGGCCCATTCCTCCTCGTCGAGCCCTTGGGCGAGCTCGGCGAGCCAGACGTTTCGGCGCCGACGACTCTCCGCGAGGATCGTCTCGGCCTGCTCGGTGCTGCTGACGACCACCTGTCGGCGGTCCTCGGGGTGCGGCTCCCGCCGCACCAGCCCCTTCTCCTCCAGCATCGCGACGATCCTGGTCATCGAAGGAGGCTGCACGTGCTCCTTCCGGGCGAGCTCACCCGGCGTCGCCTTTCCGCACCGGGCGAGGGTGCCCAGCACCCCCATCTCGGTGGGACTGAGCGACTCCTCCACCCGCTGGTGTTTGAGTCGTCGGGAGAGGCGCATCGTGGACGATCGCAGCTGATTGACGGCTGCGAGGTCCTGCTCGGACATCTCGGGCATCTCTTTAGACTACGTCATTACTCTCGCTAAAGAAAATCGGCGTCCCGCCGCGCCGGAGCATCCGCCCGGTGCCATATTGGTGATGGGTGATCGTTCCCGACTCCCGGAAGGGCCGACCAGACATGTCCGACCTCGCCGCTGAGCAGTCCGCCGAACAGTCCACGCCGAACGACGGCGGGTTCGCCAGGCTCGCCATGGTCACCATCGACTGCGCCGACCCGGTCGCGCTGGCGTCGTTCTATGGCGAACTGCTGGGATGGGAGACCCGGCACGTGGACGAGCACTTCGCGATCCTGGACAACCCGGAGGGCGGCAGCCCGCTGGGCTTCGGGCGGGTGAAGGGATACCGGCCGGAGCCGTGGACGGAGCCGGACGGGAGCAAGCACTTCCACCTCGACTTCTACGTGGACGACCTGGAGGAGTCCACCGCGAAGGCCCTCGCGCTCGGCGCGACCCAGCCCACGTACCAGCACGGGCGCACGCTCAAGGTGCTGATCGACCCGGCCGGCCACCCGTTCGGGCTAGCACCCTTGGAGTAAGGCACGAACGGGCCCGGGGAGCGTGCGCAGGCGGTGTCAGGACTTGGTGCCAAGATCATGCAGGAGCGGTAAAGGTCCATCCTGACCTGGGATTTCACCAAAAGCACGAACATTGTGCGACCGGCGGGTAGTGGCTACTCTCCCCCGTTGTCAGGGGCACCACACGCCAGGCTCCCCCCGGCGGACCCCGTTCCGTTTCCGTGCCCGTTTCCGCACGCTTCCCGACCGCCCCGGTCGACCGCGTCCGCCCGAGCCCTGGCGCCCTCAACCCCTCGTCCAGGGAGCTCAATTGGGTGAGATCCATCATGCCGACCACGGCTGGGTGACGCCGGCGGTCTCGTACTTCGTCGCCTGCCTCGGCGCCTTCGTGGCGCTGCGCGGCGCCCGCTGGGCACTCGTCTCCAAGGGCCGCAGCCGGGCCGTCTGGCTGCTCTTCGCGTCCACCTCGCTCGGGGCCGGCATCTGGTCCATGCACTTCATCGCGATGCTCGGCTTCTCGGTGACCGGCGTCGCGATCACCTACCAGCCCGGGCTGACCGTGATCAGCCTGCTGGTCGCCGTCGCCTTCGTCGGCGTCGGGCTCTTCACCGTCGGGTACTGGCGCAAGCACCCGGCGCTGGCGCTCATGGTCGGCGGGCTGACCACCGGCCTCGGGGTCGCCGCGATGCACTACATGGGCATGGCCGCGATGGTCCTGCCCGGCCGGCTCGGCTACGACCACACGACGGTGGCGCTCTCGGTCGCCATCGCCGTCTTCGCGGCCACGGCCGCGCTCTGGGCCGCGCTGAACATCCGGGGCACGATCGCCGTACTGGCGGCGGCGCCGGTGATGGGCGTGGCGGTCTGCGCGATGCACTACACGGGCATGGCGGCGCTCTCGGTCCGGGTGGACCTCTCGCACTCCACCCAGGGCGGCGTGATGGCGCTGCAGTTCATCTTCCCGCTCGGGGTCGGACTCGGCTGCTACGTGTTCTTCGGTTCACTGGCCTTCGCCGTCTCCCCGAGCCGCCCCGACTCGCAGCCCCTGCTGGCCGGACCGGCCGCCCCGCTGCCCCCGCGGGCACCCCGGCCGCCCCGGCCGCCCCGCGTCCCGCAGCAGCGGCTGGGCGGGGCCGGCGTCCGGCGCTGAGCGAGCCGACAGACACAGAACGGGAGACACAGAGCGACGCCCGGCCAGGGTGGGGGACCCGGCCGGGCGTCGCCGCGTGTCGGCCCGCCGGCCCCTTACGCGGGCCGCCCGAGCAGCCCGGTCAGGTGCTCCGGCGTGGCCACCGGGCAGACCTTGTGCACGAAGTCCCGCCGCAGCCCGTGGTACGGCTCGTCGGTCCGGTAGAAGTTGGCGTGCATCCGCCGCAGTTCCTCCGCCCGGTACTCGGCCAGCGGCTTCGCCTCCTCGTCGGCGGCGCGGCGGCGCTTCTTGTCCACCAGCCGCCCGGTGAGGTCGGGCGAGCCGGCGATCCCGGCCGCCTCCCGGGCCACCCAGCGGCGGAACTCCGCCGCGTCCCCGCCGGACGTCCGGTCCACCAGGCCGATCCGGCGCGCGTGTTCGGCCCCGACCGGCAGCGCCTCGGTGGTGAGCCGCTCGGCCTGCTCGGCACCGACCCGGTTCGGCAGGGTGTACGTCCAGTACTCGGAGCCGTACAGGCCCATCAGGCGGTAGTGCGGGTTGAGCACCGCCGAGTCGCGGCACCACACCTCGTCGGCGGCGAGCGCCATCATCAGCCCGCCGGCCGCCGCGTTCCCGGCGAGGGCCGCGACGGTGACCTTGTCCGTCGTGGTCAGGACGGCCTCGACGAAGTCGTCCATCGCGTTGATGTTCTCCCAGGACTCCAGCGCCGGGAAGGCCGCGCCCTCGATGACGTTGAGCTGGATCCCGTTGGAGTAGAAGTCCCGGGGAGCGCCGAGCACCAGCACCGAGGTGGGCCGGGCGGCCGCCTCCCGGTAGGCGGCCAGCAGCCGACGGCACTGCTCGGTGCTCATCGCCCCGCCCGGGTAGGCGAATTCGAGGTAGCCGACGTCGCCCTCCTCGCGGTAGCGCAGCTCCGACCAGGTGTCGCGACGGGCGGCCGCCGCCGGGCGTACCGGCACCTCGCGGACCCGGTACAGCTCGTCGGCGAGGACCGTCGCGGCGGGCAGCTTGAAGGTGGCCGGCCCGCCGGGGGTGCGGCGCGGGCGCAGCTGCGGGATCCACACCGCGCCGTCCACGGTGGCCCGGCAGATCGCGCCGTCCCTGGTGGCCAGCACGGCGCCGGGCACCGGGCCGCGCAGCTCGTCCTCGGGGTGGGCGCCGTGCAGGAAGAACTCGCGCCCGTACAGCTCGTCCAGCACGCCGGGCTGGGAGTCGGCGGCGCGCAGCTTGCGCAGCACGGTGGCGGTGTCGTCCTGCTCCCAGTCGATCCGGCGCGCCTCCTGGCGCAGGAAGGGCCGCAGCTCGCCGTGGACGTCGGGCCGGCCGTAGTCCAGCGGCTCGGGGGTGAACAGGCCGCCCTCGTAGCGCTGGACGGCCAGCAGGACGGCCTCCACGGCGGCGTCGGCGACCTCGCCCCGGTACAGCTCGCTCTTGCCGCAGTCGGGGACCGGGAACTCGACGGACGCCCAGATGTCACCGGCGTCCATCTCCTCGACGGCCTGCAGCACCGTGACGCCCCAGCGCTCCGCGCCCTCGGTGATCGCCCAGTCCAGCGAGGAGGGGCCGCGGTCGCCGGTGGGCCCGGGGTGCACGATCAGGACGGTCCGGCTGGACCAGATGTCCTGCGGGACGGCCTTGGTCAGCATCGGGCAGATGATCAGCTCGGGGTCGGTCCGGGCCACCCCCGCCCGCATCTGCTCGTCCCCGAGGGCGAGCTGGACGGCGACCTGGTGGCCGCGCTCGCGCAGCTCGGCGTGGACGCGCTGGGTCAGGCTGTTGAACGCACTGGCGATCAGGAGAATGCGCAAGGGGGGCCTCCGGCGGTACAGGGGTCGCGCGGAGGTGATGAAACCAGGGCATGGACACGTAACGATTACGGTCCGTACCTCGGCGCTCTACCCTCACGTACCCCGCACACCTGTGGTCCCGGCGTGCTCCCCCTTCGCCCGATCTCCCCAGCTGTTTCCCAGAGTTGGTCTAGCGCGGAGCGCCCCGGCCCACTGCGGGAGCGCCCCCGGCCCAGTGCGGAACGCCCCGCCCTACCGCGGGAACGCCCGCCGGGCCCGCCAGGTGGTGTGCTCGCGGGAGACCGCGTCCTCCGCCTCGGCGGCCAGCCGGGCCCAGCGCGCCTCGGCGTCCGGCGCCCTGACGTCCAGGTCGGAGAGCTGGTTGCCGACGTTCTCCAGCTCGCGCGCGGCCAGCTGGTAGGCGGCGGCCAGCGGGCGGAGCTGCTTGAGCTGCGTCCAGGCGATGATCGCCGCGGCCGCGGCCGAGCTGGCGCCGAAGATGTGCACCTGCAGCGCACCGGTGGCCTGGGCGATGGCGGCCGCCGCGCCGAGGATGATCAGCACCGCGATGCCGAGCCCCCAGGAGACCGCCTGCGACTCGCAGGCGTCCGCCCGGGAGCGGTACCAGGTGCGCTGCCCCTCGACCCGGGTGCGCAGGTAGAGGGTGCGCCGGGCGGTCAGGCTGTCGGCACGCAGCCGCCGCATCTCCGGGGTGATCTCGGCGACGGTGTCGGGCGGCACGATCGCCGGGTCCTCGAAGGCCCGCATCACGTCCTCGACCTGCAGCAGGTAGCCCCGGTCCACGTCCGGGGACTGCCCCTCGCCGTCGAACGGGCTGGCCCGGACGGTGTACTTCCAGGCCAGTGTCTTGACCGACTCGGCCGCCGCCCGCGCCTCGTACCAGCGGCCCTGCGGGTTGCTGCGGCGCAGCCGGGACCAGAAGTAGCCGGCCAGCAGGAAGGCGGCCACCGAGAACAGCGGCCAGGGGTCGAAGTCGCCCTTGTGGTCCGGGCCGGGGAACGACCCGATCAGGGCGGCGACCACCAGCATCGCGATCAGGCCTCGGTACCAGCGCAGCGTCTCGCGCTGGCCGTCCAGCGAGGCCTTGTCCGCCGTCCGGAACAGCTCCGGCAGCAGCTGTGCCTCGACGCCCCCGGGCGGATCCTGTTGCACCATCGGTCGAGTCCCCTCCCCCTTCTCCGTCCAGCCAGTATTCCCCCCGTCAACTGGCCTACACGGGCGCCTTTTTGACAGCTTCCGACAGTGGCTGATTGCCCGACCATCCGGTAACCGATAGAAACGGTTACATGCCGCTGCACTGGAAGCTCGTCATCGACTGCGCCGACCCGCACCGCCAGGCCGCCTTCTGGGCCGCCGCCCTGGAGTACACCCGGGAGGACCACGGCCCGCTGGTCACCCGCCTGCTTCAGGCCGGCGCGGTCGGCCCCGACGCCACCACCGAGGTGGACGGTCACCCCGCCTGGCGCACCCTGGCCGCCGTCCGCCACCCCGAGGACCCGTTCGACCCGGCCTCGGACACCGGCCTCGGCCGTCGCATCCTCTTCCAGGCCGTCCCCGAGCCCAAGCGGGCCAAGAACCGACTGCACCTCGACGTCCACCCCGCCCCGGGCGAGCGCGCCGCCACCGTCACCCGTCTCGAAGCCCTCGGTGCCACCGTCCTGCGGGAGGTCAAGGAGCCGGGCGGCGAGTGGACCACCATGGCCGACCCCGAGGGCAACGAGTTCGACGTCCAGTGACACCACGGGGTCCGGTGACACCACGGCCGGTGACACTTCGGAAACGCCGCGGCCCCGCCCTCCCGCACGGGGGAGGACGGGGCCGCGGCGGCGCCGTACGGCGTCAGAGCAGGCCGAAGGCCGGCATCAGGTAGTAGAAGGCGAACACCGCCGCCACCGCGTACAGCGGGGCGGGCACGCCGCGGCCGCGGCCGGCGGCCACGCGCAGGACGCAGAAGGCGATGAAGCCGAAGCCGATGCCGTTGGTGATGCTGTAGGTGAACGGCATCATCACGATGGTCAGGAAGGCCGGGATCGCGATCGTGTAGTCGGCCCAGTCGATCTCCTTGATCGAGTTGGCCAGGATCAGGAAGCCGACCGTGACCAGGGCCGGGGTGGCGGCCTGGGCGGGGACCATGGTGGCGAGCGGGGTGAGGAAGAGCGCCACGACGAAGAGCAGGCCGGTGACGATCGAGGCGAAGCCGGTCCGGGCACCTTCGCCGACGCCGGCGGTGGACTCCACGAAGCAGGTGTTGGCGGAGGAGGAGGTGGCGCCGCCGAGCGCGGTGGCGATGCCGTCGACCATCAGGACCTTGTTGATGCCGGGCAGGTCGCCCTTCTCGTCCAGCAGGTGGGCCTCGTCGGCCACGCCGAGGATGGTGCCCATCGCGTCGAAGAAGCACGACATCAGCACGGTGAAGACGAACAGCACGCCGGTCAGCACGCCGACCTTCGCGAAGCCGCCGAACAGGCTGACCTTGCCGACCAGCCCGAAGTCCGGCGCGGCGACCGGGTTGCCCGGCCAGGCCGGGACGGTCAGGCCCCACTTGAGCGCCGGGATGTCGACGACCTTGTCGAGCACCACGGCGAGCGCGGTGGAGGCCACGATGCTGATCAGGATCGCGCCGGGCACCTTGCGGATGACCAGGATCAGGGTGAGCAGCAGGCCCACGACGAAGACCAGCACCGGGAAGCCGAGCAGGTGCCCGTTGCCGCCGAGTTGCAGCGGGACGGTGGTGTGCGCGGCGTCCGGGACGCGGCTGACGAAGCCGGAGTCGACCAGGCCGACCAGGCTGATGAACAGGCCGATGCCGATCGCGATGGCCTTGCGCAGGCCGAGCGGGACCGCGTTCATGACCCGCTCGCGCAGGCCGGTGGCGACCAGCAGCATGATCGCGAGGCCGGCCAGCACGACCATGCCCATGGCGTCCGGCCAGGTCATCTTCGGGGCGAGCTGGAGCGCCACGATGGTGTTGACGCCGAGGCCGGCGGCCAGGCCGATCGGGACGTTGCCGATCACACCCATCAGCAGGGTGGTGAGACCCGCGGTGAGGGCGGTGGCGGTGACCAGCTGGGCGCTGTCCAGGTGGGCCCCGGTCATGTCCGTGGCGCTCGCCAGGATGATCGGGTTCAGCACCAGGATGTACGCCATGGTGAAGAAGGTGGCGACGCCGCCGCGGATCTCGCGCGGCAGGGTGGAGCCGCGCTCGCTGATCCGGAAGTAGCGGTCGACGGCGCCGGTGGGGGGCTTGGGCGCGGCGTCGGCGGGTTCGGGCGACTCGGTGGTCGGCTGGACCACAGGCATGCGTGCGTCCTCTGTGGGGGAGCTGAGGAGAGGGGGTCGACACCCGAGGCGACGGCGGCTCGGTGTCAGACCTTTAAGTATGGTTTCCCCATCGCACACGCGCTATCTTCGCGCGTAGAGCCCGCGGCAGGCCCACAGGCCGCCCGCGCGGCCCCCGCCTGGCCCGTGCGCGGCGGCTGCGCGACGACGACCGGCCCCCACCGCACCGTACGCTAGGCCCATGCCGAAGACGCCGCTGCACCCCTCGCCCCCTCCGCTGGAGGCCAACGACGTCGCCATCGTCGGCGGCGGCACGGTGGTGTGGTTCGTCGCCTTCCTCGCCCTGCTCCCCTTCCAGGGCACGCTCTCCGAGCACGGCCACGGCACCTGGCCGTGGATCTGCCTCTCCGGCGGCCTGCTCGGCCTGATCGGCCTCTGGTACTGCCGTGCCCGGCGCGACGCGATCGCCCGCAGCCGCGCCGCCGAGGCGGCCGGACGCATGACGGACGGCGACGGTCAGGACCCGGCCACCCGGTCGGACTGAATAGCCCTTTAGTAGCACGCATCGGACATAAGGCACCCGTAGAGTCGGTGCCATGACGCAGCCTGCCCAGCCAGCGGACGAGCGGCCGACCGACGGGGACCGTCCCGACGGAGCCCACCCCCTCGGGCTGCTGCCCGGGCGGCGCGGCGGACTGACCGTCGCCGAGGTGGCCGAGCGGGTCGCGCAGGGACAGGTCAACGACATCCCGGTCCGGTCCAGCCGCTCCACCAGGGAAATCGTCCGGGCCAACGTCTTCACCCGCTTCAACGCGATCATCGGCGTGATGTTCGGGATCATCCTGATCGTCGGACCGATCCAGGACGGCCTGTTCGGCCTGGTCATCGTCGCCAACACGGCGATCGGCATCATCCAGGAGCTGCGCGCCAAGAAGACCCTGGACAGCCTGGCCCTGATCGGCGAGGCCCGCCCGCAGGTCCGCCGGGACGGCGCCGTCCGGCAGATCGGCGTCTCCGAGATCGTCCTCGACGACACCGTGCTGCTCGGCATCGGCGACAAGGTGATCGTGGACGGCGAGGTCACCGAGGCGGACGGCCTGGAAATCGACGAGTCGCTGCTCACCGGCGAACCCGACCCCGTCCTCAAGCAGCCCGGCGACCAGGTGATGTCCGGCAGCTTCGTGGTGGCCGGCGCGGGCGCGTTCACCGCCACCAAGGTCGGCCGCGAGGCCTACGCCGCGCAGCTCGCCGAGGAGGCCAGCAAGTTCACCCTGGTGAAGTCGGAGCTGCGCAGCGGCATCGACAGCATCCTGCGGTTCATCACCTACCTGCTGTTCCCCACCGCGATCGGCCTGATCATCAGCCAGCTGGCCGTCGAGGGCCGGGACTGGCGCGAGGCCGTGCGGCGGATGGTGGCCGGCATCGTCCCGATGGTCCCCGAGGGCCTGGTGCTGCTGACCTCGGTGGCCTTCGCGATCGGCGTGATCCGGCTCGGCCGCAAGCAGTGCCTGGTCCAGGAGCTGCCGGCGATCGAGGGCCTGGCCCGGGTCGACACCGTCTGCCTGGACAAGACCGGCACCCTCACCGAGGGCGGCATGGACGTGATCGACCTGCGGGTGCTCTCCGACGGGGAGCCCGCCGCCGCCGACGCCGAGACCGTCCGGCGCGCGCTCGCCGTGATGGCCGGCGCCGACGCCCGCCCCAACCCGTCCATGCAGGCCGTCATCGACGCGTACGGGCGCGGCGACGGCGGTGACGACGCCTCGGACGGTCCTTCCGGCGGATCCTCGGGCCGCGACGGCTGGCGGGTGATCGAGGCGATGCCCTTCTCCTCCGCCCGCAAGTGGAGCGGCGTGCAGCTGCTGGAGCCGCAGGGCGGCGAGGCCAGCTGGCTGCTCGGCGCCCCCGACGTGCTGCTGCCCGCCGGGCACCCGGCGCTGGCCGAGGTGGACGAGCTGGGCACGCGGGGCCTGCGGGTGCTGCTGCTGGGCCGGACGCCCGTCCCGCTGGACTCCCCCGACCCGGCGGCCGACCTCACCCCGCTCGCCCTGGTGGTGCTGCAGCAGCGGCTGCGCGGCGACGCCGCCGAAACCCTGCGGTACTTCGAGGGCCAGCGGGTCCGGGCCAAGGTCATCTCGGGCGACGCGGCGGTCTCGGTCGGCGCGGTGGCCGGTCACCTGGGCCTGCCCGGCGCCGACCAGCCGCTGGACGCCCGCACCCTGCCCACCGACCCCGAGCAGCTCGCCGAGACCGCCGACCGGACCAGCGTCTTCGGCCGGGTCACCCCGCAGCAGAAGCGCCTGCTGGTCGGGGCACTGCAGTCCCGCGGCCACACCGTGGCGATGACCGGCGACGGCGTCAACGACGTGCTGGCGCTCAAGGACGCCGACATCGGCGTGGCGATGGGCACCGGCTCCGACGCCACCAAGGCGGTCGCCCAGATCGTGCTGCTCGACGACTCCTTCGCGACCCTGCCGTCGGTGGTCGCCGAGGGCCGCCGGGTGATCGGCAACATCGAGCGGGTCGCGTCGCTCTTCCTGGTGAAGACGGTCTACTCGGTGCTGCTGGCGCTGCTGGTGATCTTCACCCACTCGCCGTACCCGTTCCTGCCCCGGCACTCCACCGTGCTGTCCTCCCTGACCATCGGCGTGCCGGCCTTCTTCCTCGCGCTCGCCCCCAACAACGAGCGGGCCCGCACCGGCTTCGTGAAACGCGTGCTGCGGCTCGCCATCCCCGGCGGCGTCATCGCCGGGACGGGCACCTTCGTCGCCTACGCGCTCGCCCGTGCCGACCACGCGACCGACCTCAAGGCCGACACCAGCGTGGCCACCCTGACGCTCTTCCTGATCGCCATCTGGGTCCTCGCCATCGTCGCCCGCCCGTACTCCTGGTGGCGGCTGCTGCTGATCGGCACGATGTGCGGCGCGTTCGCCCTGGTGCTGCTGATCCCCCCGCTGAAGGAGTTCTTCCAGCTCTCCCTGGTCGGCCTCCGCGACCCGCTGCTGGGCGTCGCCATCGCGGTGGTCTGCGGCATCCTCCTGGAGCTCGTCTGGCGCTTCATGAAGCGCCGCGGCCTGGAGTGAGCCCGCCGCACCCGCCGATCGACACGGGCCCGCCGGTCGGACCGGAGCCGCCGGTCGGGGCGGGCCCGGCCCGTACGGCGGCTCAGCCCTCGAAGTCCCGGGCCGCCGACAGCTCGTACGCCCGGTCCGGCTCGCTGAGCGCGGCCAGCACCTCGAAGCGCCGGTGCCACTGTCCGACCGACCAGGCGAGGCCGGCCGCGAGGCCCTCCGGGGTGGCGGCGTGCAGCAGGCCCGGCACCGGCGGGACCTCGAACTCGTCGTCCTCGTCCTCGGCCTCGGCCAGCTCCGGGTCGTACGGCGGCTCCGGGGCGTCCGCCCCCGGGTCCCACCGCCAGTCCACCGCGGCCTCGTCGCCGTCCGGCCCGACGACCAGCAGCTCCTCGTGCTCCTCGTACGCGACCGGGCAGCCGGGCAGCAGCTCGCGCACCACGGCCGGGACCCGGTGCAGCACGCCCTCGGAGAGCACCCGGCCGCCGGCCACCTCGCTGGCCAGCGACACGTGCAGCCGTTCGGCGAGGTCGGCCGCGAGCGCCGGGGCGACCGGCAGCAGCGGGTGGGAGTGCAGCAGCTGGACCAGGTCGGGGGCGTCCGCGACGACCGCCTCGGTGGCGTCCACCACCACGGTGTGGGCGGGCCGCCGCCCGGTGGCCGGGTCCAGTGGCGGCAGCGCCCGCACCACGTCCAGCGGCTCGATCCGCTCGCGCTCCACCCGGGCCAACGCACTGTGCAGGCCGTGCAGTTGACGGTGGGCGACCTCGACGGCCGGATCGGTCATCCGGTCCAGCACCTCGTCCGGCCCGTGCGGCTCGGCGAGCAGCGCGGTCAGCGTGGTGCGCACCCCGAGCGCGTGCAGGAACTGGTCGTCCAGGGTGGTGCGCGCCTCGTCGTAGAGGCCGCGCAGCAGCGGGTCGGCCCCGGCGGCGCGCAGCCCGGCGGGCTCGCGGCCCGCCAGCACCGGGTGGTCGCGCAGCCACCACGCGGTGTACGGCGGCAGGTCGGCGTACGAGCCGTCCGGCAGCAGGGTGCGCACCGGGTTGACCACGGCGTCCCGGTACGGCGGGCGGGCCAGCGCGGCGAGCGCCTCGGGCCAGGCGTCGTCGTCCACCAGGTCGAGGTCGCGTACGGCCAGCAGCTCGGCGGCCACCGGCGGGACGCCGATCGCCTCGTCGGCCTGCAGGGCCTCCAGGGCGTCCTCGGCCCAGTCGGCGAGCCCGTCCGGTGCCTCGTCCAGCAGGCCGGTGGGGTGGCCGCCGGCCGCCCGGTCGGCGGGGGCGGTGGGGTCGAGCCGCTCCAGGTCGTCCGGGTCGAGCACCACGTCCTCGGCGCGCACCAGGACGAAGTCCGCCAGGACGCCGACGGCCGCGAGCACCTCGGGCCCCCAGCGCTCCAGCAGGTCGTCGTCCACCCAGCCGGCGTCCTCCTCGCGCGCCAGCGCGGCGAACGGGCTGCCGGGCAGCACGAGTTCGCCCGCGCGGGCGGGCTCGCCCTCGTCGTCGAGCAGCGCCAGCCGGGCCAGCCACGGGTGGTCGCCCGGCCCGGGGGCGGCGGCCTTCACCAACGCCAGGACGGCGTCGGCGAGTTCGAGCGCGGTGTCCAGGTCGTCCTCGGCCACCTCGTAGGAGCGGGCGACGGCGGCCCGCACCTCGGGGGTGTCCAGCACCCCGGCCGGGGTCGCGGTGCCCGCGCCGAGCTTGGCCAGCAGCGGGTGGGCGGCCTCGGGGTGGGCCAGGCGCAGGTCGAGCGCGGCGAGCGCGCCGGCCAGCGATTCGGGGTAGCCCGGGAAGGCCGCCCAGTCGGCGTCCTCCGAGGGCAGCAGGACGCGCCGCGGCCCGGTCACCGTCCGGCCGTCCGCGAGCGGTACGGGCAGCGCGCCGAGCGCCTCCGGGTCGGCCCCGCCGAGCGCCGCGTACAGGTTGCGCCACCAGCCGGGCTCGCGGTCCAGGCCGCCGAGCTGGTCCACCACGTCGGCCAGCGGCACCCGGCGCACGTTCAGCAACCGCAGCTCGGGGCGGCGCTCCAGGCCGGCCGGCAGCAGCCCGGGGAAGATCGGCGCGAGCGCCTCGACCACCGAGCCGTCCGCCCCCTCCAGCAGCGTCGCGTCCCGGGGCCGCAGCGCAGGCGTGCCCTCCTCGACCGGCGCCGGGTGCGGCAGGAACGGCGTGCCGGGCAGCCGGGACAGCACCGCCGCGCGCAGCGCGTTGTCCAGCGCGCCCTTGCCGAGCGGCCCGGGCACCAGGCCGAGCGAGCCGAGGTCGGCGCCGCGGGCGCGCAGCAGGTCGGCGTAGCTGTCGGCGGCACGCTCGGTGAGGAAGTCGGCCAGCGGGCCGGGCGCGACGTGCCGGCGGGTGGAGTCCAGCGGGTAGGAGGCGATCAGCAGCGCGGGCAGGCCGACCGGCTCGTCGCTGGGGGTCGGCGCGTGCAGCACGGACGCGATGCCGGGCTGCTGCGGGGCGCCGTCCACGCCGATCGGGACGGCCCAGGTCACCGTCCAGTACGGGCGGGCGCGCTCCTCGGTGGGCCGGTCGACCAGCAGCTCGGTGTCCAGGCGGCCGGAGGCGCCGGCGGTCTGCCAGACCGTCTGCCGCAGCCGCCCGCCCGCGTCGTCGGTGACGGTGACCTCGGTGACGCCGTCCGGGCGGGTCTCGGCGGCGGCCCGGGTGAGCGTCCGGGTCCCCTCCGGGGTCTCCACCACGACCTCGGCGAGGCCGGGCAGGGTGAGCAGCAGCGCGTCGTCGATCCCGGCCAGCAGCCGGCGGGTCAGGTCCTCGGCGGCGGCGTCCCGCATCGGCAGCACGACCACCGTGTCGTAGCCCTCGGGCGCCGGGCCCTCGGCCGCGAACGGCAGCCGCAGCAGCGGCACGTGGCCGTCCCGGCGGCGCAGCTCCTCGGTCAGCGCGGGCTGCGCCTCGGCGAGCGACCGGGCCTCGCCGAGCGACCAGCGCACCCCGCCGGTGGCGCCGAGCACGGCGGGCTCGTCGGTGACCGCGAGGACGGCGGCGAAGCCGACCCCGAACCGGCCGACGGCGGGCTGCTCACCGCGCTTGGATGAGGCGCGCAGGGTGGACAGCGACTCGACGGCGGCCGCGTCCAGCGGGGCGCCGGTGTTGGCGGCGGCGAGCACGCCGTCGGCGAGGGTCAGCCGCAGCCGCCCGGGTCCGCGCCCGGCGCGGACCGCCGCGTCGGCCGCGTTCTGCGCCAACTCGACCACCAGGCGGTCCCGGTAGCCGCCGAGCGCGAGTTCCTCCTCGGCGTTGGCGTCCTCCCGGAACCGGGCCGGCGAGGCGGCCCAGGCGTCCAGCACCCGCCGCCGCAGCGCGGCGCTCCCGAAGGCGTCCGCGAGGTGCTCGTCCGTGCTGCTGCCGATGATCCGAGGTTCCACTGGACCTGCCGCCTTCCGCCGCCCTGTACGTCGTAGGGCATTCTTCCCTGCCCCACTGACTGCTCCCGACCACGGCCCCGGCCGGGGCGTGCGGCACCCGCCCCGAATCGGCGCGGCCCGTTCGGGAAACACCACGGCCCGCCCCGGATCGTCGCCGGGGCGGGCCGTGGAGCACAGACCTCAGGAGTGGCCGAGCTCCTCGGCGGGGGCGTCGGGCTCGACGGAGCCAGAGGCGCGGTCCGGGTGGAGCTGCAGGGGCTCGACCACCAGCTCGTCCAGGATCAGCTCGGACGGCGCCGGCGGGGCCGGGATGACGGCCGCCTCGGAGTGCCCGCCGCAGCCGTACGCGAAGGAGACGACCTGGCCGTCGGCCGGCCCGAACTCGTTGCCGCACACACCGAAGGCCTGCCCGAGCGAGCCGCCGATCGGGATCAGGAAGCCGCAGCTCCCGCACGAGGCCGGGGCGGCCTGCGCCATCGGGGTCTGCGAGCCGTGGGTCTTCTCCCAGCGCTCGGCGGCCAGGTGCAGGCCGAGCCGGGAGAGCACCCGGCTGCGGCCCAGGCCGAGCTCCTCGGCGATGGCGTTGATCCGGGCGCGGGCCGGGGCCGGCTGGACGTGCGGGTCGGTGACGACCAGGTCCTCGTCGTCCACGAGGGCGGCGGCGGCGGAGTTCGGCGCGGGCTCGTCCTCGCCGGTCCAGCCGGGCTCCAGGCGCAGGTCGTCGGCACCGGTCGGCAGCAGGTCGCCGGGGCCCATGTCACCGGGGCGCAGCCGCTCGCTCCACGGCACCCACTGGGGGGCGAGGACGGCGTCCTGGCCGGGCAGCAGCACGACCTCGTCCAGGGTGACGTTCTTGGCGCGCGGGGCGCGGGCGACCGTGACCGCCCAGTGCCAGCCGCGGTACGCGGCGTCCCGGCACTCGAAGGTGTGGGTGACGACGCGCTCGGCGTCCGCCTGGACGTCAAGGTGCGGCCCGACGGCCGCCGCTCCGACGGCCTCCTCGGCTGCCTGGCGGGCGATTTCGACGGCCTCGGCACAGAGCCGGTCGGGGGTACGGCTTCGCATCGCAGCACTCACGGCGTCGATTCTCTCCCAGTTCTTCTGTCGCCAACGGCGTGTTGCCCATTCCGTCGCGGCTTGGTAGTCCCTCATCCATTCTGCGCGACCGGAGGCCCCCTCGGGTACCGACCGCGCCGCTCGACCGGCCTGCCGGCGCCCCGGCGTCCCGGCGGGCGGACTTTGGGCAGGCTACCCGCCGGTCGGCGCCCCGGCACAGTCCGGGGCGGACGCGTGCGTTCCACGGGCACGGAACGGCCGCGCCGAGCGGAGCGCAATCCCGCGTCGGCGCGCCGGATCTGGGGCAGGATGGGCTTGTGGCGGACGACAACTCGTCGCAGCACGCAGTGCGCGCCTCGCAGGCCGGCAGCCCCGACCAGGCGGACGCCGTGCCGCGACGGCAGCCTCCGGTCCCCGGCTCGGGCGAACCGCAGCCGGCGGGCGGAACCGAGGCGCCCGCCGCCCCCGTGAGCCTGGTCAAGCCGGTCGAGGACCACGCACCGCCCGACGCCGTCGGCACACCCGACACGCCTGCCACACCTGACGCACCCGGCAACGCGCCTGACGACGGCGTCCCCGAGCCGGACGGCGCCCGCGCCCGCCACCTCGCCGCCCTCGACGAGGACCCGGAGGAGGAGGTCCCCGAGTCCCGCCGCCCCTTCCTGATCCGCACCGCCTCCGCCGTCGGCGCCCGCACCGGCAAGGTGGTGCACGGCACCGGCCGCCGGATCCGCCGGGCCACCTCCGCCGAGGGCGCGGGCGAGTCCGGCCTCGCCAAGCTGATCGAGCTGCACGCGCTCAATTCGTTCGGCGACATGCTGATCACCATCGCCCTGGCCTCCACCATCTTCTTCTCGGTGCCCACCGGCGAGGCCCGCGGCCGGGTGGCGCTCTACCTGCTGATCACGATGGCCCCGTTCGCCCTCCTGGCCCCGGTGATCGGCCCGCTGCTGGACCGTCTGCCACACGGCCGCCGGGCGGCCATGGCGATGGCGATGCTGGCCCGGGCGGTGCTGGCCTGGACGATGGCCGGGGTGATCTCCGGCGGCGGCCTCGCGCTCTACCCGGAGGCGCTCGGCGTGCTGGTGGCGTCCAAGGCCTACGGGGTGGTGCGCAGCGTCGTGGTGCCCCGGCTGCTGCCGAGCCGGCTGTCCCTGGTGAAGGCGAACTCCCGGGTCACCCTGGCCGGGCTGCTGGCCACCGGTGTGGCGGCAGGGGTGGGCGGGCTGCTGCACCTGATCGGCCCGGGCTGGCCACTGCGCGGCGCCTTCCTGGTGTTCGTGATCGGCACCCTGATGGCCTTCCACCTGCCGCACGCCGTGGACTCGGCCAAGGGCGAGCAGCGCGCCGTGCTGCACGCCGAGGTGCACGGCGAGGGCTCGCACCTGATCCACCACAGGCCGCCGCCGGTCAAGGCCTCGCTGCGCACCGTCGGCCCGTCGGTGATCCTGGCGCTGCGGGCGATGTCGGCGATGAAGTGGCTGGTCGGCTTCCTGGTGATGTTCCTGGCCTTCCTGCTGCGGGAGGAGCCGATCGGCGGCCTGCAGCCGACGCTGGCGCTGGGCCTGGTGGCCCTGGCGGCGGGGACCGGCAACGCACTCGGCTCGGTGTTCGGCTCCTGGCTGCGCACCCGCGGCCCGGAGGCGACGGTCACCGCGATGCTGCTGCTGGCGACCGGAGTGACGGCGGCGGCCGCGCTCTGGTACGGCGTGGTGACGGTGATTCTGGTCGCCGGCATCGCCGGGATGGCGGCCTCGCTGGGCAAGCTGGCGCTGGACGCGCTGATCCAGCGGGACGTCCCGGAGGCGGTGCGGACCTCGGCCTTCGCCCGTTCGGAGACGCTGCTGCAGCTGGCCTGGGTGGCCGGCGGCGCGGTCGGCATCCTGATGCCGCTGAACGGGGAACTGGGCCTGTCGGTCGCCGCCGCGGTGGTCGGCCTGGCGCTGCTGTGGACGCTGCGCTCGCTCTTCCGGGTGGGCCTGCGCCGACACCCCGCGGCGCCCCGGGTGGCCTGACCGGGCGGTGCGGCAACACGCGGTGGCCGACCCCCGCGTAGCGTGATCGGCCAGGCCCGGTAGATTCTGACGCATGAGCCTCAATTCCCGTGCCATCGCCGCCCTCGGCGCCGTCGTCGTGGTCGGCGCCGCCACGGTGGGCACCTCCGTCGCCGTCGCCTCCAACCAGACCGAGCACATCTCGCACCGTGCCACCCTCACGGTCGGCAACTCCTCGATCGTCGCGGACCCGCTGTGCTGGAACGGCGGCAGCGCGATCACCGAGGACCTCCAGCAGGACTGCCAGGACAAGGCCACCAAGGCCCTGAAGGACGGCACCCTGCCCACCTCGGACGTGGTGGCGAGCGACCGGGTCGGCGTCGGTGTCTCCCCGAACGTGGCCAAGTCGGGCTGGTGGGCCTTCTCCAACGGCGGCTCGTCCAGCAGCGGCGGGCGCACCAGCCTGTCCGCGTACGCCAAGGGCCAGACCTGGACGGGTGCCCAGCCGGCGAACAAGGTGCTCAACGCCAGCGGCAAGACCCTGGTCACCGTGGTCGAGGGCGACCAGAACTCGGACAACCCGATCGCCGTCTGGTACTTCCAGCTGAAGACCCAGGACAGCTGACGGTCCCGCGATGACCGCGCAGGACGCCGGGAACGGCGAGCACGAGCAGTCGGGCCCCGCGCGGGCCCGGCTGCTCGTCGTCGTCGCGGTGGCCGCCGAGGCCGAGGCGGTGCTGCGCGGCCTGCCCGGCGGGGCCGCCGCCCTGCCGCTGCCCGGCGGCACCCTGCACCGGGCCGAGGGCGCGCCGGTGGACGTGCTGGCCGCCGGGGTCGGCCCGGCCGCCGCCGCGGCCGCCGCCTCCGCCGCGCTGGCCGCCCACCCGTACGCCCTGGCCGTTTCGGCCGGGATCGCGGGCGGCTTCGCGCCGCACGCCCCGGTCGGCGCCATGGTGGTGGCCGACGCCATCGTCGCCGCGGATCTCGGCGCCGAGACCCCCGAGGGCTTCGCCGACGTCACCGAGCTGGGCTTCGGCACCGTCCGGCACACCCCGCCCCCGGCCGTCGTCGCGCTCGTCGCGAAGGCGCTGGCCGCCACCGGCCCGGGCCCGGTCATCGGCCCGGTGCTGACCGTCTCCACCGTCACCGGCAGCGCCGAGCGGGCCGCCGCGCTGGCCGCCCGCCACCCGGGCGCCGCCGCCGAGGCGATGGAGGGCTTCGGCGTGGCCGAGGCCGCCGCCCGGTACGGCGTACCGGCCCTCGAACTGCGCACCGTGTCCAATCCGGTGGGCCCGCGCGACCGGGCCGCGTGGCGGATCGGCGAGGCGCTGGCCGCCCTGGAGCGGGCCTTCGCCGCGCTGCCCGTCCACGAACTGGCCGCCGGCCACACAACCATCGAGGAGGCCGGCCGTGGCTGAACGGCTGAGCGTCGCGTACTCGCCCTGCCCGAACGACACCTTCGTCTTCCACGCCTGGTCGCACGGCCTGGTGCCCGGGGCGGACGCCCCCGAGGTGACCTTCGCCGACATCGACATCACCAACGGCCTGGCCGAGCGCCGCGAGCTGGACGTCCTGAAGATCAGCTACGGCGCCCTGCCCTGGGTCCTGGACGAGTACACCCTGCTGCCCTGCGGCGGCGCGCTGGGGCGCGGCTGCGGCCCGCTGGTGCTCACCGTGCCGGGCGTGGAATCCCCCGCGGACCTCGCCGGGAAGACCGTCGCAGTGCCCTCCGAGCGCTCCACGGCGTACCTGCTGTTCCGGCTCTGGGCGGCGAAGGCGGTGCCGGGCGGCTTCGGCGAGATCGTCGTCCTGCCGTTCCACGAGATCATGCCCGCCGTCCGGGACGGCCGGGTGGACGCCGGCCTGGTGATCCACGAGGCCCGCTTCACCTACCGGCAGTACGGCCTGCACAGCCTGGCCGACATGGGCGAGGCCTGGGAGCAGGAGACCGGCTTGCCGATCCCGCTCGGCGCGATCGTCGCCAGGCGCTCGCTCGGCCCCGAGCGGCTGCGGGCGGTCGCCGAGGCGATCCGCGCCTCCGTCCGCCAGGCCTGGGCGGACCCGGAGGCGAGCCGCGCGTACGTGCTGGCGCACGCCCAGGAGATGGACCTGGACGTCGCGAAGCAGCACATCGGGCTGTACGTCACCGAGTTCACCGAGGACCTCGGCGAGGAGGGCTACGCGGCCGTCCGCGCATTGCTCACCCGGGCCGCCGCGGAGGGGCTGGTGCCCCCGCTCGACCCGGGTGCGCTCGCGTTCGGGTAGCGCTTCCCCGCACCGTCCTACACGTCGAACTGGTCGGCCACCGCGCGCAGCAGGCCGGCCAGCTTCTGGCCGGTGGGCTTGGCGGGGTAGCGGCCGCGCTGGAGGCCCGGCAGCACCGCGTCCAGGGTGGTGATCAGGTCCTGGACGATCGGGGCCATGTCGTCCGCGCTGCGGCGCTGGGAGACGGCCACCGAGGGCAGCGCGTCCAGCAGCTGCACGGCCATCGCCTGATCGCCGCGGTGCCCGGCGACCACGCCGAACTCGACCCGCTGACCCGGCTTCAGCACGGTGACACCGGCGGGCAGTGCCTTGGTGTGGACGAAGACGTCGCCGCCGTCGTCGCGCGACAGGAAGCCGAAGCCCTTCGTCTCGTTGAACCACTTGACCTGGCCGGTGGGCATCTCGAACAGTCCTCGAATGGGTGTGAGGGATCCCGGCCCTGGCCGGGGATCACTGGGTGGTGGGAAAGCCGCGGGCGACCTCGGCTCGGCGCCCGCAGGCGCTCATGGTCAGCTCGCTGTCAGGAGCAGACTAACGGTCCGTGACTGCCTCATCCGCGTTCCGCGAAGGATCCGCGTTCCGAGGCCCGCTCGGGGCGGTCGGGGCGCGGGGTTCTCGGGCCCACGGGCAACCCGGTACTGGCACGGCCGGGTCGCGTCTCGGCGCTGTCCATCGGCTCACACCCCCGGGTCTGAGGACACGGGGCGCACCTGCAGCGCCCCTCGGCACCCCCTGCATACCCCCGCCCAGCAGGGATCAAAACGTTGAGCTGCCGGGAAACTGCGCAACGTGACGGAGCCGCTCCGATGGGCGGCCCCGACGGCGGCTCTGCCAGACTGGGGTCGGTCCGGCCCCGCCTCGAGGAGTGAGCAGACGTGAGCAGCCAGAGCGCCGATCCCGGCGACGTGTACGTCAAGGCCGGGGCGATCGTCTTCGGTCTCGGCGCACTCGCCACCCTGGTCACCTTCGTCCCGCTGTTCCTGCACCTGACGCCGCTGCCGACGGCCGCGTACTGGCTGAGCATGCTGATGCCGGCGGGGTTCCTTGCCGCGCTGACCGGGCTGCTCCTGAACGCGCGCGCCCAGCGCCGCCGGGTCGGGCCCTGACCGGACCAGGTCCGGCCCGGGAAGCGCCCTGGCCGGTTCCCAGCCGGGTCCTAGCCGGCCAGGTGGCGGGTGAGCCAGTGCGGGAACGCCGTGAGGTCCGCCAGCACCACGTCCGCGCCCGCCTCGCGCAGCTCGTCCGCGCCGTACGGGCCGGTGGGCACGCAGACCGCGACGGCGCCCGCGTGCCGGGCGCCCCGGATGTCGCCGAGGTGGTCGCCGACGTAGATGCTCGCGCCGTGCTCGCGCAGCGCCTCGCCCTTGGTCTCCGCCCACAGGTCGCCGATCAGCACGTCCGCCGCCATGGCGGCGTGCTCCAGGTGGAGGCGGGCGTTCGGCTCGTACTTGCCGGTGATCACGGCGACCCGGCCGCCGTGGGCGCGGACCGCCTCGACGGCGGCGTGTGCGCCGGGCAGGGCCACGGTCGGGGCGAAGGCGTGGTCCCGGTAGAGCTCGCGGTAGCGCGTCATGGCCCGCTCCACCTCCTCCTCCGGGAACCAGTTGCGGATCTCGTCCAGCAGCGGCGGGCCGAGCCGGGTGACCACCAGGTCGGCGTCGATCGGGGTGCCGGTCTCGGCGGAGAGCGCCAGATAGGTGGCGCGGACACCCGGTCGGGTGTCCAGCAGCGTCATGTCGAGGTCGAAGCCGACGGTGAGCGGGGCCTGTGAGGTCGCGGGCATGCCGCCAGGCTATCCAACACGCAGCCCGCTCCACGAGGCGATTTGCCCCGGCTTCGCGGCGGAACTTAGGTTTACCTGAGTTGTCTGCGGAGAGGGCCCATCACCGACGACACCACCGCACCGCCCAGCCCGCCCAGCCCCGCCCAGCCCGCCGTACCGCGCGCCTCGGCGCCGATTACCGTGGCTCGCCGCCGCACTGGCCGTGCTGGCCGCCGCGGTGCTGCTGAGCCTCGCGGTCGGCAGCCGCACCGTCCCGTTCGGCGAGACCCTCGATGCCCTGCTGCACGGCGGCAGCACCGCCGACGCCGTGGTGATCCGCGAGCTGCGGGTGCCGCGCACGGTGGTCGGCCTGGCCGTCGGCGCCGCGCTCGGCCTGGCCGGGACCGTCATGCAGGGCCTGACCCGCAACCCGATCGCCGACCCCGGGATCCTCGGCGTCTCCCAGGGCGCGGCGGTCGGCGTTGTGGTCGCCATCTCCGGCTTCGGCGTCTCCACCCTCACCGGGTACGTCTGGTTCGGCTTCGCGGGCGCGGTGATCGCCACCGTGCTGGTCTACGGCCTCGCCGGACGCGGCCGGGGCGGGGCGACGCCGATCAAGCTGGCGCCGGCCGGCTCGGCGATGTCCGCCTTCATCGCCTCGCTCATCGCCCTGGTGCTGACCACGGACGCGGCCACCATGGACCGGTTCCGCTTCTGGCACGTCGGCTCGCTCTCCGGACGGACCTCGGACGTGGCCTGGCAGTTGCTGCCGTTCCTGGCGGTCGGCACCGTCCTGGTCGTCGCGGTGGCGCGCGGACTGGACGCGCTGGCGCTCGGCGACGACACGGCGAAGGGGCTGGGCGCGAAGACCGGCCTGGTCCGGGCGGTCGGCGCCCTCGGCGTGACCGTCCTGACCGGTTCGGCAGTCGCGGCGGCCGGCCCGATCGCCTTCGTCGGCCTCGCCGTCCCACACGCGGCCCGCGCCGTCGCCGGTGCCGACCACCGCTGGATCCTCGCCTTCTCCGCAGTCCTCGGCCCGGCCCTCCTGCTGCTCGCCGACACCCTCGGCCGGGTCCTGTTCCCGCCGTCCGAGGTCCCGGCGGGCGTGATGACGGCCCTGGTCGGCGTCCCGGTGCTGGTGGCCCTGGTCCGCCGCCGGAAGGTGGTCGCCGCGTGAACACCCTCCCCTCCGGCGGGAGCGGCCTTTCGCTGCGCGGCTACTCCGTGGTGCGGGCCGGGCGGGCTTCCCTCCTGCTGCACCGGCGCTCGGCGCTCGTCGCGGTCGGGCTGCTGATGGCCCTCGCCGGAACGGTGGTGGCCTCGCTGTGCCTCGGCGAGTCCACCGTGTCGCCGGCCGAGGTGGTGAAGGTGGTGCTCGGGCAGCCGAGCCCGGACGAACTGGTGGTCGGCGGGTTCCGGCTGCCCCGGGTGGTGGTCGGACTGCTGGTCGGCACGGCGCTCGGCGTGGCCGGGGCGCTGATCCAGACCGTCGCCCGCAATCCGCCGGCCAGCCCCGACGTGGTGGGCGTGACCTGGGGCGCGACCTCGACCGTGGTCGGCCTGATGGCGTACGGGGGTGGTCGGCTCGACCGGCGAGGCGCCGTACGCGGCGGTGGCCGGCGGCCTGGTCGCCGGGCTGCTGGTGTACGCGCTGGCCTGGCGGCGCGGGCTGCACGCGCAGCGCTTCGTGCTGATCGGCATCGGGATCAGCGTCGCCCTGTCCTCACTCACCTCCGTCTTCCTTACCAAGGGCGACGGCTTCCAGGCGCAGGCCGCGAAGGTCTGGATGACGGGCAGCCTGAACGGCTCCGGCTACGAGCAGGCCGGCCGGCTCGCCTGGGTGCTGCTCGCCGCCGTCCCGGTCGCGCTGTGGGCGGCCCGCGCCCAGCGGTCGATCTCCTTCGACGGCGCGACCGCCGTGGGTCTGGGCCTGCGGCTGGACCGGATCCGGCTGGGCATGGCGCTGCTGGGCATCGTGCTGGCCTCCTGTGCGGCCGGGGCCGCCGGGCCGGTGGACTTCGTCGCGCTGATGGCACCGCAGATCGCGCTGCGGCTGGCCCGCTCGGCGCAGGTCCCGCTGTTCTGCTCGGCGCTGACCGGCGCGCTGGTGGTCGTCCTCGCCGACCTGATCGCCCGGCGGCTGCTGGCGCCGACCGAGCTGCCGGTGGGCGTGGTGGCCGGCACGGTCGGCGCGCCGTACCTGATGTGGCTGCTGATCCGATCCCGCCGTGGAGGTTTCTGATGTCCGCCCACCAGCCGTCCGCTCACCGTCTGGAGGCCCGGGGCCTCACCCTGGCCTACGAGGCGCGCACGGTCGTCGAGGGCCTGGACATCCGCGGCCCCGACGGGCGGGTGACGGTGATCGTCGGCCCGAACGCCTGCGGCAAGTCGACCCTGCTGCGGGCCCTCGGGCGGCTGCTGAAGCCGGTCCGGGGCGCGGTGCTGCTGGACGGCGAGGAGCTGGCGCGGATCCCGACCAAGCGGATCGCCCAGCGGCTCGGCCTGCTGCCGCAGTCGCCGACCGCCCCGGAGGGCATCTCGGTGGCGGACCTGGTCTCGCGCGGCCGCCAGCCGCACCAGAGCTGGTGGCAGCAGTGGTCGCCGGAGGACGAGACGGCGGTCTCGGAGGCGCTGGAGCGCACCTCCACCGCGGAACTCGCCCAGGGCACCGACATCCTGCTGCTGGACGAGCCGACCACCTACCTGGACATCGCGCACCAGGTGGAGGTGCTGGACCTGGTCCGCCGGCTGAACGTCGAGCGCGGGCGGACGGTCGTCGCCGTGCTGCACGACCTCAACCAGGCCGCCCGGTACGCCGATCACCTGGTGGCGATGCGGGACGGCCGGGTGGTGGCGCAGGGCGCGCCCGGGGAGGTGGTGACGGCGGAGCTGGTGCGGGAGGTGTTCGGGCTGGACTCGGTGGTGGTGCCGGATCCGGTGACGGGCACACCGCTGGTCGTCCCGGGCGCTCCGTGGGCCTCAACCACGGCGACGGCGGCGGTGGACGCCTGACGGCACGCTTAACAGCACTTCAGGTGCCATTTCGGACATAATCGACGGCACCCCGACTCCGCCGCGCCCCCTGAGGACCGCCGATGCCCCGGATCGCCCGCCGCACCCTCCTCACCGGCCTCGGCGGGGCCGCGCTCGCGGCCTGCACGGGCGGCACCACCCGGCCCCCGGCCCCGGCCACCGCCGACAGCCTCGACGCGACCGCCACGCCGACCGCCTCGCCGACCGCCACCCAGCTGCCCCCGGTGACCGTGAACACCGCCACCGGACCGGTCCTGGTGCCGGGCAAGCCGATGCGGGTGGTCGTCCTGGACACCGACGTGCTCGACTCCGCGCTGACCCTCGGCATCACCCCGATCGGCGCCGCGCTCCCCGCCCACGACACCCGGTACCCCGACTACTGGCCGACCCTCCGGACCGCCGGGATCCGGCTCGTCGGCCCCGCCGGATCACCCGACCTGCCGACCGTGCGGGCCCTGCGACCGGACCTGATCCTCTCCAACCAGACCCGCGACGGCGACCGGTACGACCAACTGCGCGAACTCGCCCCCACCGTGCTCACCCAGACCACCGGCGCCCCCTGGAAGGCCAACTTCCAGCTGCACGCCCAGGCACTGAGCCGGGAGGCCGCCGGCGCGGCCTTCGTCGGCGCGTACCAGAAGCACGCCGGCCAGGTCGCGCAGGCCCTGTCCGCGGCGAAACTGTCCGGGCGCAAGGTGAGCCTGGTGCGGTTCGTGGAGGGCGGCGGGATCCGGCTGTACGGCCGGCAGAGCTTCCCCGGCAGCGTGCTCGCCGATGCCCAGGTGGGACGGCCGGACCCGCAGAACGTCGACCAGTCGGACTTCGAGGTCCCCCCGGACCAGATCGGGAAGGCCGACGGCGACCTGCTGCTGTACGCAACGTACGGCGACCCGGAGCCGGCGGGCCTCAACGCGACGCTGGCGAGCCCGGGTTGGCAGGCGCTGGGGGCGGTCCGGGCGCACCGGGCGTTCCCGGTGGACGACCAGCTGTGGTTCCAGGGGATCGGCTACACCGGGGCCAACTACCTGCTGGACGAACTGCAGCGCTTCCTCGGGGCGTGAGCGCACGGGCGGGCCGAGGCAGCGGCCCGCTCGGGCACGATCGATCACGATTCGGTTCTGGAGTTAGGCGCTTGACCTGCGGGCCCGTCAGAATGAGCCGGTAACTCGCCGCTCACTCTCCGGGGACGACACCGTGTCAACTACCGCAGCTCCACAGGCTCCTGCCCGCAAGGGCGGAGCCGCCGCCCTCGGCTGGCTGATCAGCATCGGCTTCAACGTCGTCGCACCGATCCTGATCTACAACCAGCTACACGACCACGGCTACAGCGAATCCACCGCGATCCTGCTCTCGGGCCTGGGACCGGTGGTCGACACCGTGATCTACCTCGCCTGGCACCGCCGGATCGACGAGTTCGCCGTCGTCTCCCTGGTGTTCGTCGCCCTGACCCTGGTCGTCGCGCTGATCGGGCCGCAGGACCCGAAGATGCTGCTGGCCAAGGACTCCTTCGTCTCCGGCCTGCTCGGCGTGTTCTACCTGGGCTCGCTCGCCGCACCGAAGCCGATCATGTTCTACTTCGGGCGCAAGTTCGCCACCGACGGCACGCCGGAGATGGTCGCCTGGTGGAACTCGATGTGGCAGTACCCGGGCTTCCGCCTGGTCCAGCGCAACCTGACCATCGTGTGGGGCGTGGCGTTCATCCTGGAGGCCGCGCTGCGGATCGTGCTGGTCTACACCCTGTCGCACGGCACGGTGGTGACGGTCAACAACATCCTTCCGTACGTGGTGCTCGGCGGGCTGGTGTACTTCACCATCGCCTACGCCAAGCGGGCCAGCGCCAAGGGCCGGGCCGCAGCGGCCGCCGCCGCCGCGGCGGAAGCCGGTCAGCCCGCCGCCGCGTAACGGGCCGGGGGCTCGCCGACCACGGCCGTGAAGTCGCGGGTGAGATGGGCCTGGTCGGCGTAGCCCAGTTCGGCGGCGAGTGCGGCCAGGTCAAACTCGCCGCCGCCGCTGGCCCGTTCGGCCGCCTCGTGGAGCCGGGCGCGGCGCAGCACCCACTTCGGGGAGGCACCGACGTACTCGGCGAACAGGCGCTGGAGGCGTCGGACGCCGAGCCCGAACTCGGCGGCCAGATCGTCCACCCGGCAGAGATCCGGCGAGCCGGTGATGCGCTCCACCATCGCGGCGACCTCGTCCGCGACCGGGTCGGGCGCGGGCAGCCGGGGCAGCAGGAAGGCGTCGGCGAGGGCCGCCGGGTCGGCCCCTTCGCCGCCCAGCAGGGCCGCGTCGAGGCGGTCGGCAGCGGGCCCGAAGAACTCGACGGCGGGGACGGACCGGTCGGCCAGCGCACTCACCGGACGGCCCGCGAAGGGGCGGAAGGCCCCGGGGCGGAACTTCACGCCCAACACGTGCCCGGCCCCCACCAGCCGACGGACGAAGAGCGAGCGGTCCACCCCGTAGACCCGGGCCCGTGGCGCCTCGAAGACCAGATGGACGTTCGGGTGGGCGAGCACCTTCTGCTCGTACGACGGCAGGCCGTGCAGGTCCCAGCGCACCAGCCAGTAGTACTCGACGAACCGCGCCACGGCGGCATCGGGCGCCAGGCGCTCCACGCTGATCAGCTCGGCTGCCCGGGCCGGGTGCAGCACGCCGCGACCGAGATCGGGAGAGTCGGCGGAGTCCATGGCGGCCAGGGTAGCGTCGCGTTTCTTCAAGACCCGGACGTTCCGGCCGGTGCAGGATCGGTCACATGAACGTCCACCCGATGCACCCCTTCCTGGCCCGCGCCGCCACCGCTGCGGCCGAGGTCGCCACCGCCGTCCCGGCCGGCTTCGCCTCGGACGCCCCGACGCCCTGCACGGGCTTCGACACCCGCGCGCTGATCAATCACTGGGTGCTCTACACCTCCCACGGCCTGGTGCACCGGGCCCGGCGCACCGAGCTGCCCCAGGAGCTGATCGAGCGGGACTTCACCGCCGAGGCCGACTGGCGCTCTGCGTACGGGGCGCAGTTGGAGCGCGCGGTCGCCGCCTGGGCCGATCCGGCCGCCTGGGAGGGCGACGTCGACCTCGGCGGCTCACCGATGCCGGCGGTGGGCATCGCCCGGATGCTGATCCTGGAGCTGGTGCTGCACGGCTGGGACGTCGCCCGGACCGTCGGCGCGGAGATCTCGGTCGATGAGCAACTCGCCGCGATGGCGCTGGAGATCGTCGAGGAGAACGCCGAGCTGTACCGGCAGTACGAGGGCTTCGCCGAAGCGGTGGCACTGCCGGACGACGCCTCCACCTGGGACCGCGCGCTCGCCGCCTCGGGCCGGGACCCGCACTGGAAGGCCTGACCCCCACCCGGGGGGAGCCGCGAGAAGCCGCAGCCCCCCGGGGAGTCCGTCAGGACAGGGTGTCCGCGAGCTTGCTGGAGCCGCGCTGGACGATGTTGTTACGGGTGTTGCCGGCGTCGAGGCAGGCCCCCCGGGTGCCCCGGCCCGTGAAGATCGAGGAGTTCCACGTGAGGTTGTCGGACGGGTTGGTGGCGTCCTTGAAGAGGTAGGCGGGGGTTGTCTGACGATCACTCGGAGCCCAACGCCGCCCGGAGTTTGGCGCGCAGGACCCGGACGGCCGGGGAGTGCTGGTCGGGGCGGCTGACGAGCGCGAGGCAGGAACGGACGGCAGCGTCCGCGATCACCATGGTGCTCAGGCCGGGGCCCTCGACGGAGGAGGGGCTGAGGACCGCGACGCCGGCTCCGCGTTCGGCGAGACGGAGGACGGCGACCGGGGAACTGGCGTCGATGTCCACTCGCGGGTCGAGGCCGAGCTGCGCGCAGGATCGCTCGTAGGCGGACCGGATGCCGGTGCCCGGGGAGAGGCAGAGGATCTTCTCGCCGCGCAGGTCGGCGAGGGTCAACCCGGGCCGGTCGAGCGCATGCCCGGTCGGGACGACGGCGGCGATCTGCTCGTCCACGACGACGCCGACATCGAGGCCCGCCGGAGCCTCGCCCGCGTAGCCGATCAGGGCCAGGTCGAGGGCACCGGAGAGGACCTGCGCCTGGAGCAGGTCGGAGTGGCCCTCGTGCAGGCTCAGTTCGATGCCGGGGTGGGTACGGCCGAGCTCGGCGACCACGTCGAGGAACGGCGGGATCGAGCAGCCCATGATCATGCCGAGCCGGACCCGGCCGCGCACCGCGTCGGCGAACTCGGCGGCGGTGTGCCGGATGGCGTCCAGAGTGGCGAGGGCGCTCTTCGCCAGCGGGAGAACGGCCTCCCCGGCCGGGGTGAGGCGGACCTGGCGGCCGGATCGGTCGAGCAGTTGCTGGCCCAACTCCTTTTCCAGCTTGGCCACCTGGGTACTGACACCGGACTGGCTGACGTGCAGGCGACGGGCGGCGGCGGTGAAGGTCCCCTCGTCGACCACGGCGGCGAGGTAGCGCAGCTGGTGCATCTCCATAACTCATGATGATAGAAGGCATCGGATCCATCTGTTGGACGGATTGCCCGCCGCGCAGAACGATGGAGACATGACGACGACGAAGAACGCACGCGAGCTTGCCGAGACCTACTTCACCGCCTGGGAGGCGGGCGACTTCGAGACCATCCGGGGACTGCTGGCCGACGACGTGGACTTCGTCGGGGCACTGGGAACCGCCAGCGGCGTGGAGCAGGCACTGGCCGGACTGCAGGGGCTCGGCCGGGTGCTGGAGAAGATCGACGTGAAGGTGCGCGTCGCCGAGGGCGACGAGGTGATCACCTGGTTCGAGCTGAACACCAGCATCGCGGAGCCCACGCCGACGGTGAACTGGATGCACGTGGAGGACGGGAAGATCGCCCGGATCCGGGTCACCTTCGACCCGCGCGCCCTGCTCGCCGGATTCGAGAAGAAGAGCTGAGCCGGGGGGGTGACGGCCCTCCTCCAGGGGTGTCAAAGCCGACGAATTCGACCACCACGCCGCCCGGCATGCCGGAGTGGGAAGTCGGCCCCACCGACTTCCCACTCCCCACCTCCACTCCCATTCCCACTCCCCTGCCCTACTCGCCGGAGCGGATCGGCTCTCCCGTCCGGTGCAGGTGGGCGAAGATCTCGCGGTACGAACGGAGCAGGCCCACCTCGTAGTACGGGATGCCCTGCTCCGCGCAGAACTCCCGGGTGATCCGGGCGGCCCGGCCGAGCGCCGGAGTCGGCATGCTGGGGAACAGGTGGTGCTCCACCTGGTAGTTGAGGCCGCCCATCACCGAGTCGACGACCGCGCCGCCCCGCACATTGCGCGAGGTGAGCACCTGGCGGCGCAGGAAGTCCAGCTTCATCTCGGGTGTCACCATCAGCATGCCCTTGTGGTTCGGGGCGAAGACGCAGCCCAGGTACACCCCGAGCAGCGCCTGGTGCACGGCGAAGAAGGCGATCGCCTTGCCGGCCGGAAGCGCGGCGAAGATCAGGCCGAAGTAGGCCACGAAGTGCACGACCAGCAGCACGCCCTCCAGCAGCGGCCGCTTCATCGTGGGGCTGCGCAGCGCGCGGAAGCTGTTGAAGCTGAGGTTGAGGCCCTCCAGCAGGAGCAACGGGACGAACAGGTAGGCCTGTCGGCGGCCGATGAACCGGGCGAGGCCGCCGGCCTCCCGGGCTTGCCGCTTGGACCACACGACCAGGTCGGGGGAGACGTCCGGGTCCCGTTCCTCGTGGTTCGGGTTGGCGTGGTGGCGGGTGTGCTTGTTCATCCACCAGCCGTAGCTCATGCCCATCAGCAGGTTGGCGGCGATCCGGCCGCCGATCTCGCTCGGCAGGCGGCGGGTGAAGACCTGACGATGAGCCAGATCGTGCGACAGCAGGGCGACCTGGGCGAAGACGAGGGACATCGCCGCCGCCAGGCCGAGCTGCCACCAGGTGTCGCCCAGCGCGAACAGGGCGTACCAGCCGCCGACGAACGCGGCGAGCACCAGGGCGATCCGGGCGGCGTAGTAGCCGGGGCGCCGGTCGAGCAGGCCCTCGGCGGCGATCCGGCGGCTCAACTGAGCGAAGTCGCTGCCACCGCTACCCGCCTGCGGGGTGGTGATGGTGGGGGCGGTGGTGGTGGCAGGGGCCTCGGTCATCGTCAAGGGCTGTGTGGGCATGCCCCGAGTCTGGTGCGGCCGGGCGGCCCGAAGAACGGGGAAAGCACCCTTCCCGTACGGGTGTTAACCCCCGTACGGGAAGGGGTGCCGGCCCTGCCGCGGCGGTGCTTCACCCCGCGCCCGACGGTCGGAACAGCTCGGCGGTTCCAGCTCATCCCGGCGCTCTCCGGTGTCAAGGCGCTCCCGCTGCGCGATCCCCCGCCCCCGCCTCAGCCCTGCTGCTGCGGCGGACGGCGGCGCATGCCGACCAGCAGCAGGACCACCGCGGAGATCACCGCCGACACCCGCAGCACGTTCGGGGCCGACGACCAGCCGATCTGCCCCAGCGGGGAGCCCGACTGCAGCCCGCCGCCCTGGCCGCCGCCCTGCTTGGCGTGCTGCATGGCGTACAGGGTGGTCGCGCTCATCGTGATCAGCGGAATCCCGAGGATCGCGAACTTGCGCATCAGATCAGAGAGCTGGCGGGACAGGTAGCCGAGGCCCCAGCCCGCCAGCATCACCGGGAAGAAGCCGGTGACCGCGCCGCCGACCAGCAGGACGCTGGAGAGCAGGATCAGCGGGGACACCTTGCGGGCACCGGCATCCTTGCCCACACCCTTGCCCGCGCCCTTCCCTGCGCCCCTCCCCCCTGCGGGAGCCTTGGGCGCACCGGCAGCGGGGGCCTGCCCAGCCGCCTTGCCCCTGGCCTTCCGCAGCTTCTTCGACTTCCGCAGCGTCTTCGGGTCCGCCCCGGGCTCCACCGGCTGCGCGGCGGCCTCGGCCGGGTCCGCGGGCTCGCCCGGCGCACGCTGATCGGGGATCGGCTTCGGCGCGGGCTCCGGCCCGTCCGAGAAGTCGAACACCGTCATGGTCCACGGGCCGGTGCTGCTCACCGTCGGCGGCGGGATGGCGGACGCCCGCGCCTCGGCGTCCACCACGTCCGGCGGGTTCAGCGGGACGGACGGGATCCCGGCCGCGCTCGGCGCCGGCGGGTCGTACACGCTGTCAGGATCCTGAGCGGGCACGGCCGGCGGCACCGACGGCGCGGGCGGCACGGACCCGGCGCCCGACGCCTCCGACGCACCGCCCCGCGCGGCCCGGTCCTCCGCACCCCCGACCGGACGCTCGCTCCACGGCCCGCTCTTGCGCCACCACTCGCCGTCCGTCATCACCGACACCCCGCCTCGCCCGGCTCGCCCATGGAGAGCGCGGCCGCCCACCGAACCGCCCTCGGCGTGACGCTACCCACCCCGCCCCCACCCACGCGAGTCCGACGGCCGGCGCGGGGCACCGGCCGGTCCGGGCGGTGTGCGGGACACCTCGCCGTCCGCCCGCCCGACTAACCTAGGTCGAATGACCACACAGCAGGGCCACCAACGCCGGGGCAGGTCCGCCGCCGGCCCGCGCACCCTCGCCGAGGAGCTGCGCGCCCGTCCCGACGACGCGCTCGCCGCCCTGCTCCGCTCCCGTCCCGACCTGCTGAACCCGGTCCCCGGCGACCTGACCCAGCTGTCCGCCCGGCTCTCCTCGCGCGCCTCCGCGCTGCGCGCCCTGGAGCGGCTGGACCGCTTCACCCTGCAGGCCGCCGAGGCGCTGGCCACCGCCCCGGACGGCACCTCCCTGGCCACCGTCCGCTCCCTGCTGACCGGCCCGGCCAAGGTCAAGCCGCACCCCGGCGCGACCCCGCTCACCCCGGCCGACCGGTCCGCCGTGGCCGCCGCCCTGCCCCGCGCGATCGCCACCCTGCGCGACCGGGCGCTGCTCTGGGGCCCGGACAACGGCCTGCGACTGGTCCTCGCCGTCCGCGAGGCACTCGCCCCGACCGCCGCCAATCCCGGCCGCACCGGCCTCGGCCCGACCCTCGCCGAAGCCACCGTCGGCATGTCCCCGGCCCGGCTGCAGCAGCTGCTCGCCTCGGCGGGCCGGCCCGCCACCCCGGACCCGGTCACCGCCGTCGCCGCGCTCACCGCGCTGCTCACCGACCGCGACGCCTGCGCCGCGCTGCTCGACACCGCCCCCGAGCCCGCGCTGCGGCTGCTGGAGCGGCTGGTCTGGGGCCCGCCCACCGGCACCGTCCCGGACGCCGTCCGCCCGGTCACCGCCGAGGACGCGCAGAGCCCCGTCGAGTGGCTGCTCGCCCGCGGCCTGCTGCTGCCCACCAGCCCCGGCAGCGTCGTGCTGCCCCGCGAACTCGCCCTGCACCTGCGCGGCGGCCGCACCCACCGCACCGTCGAACCGGTCCAGCCCGAGCCCGCGCCCGCCGCCGCCCCGCGCGATCCCCAGGTGGTGGACAGCGCCGCGGCCGGGCAGGCCCACACCGCCGTCAAGACGGTCGAGGAGCTGCTGGACGGCTGGGGCCTCACCCCGCCGCTCACCCTGCGCGCCGGCGGCCTCGGCGTCCGCGACCTCAAGCGCGCCGCCCAGGCCCTGGAGGCCACCGAGCAGCAGACCGCGTTCTGGCTCGAACTCTCCTACGCCGCCGGCCTGCTGGCCCCCGACGGCGGGGTGGACGAACGCTGGGCCCCCACCCCCCGGTACGACGCCTGGCTGCAGCTGGACACCGCCGAGCGCTGGTCCGTCCTCGCCACCGCCTGGCTCGCCGCCACCCGCGTCCCCGCCCTCACCGGCACCCAGGACGGCAAGGGCAGGCCGCGCGCCGCCCTCGGCCCCGAACTCGACCGCACCCTCGCCCCGTCCGTCCGCCGCGCCGCCCTCGCGCTGCTCGCCGAACTCCCGCCCGGCACCGCGGCCACCGCCGAGGAGCTGCTCCCCGCCCTGCGCTGGCAGCGCCCGCTGCGCGGCGGCCCGACCGGCCCGGACGGCCGCGACCTGCGCGACGAACTCACCGCCTGGACCCTCGACGAGGCCGAACTCCTCGGCGTCACCGGCCGCGGCGCCCTCGCCGCCCCCGCCCGCGCCCTGCTCACCGCCGAGGCCGACCCGGCCGAGGTGCTCGCCCCGCTGCTCCCGAAGCCGCTGGACCACGTGATCCTCCAGCCGGACCTCACCGCGATCGCCCCCGGCCCGCTGCTCACCCCGCTCGCCCACGCCCTCGCCCTGTGCGCCGACGTCGAGTCCAAGGGCGGCGCCACCGTCTACCGCTTCACCCCGGCGTCCGTGCGCCGCGCCCTCGACGCCGGGCGCACCGCCGCCGACCTGCGCACCTTCCTGGAGCAGCACAGCCGTACGCCCGTCCCACAGCCGCTCACGTACCTGATCGACGACGTCGCCCGCCGGCACGGCATCCTGCGGGTCGGCGCCGCCTCCTCCTACCTGCGCTGCGACGACCCGGCCCTGCTGAACGAGGTGCTCGCCGACCGCCGCTCCGCCGACCTGCGGCTGCGACTGCTCGCCCCCACCGTCCTGGCCTCCCAGGCCGCCCCGGACGTCCTGCTCGCGACGCTCCGCACCATGGGCTACGCGCCGGCCGCCGAATCCGCCGAGGGCGACGTGCTGATCACCCGCCCGGACAGCCACCGCACCCCGCCCCGGACCGCGCCCGTCCCCGTCCCCGACGGCCCGCCCACCCCCGACGACGTCCTCCTCGCCGCCGCCATCAAGGCCATCCGGGCCGGCGACCGCGCGGCCACCGCCACCCGCCGCGAACCCACCGCCGACCCGCGCCGGCTCCCGCGCACGGCCGCCGCCGAGACCCTGGCCGCCCTCCAGACGGCCGTCCTCCTCGGCGAGCGGATGTGGATCGGCTACCTCAACGCCGAGGGCATCGCCAGCCAGCGCATCATCGACCCGGTCAAGGTCGAGGGCGGCTTCGTCACCGCCTTCGACCACCACGCCGACGAACTCCGCACCTTCGCCCTCCACCGCATCACCGGCGTCGCGGAGTTGGAGGAGTAGGGCGCCGGTCGGGCCGTCAGTGCCCCTGCGACTCCTTCATCTTCTCCTTGACCGCCTGGTCCGCCAGGCTGCCGATCTGCCCCTGCCCGACCGGCATCTCACCCCCGGTGACGGTGTCCGCGAGCAGGAAGCCCGGCGCCGCGAGCAGGCCGCCGGGCCCCTCGCCGATGCCCGCGAGAGCGTGGGCGGACCCGGCCGAGGAGGCGGTGGCGGCGAAGGCCGTGCCCATCAGGGCGAGGGCAGTGAGAACGCGCTTCGACTTCTTCATGACCAGCTCAACGAGCGAGTACGCACGGTGGTCACTCGGCCCATTTGACGGCCCGCTCCCACCGGCGTAGTCCGGGAACAGGGGGGGGTTCTCGACAAAGGAGGCACCCACCATGCTCGGCGAACTCATCGGCGAGATCCAGGGCGAGGAGACCGGTCGACGGGTCCTCTCCGTCGGCGACGGGCACCCGATCGTCGAGGTGTCCATCCGGGGCACCGCCAGCTACTACGGCACGGCGGTCAACACCATCGGCACCTACGAGTCCGAACTGCGCGCCGACGGCTCCCTCTTCGGCGAGGGCCAGGGCGTCGACATGACCGCCGACGGCCAGGGCGTCAGCTGGCACGGCAGCGGCATCGGCCACTTCACCGAGGCCGGCAGCACCGAGTTCCGGGGCGCGATCTTCTTCTCCACCGTCGCACCGCAACTCGAACGCCTCAACGCTGTCGTCGGCCTCTTCGAGTTCGACACCGACGCCGGCGGCAAGATCACCGGCCGGATCTACGAATGGAAGTGACCCCCGGGCCGTAGCTCCCGGAGGCACCCGTTCCACCTGCCCGTCCACAGAGCCAGTCCACGGAGCGGGTCCACGTCGGCGGCGGAATGCGCGACACTGGAGGGTCTGCGTCAATCCACCCTGTCAGCCAGTGGAGGGCTTCCCCGCGTGAACGACGGACCGCTCATCGTCCAGAGCGACAAAACTCTCCTCCTGGAGATCGACCACCCCAAGGCCGCCGACTGCCGTCGCGCCATCGCGCCGTTCGCCGAGTTGGAGCGGGCACCCGAGCACGTGCACACGTACCGGGTGACCCCGCTCGGGCTGTGGAACGCGCGCGCGGCCGGCCACGACGCCGAGCAGGTGGTGGACGCCCTGGTGACGTACTCGCGCTACCCGGTGCCGCACGCACTGCTGGTGGACGTGGCCGACACCATGGGCCGGTACGGCCGGCTCCAGCTGGTCAAGCACCCGACGCACGGTTTGGTGCTCAGCACCACCGACCGGCCGGTGCTGGAGGAGGTGCTGCGCTCCAAGAAGATCGCCCCGCTGGTCGGCGACCGGGTCGACCCGGACACCGTGGTGGTGCACCCCTCCGAGCGCGGGCAGATCAAGCAGGTGCTGCTCAAGCTCGGCTGGCCCGCCGAGGACTTCGCCGGGTACGTGGACGGCGAGGCGCACCCGATCGAACTCGACGAGGACGGCTGGCAGCTGCGCCCCTACCAGTCTCAGGCCGTCGAGGGCTTCTGGCACGGCGGCTCCGGCGTCGTCGTGCTGCCCTGTGGGGCCGGCAAGACGCTGGTCGGCGCGGCCGCGATGGCGCACGCCAAGTCGACCACGCTGATCCTGGTCACCAACACCGTGTCGGCCCGCCAGTGGAAGCACGAGCTGGTCAAGCGCACCTCGCTCACCGAGGACGAGATCGGCGAGTACAGCGGCACGCGCAAGGAGATCCGTCCGGTCACCATCGCCACCTACCAGGTGATGACCACCAAGCGGAAGGGCGTCTACGCGCACCTGGAGCTCTTCGACGCCCGCAACTGGGGCCTGGTGGTCTACGACGAGGTGCACCTGCTGCCCGCCCCGGTGTTCAAGTTCACCGCCGACCTGCAGGCCCGCCGCCGGCTCGGCCTGACCGCGACGCTGGTGCGCGAGGACGGCCGCGAGGGCGACGTGTTCAGCCTGATCGGTCCCAAGCGCTTCGACGCGCCGTGGAAGGAGATCGAGGCGCAGGGCTACATCGCGCCCGCCGACTGCTGCGAGGTCAGGGTCACCCTGACCGACTCCGAGCGGCTTTCCTACGCGACCGCCGAACCGGAGGAGCGCTACCGCTTCTGCGCCACCACGGCGACCAAGCGGCGGGTGGTGGAGGCGCTGGTCAAGAAGCACGAGAAGGACCAGACGCTGATCATCGGCCAGTACATCGACCAGCTGGACGAGCTCGGTGAGGCCCTGGACGCCCCGGTGATCAAGGGCGAGACCAGCAACGCCCAGCGCGAGAAGCTCTTCGACGCCTTCCGGAACAAGGAGATCGGCGTCCTGGTGGTCTCCAAGGTCGCGAACTTCTCGATCGACCTGCCCGAGGCGACGGTGGCCATCCAGGTCTCCGGGACCTTCGGCTCCCGCCAGGAGGAGGCCCAGCGCCTCGGCCGCGTGCTGCGTCCCAAGGCGGACGGCCATGCGGCCCACTTCTACTCGGTGGTCGCCCGGGACACCGTGGACCAGGACTTCGCAGCCCACCGGCAGCGCTTCCTCGCCGAGCAGGGCTACGCGTACCGGATCATCGACGCGGACGACGTGCTGTAACGGCGGGAACGCTCAGTAGCGGACACCGTCGCGCCCGAGGAAGATCACGCGCGCGGCGGTGTCCAGGGCGATGCCGACGTTGCGGACGGCGGTGCTCAGCGGGTTGCGGTGGCGGCCCTGGACGGCGGTCGCGCCGGCCGGGCCCGTACGGGGGGTGTGGGTTTCGGTGCTCATGTCTTCAACGGTAGGCACCCGGACGGCTGCGGGCATCACTCCAAAGGCCGTATCCGCCTCGGCGGTCCTCGTTCTCCGGGTGTACGGCACCCCCTGAGACCTGCGGGGCTGGAACCCCGAGACGGACGGGTCTAAGATCGTCCGTCTGCCCCCTCCCGAACCGTGGTACCTGCTGAAGTCCCGCAGGCAGCCGGGGGAGGCGCCGACCGCACGGCAACCGGCCGGCTGTACCCCACCGTGAGCTCCATCGATCCGCTGCGCCCGCCACCGGGGCAGCCGGGAAGGTTCGCTGTGCCCGCCACCCCCACCACCGACCCCCTCCAGCGCGAACGCGAGCACCTGGCCGCGTCCCGGTCCGCGCTGCGAGCGATGCGCGAGGACGTCGAGTCGCTCGACCTGCGCGACGTGACCGGCACCTGGGTGTCCGCCACCGTCCTCCGCAACCAGATCGAGGCCCGGATCGCCGCCCTGGCCGACCTCTCCCACACCCCGCTCTTCTTCGGCCGCCTCGACTACCTGCACGCGATCAGCGAGGAACTGAGCGAGGGCGGGGGAGGGGAGAACTTCTACATCGGCCGCCGCCACGTCCACGACGCCGACGGCGACCCGATGGTGATCGACTGGCGCGCGCCGGTCTCCCAGCCGTTCTACCGGGCCAGCCGCACCGAGCCGCTGGACGTCGAGCGCCGCCGCCGCTTCGGCTACACCGGCGGCGAGCTCACCGCCTACGAGGACGAGCACCTCACCGACCCCACGGAGACGGAGGGCACCTCCGCCCTGCTCGCCGCCGAGATCGAGAAGCCCCGCGTCGGCCCGATGCGCGACATCGTGGCCACCATCCAGCCCGAGCAGGACGAGATCGTCCGCTCCGACGTGACGGGCACCATCTGCGTCCAGGGGGCGCCGGGCACCGGGAAGACCGCCGTCGGCCTGCACCGCGTCGCGTTCCTGCTGTACGCGCACCGCGAGCGCCTGGCCCGTACCGGCACCCTGGTGATCGGGCCGAACAACGCCTTCCTCTCCTACATCGAGCAGGTGCTCCCGGCCCTCGGCGAGCTGGACGTCGCCCAGGCCACCGTGCAGCAGCTGGTCGGGCACGTCGAGGTCCGGGGCGAGGACAGCCCGGAGTCGGCCCGGCTGAAGGGCGACGCACGGATGGCCGAGGTGCTGCGCCGGGCGGTGCGGGCCGGCATCAGGCTGCCCACCGAGCCCTGCGTGGTGGTCCGCGGCTCCCGCCGCTGGCGCGTCCCGGTGTACGAACTCGTCGAGATCATCGAGGAGTTGAAGGGCCGCGAGGTGCGCTACGGCGCCGCCAGGGACGCCCTGCCGCAGCGCATCGCGCACGCCGTGCTGCTGAAGATGGAGCAGGGCGGCGAGGCCCCCGACGACCGGGTGCAGGACGCGGTGGCCCGCAACAGCGCCGTCAAGGCGGTGGCCAAGGAGTGCTGGCCGGCCGTCGACCCGGCGAAGCTGGTGCTGCGGCTGCTCTCCGACCCGGAGTTCCTGGCCGAGTGCGCCGAAGGCGTGCTGACGCCCGAGGAGCAGCAGGCAGTGCTGTGGCCCAAGCCAGGCCGCTCGGTGAAGACCGCCCGCTGGACGCCGGCCGACGCCGTCCTGGTGGACGAGACGACGGACCTGGTGCAGCGCACGCCCTCGCTCGGCCACGTGGTGCTGGACGAGGCGCAGGACCTCTCCCCGATGCAGTACCGCGCGGTCGGGCGCCGCTGCACCACCGGCTCGGCGACCGTCCTCGGAGACCTCGCCCAGGGCACCACCCCGTGGGCGACGGCGAGCTGGCCGGACGCGCTGCGCCACCTGGGCAAGCCGGACGCGCACATCGAGGAGCTGACCAAGGGCTTCCGGGTGCCGGAGGAGGTCATCGCGTACGCCTCCCGGCTGCTCCCGGCGATCGCCCCTGGCCTGGCCCCGGCCACCTCGGTCCGTGACACCGCCGGCTCGCTGACGATCCGCCAGGTCGCCGAGGGGGAAGGGGTCGAGGCGGTGGTCGCCGCCTGCCGGGAGGCGCTGGAGCACGAGGGCTCGACCGGTCTGATCGCCGCCGACGCCCGGATCCCGCTGTTCGCCGAGGCGCTGACCGCGGCCGGGCTGCCGTACCTCTCCCCCGGCACCGAGACCAGCGCCGAGGCCCGGCTGACCCTCGTCCCGGCCTCGCTGGCCAAGGGCCTGGAGTACGACTACGTGGTGCTGGACGAGCCGGCCGCGGTGATCGCCGGCGAGCCGGACGAGCGGACCGGCCTGCGGCGGCTGTACGTGGCGCTGACCCGCGCCGTCTCCGGCCTGACCGTGCTGCACGGCGAGCCGCTGCCCGAGCAGCTGCGGTAGCGCGGAGAGGGCCGGCCCGCGGGCCGGCCCTCTCGCGTGGCACTCAGGCGTCGATCAGCGCCCGCCACCCGGCGACCTTGGCCGCGTCCACCGGCGTCCGCCAGCCGTCGGCCCGCACCGCGCCGCCGACGTGGAAGGCGTCGAAGCCCTCCGCCCGCAGCCCCTTCAGGTGCTCGGCCCGCAGGCCGCCGCCGACCAGGATCCGCTGCCGGTAGCCGGGTTCGCCGACGCGGGCCAGCTCGGCCGAGAGCACCTCGCGGCCGGCGTCCACCCCGGCGGCCGCGCCGGAGGTGAGGAAGGTGTCCAGCCCGGGCAGCGCGCCGACGGCGGCGCGCAGGGCGGCGCGGTCGGCGCTGTGGTCGATCGCCCGGTGGAAGGTCCAGCGGCAGCCGGCCACCGCCTGGGCGACGGTCGCGGTGGCGTCCGGGTCGACCGCGCCGTCGGCGTCGAGGAAGCCGAAGACGAACTCCTCGGCGCCCTCGGCCCGCAGCGCGGCGGCCCGGGCGCACAGCTCGTCCAGGTCGCCGGGGGCGAAGCCGTCCCGCATCCGGAGCATGACGCGCAGCGGGATGCCGACGGCGGCCCGGATCCGGGCGAAGTCCTCGACGGAGGGGGTGAGCCCGTCGGCGGCCATGTCGGTGACCAGTTCGAGCCGGTCGGCGCCGCCCGACTCGGCGGCCTGGGCGTCCTGGGGCGTCAGCGCGATGACTTCGAAAATTGGTCTAGACATATCAGACACCCTGCCACACCCGCCCGCCCCCGACGAGACCGCGCCCCCGGTTCCGGTCACGCCGGGCCGGGGGCGCCCGTCACACCCGCCCCGGCAGCATCCCGTCGGCTCCCCGCCGGCCGAAACGGTGCTCCGCCACCGCCACCAACACCAGCAGGGCCACCACCGGCACCGCTACCGGCAGCAGGTGCGACATCCCGCCGGACCCCCGCCAGATGTTGAACAGGCTGCCGGGCCCGGTCAGCACCAGCACCGCCAGCCCCACCGCCGCCGGCCCCATCCGCCCGCGCAACCCGGCGAAGGTCAGCAGCACGGGGGCGATCAGCATCACCACGAACCACTGACGGTCCAGCGGGAAGGTCGTGTCATCCCAGTTCTGAACCGCCTCCAGCAGCCCGCCTGCGGCCATCGAGGCCAGCACCAGAGCGGCGGTCCGCAGGTTCGGCCGGGGCAGCAGGTCGGTCGGCGCGGCGACCAGCAGCAGCGCGGCCACCACGAACGGCAGCGAGGCCATCCCGACATAGCCGACCCACCAGGCGTCGAGACCGGACGTCCGCCAGGCGGCGCCGCCCAGGTCGTACAGCCCGACGGCGCCCAGGAGCAGCGCGGTGACCCGAACGGCCGTCCAGCGCCCCAGCAGGGCCGCCACCCCGAGCAGCAGCGCGGCCACCGGCGGGCCGAAGGCCCGGACGTGGTTGCCGAACGAGTCGTCCCAGGCCAGCCAACTGGTGGTCCGTTCCAGGGTGGCCAACCAGGGCACCATGGTGGCCCCGACCACCGCACCGGCGATCATCGGCGCCACCAGCGCGAGCAACCGGCCGGCCGCCGAACCGCCGGTCAGCCCGAGCCGTACCCGCAGCCCGTACGCCGCCAGGCCGAGTACCTCCCGGGCGACCGCCGTGCGACCGCCCGCGGCCGCCGTGTCGGCGAACACCTCGGCCAGTTCCTCACCGCGGTCACGGCGGTACTGCGCCGGGTAGAGCTGCAGCGCGGCCCGCAGCGCCGCCGAGGGCGCGGGACCGATCACCGGCATGGTCATGAGAGTCCTCCCCCCGCGGCGGGCCGCCCCTGCGACCCGGCCTTCCCCGGCAGCATCGACCGGATCTTCGTCAGTCGGCGTTCAGCCTCGGTGGCGACCGCTCGCAGGCGCCCGGCCTCGGCGGCGAGGGCACCCCGGCCGGCGTCGGTCAGCGCGTAGCTGCGCCGGGCGCGGCCGTCCACCACTTCCTCGGCGGCGACCTCGATGAGGCCCTGGCCCAGCAGCCGGTCGAGTGCGCCGTAGAGAGTGCCGGTGCGCATCTTGACCCGGCCGTCCGAGATCGCGGCGATCTCCTGGATGAGCGCGTAGCCGTGCCTCGGGGCGTCGGCCAGCGCGGTGAGCAGAAGCAGCGTCGGCTCCTGCATGGAGCGTTCTGTCATACGTCTACATATATCGTCAACCGGCACATCCCGTCCACCGGAACGGCCCGACACAATGTGCCCCATGCCGACCGAGGACCTGCTCACCGCCTGGACCGCCCTGCTGCACCGCTGCGGCACCACCGACGACCCCGAACCGTACGGCCGGGAACTGCTGCGCCGCTGGTCGGACCCGCGCCGCCGCTACCACACCACCGAACACCTGCGCGCGGTCCTGCGCCACGTCGACGAGCTCGCCGGGCACGCCGCCGACCCCGACGCAGTGCGGCTCGCCGCCTGGTTCCACGACGCCGTCTACCGGCCCGACCGCACCGAGAACGAGGAGCGCAGCGCCGCCCTCGCCGTCCGCGCGCTGACCGCCGCCGGCCTGCCCGCCGCGCGTGTCACCGAGGTCGAACGACTGGTCCTGCTCACCATCGGCCACGACCCGGCCCCCGGCGACCGCGACGGCGAGGTGCTCTGCGACGCGGACCTCGCCGTCCTCGGCGGCACCCCCGAGGCCTACGCCGCCTACGCGGCCGCCGTCCGGGAGGAGTACGCCTTCGTCCCCGAGCCGGACTTCCGCACCGGCCGGGCCGCCGTCCTGCGCCGGCTCCTGGCGCTCCCGGCCCTCTACCGCACCCCCGCCGCCCGCGGGCGCCTCGGCACCGCCGCCCGCAGCAACCTCACCGCAGAACTCCGGCAGCTGGAGGGCTAGGCCAGCTCCCCCACCGGCGCCACCACCGCGCCCTGCTTGCCGCACACCCAGTGCGGCTCGGGCCCCAGCTCGGGCTCCACGCTCAGCGCGTGCGGGTCGCCGTCGGCCGCGCAGGCGTCGCACAGCGGCCACCGGCCGTACGCCTCCAGCAGCGCGTCCTGGACGTCCTGGGCGACCAGCCCGAGCACGTAATCGGTGCCGTCCGGCCATTGATCCAGCCACCAGCGGCGGTGGGTGACGGCCTGCTCCACCAGCGAGACGACGGCGGCGTCCGCCACGTCCCGTGCAGTGAGGTCGGCCAGGATCAGGGCCCGGGCGTTGTGCAGGGCGGTCTCGATGTCGTCGGAAGCCATCCGTCCATTCTCCGTGGAAACGTGGGAACGCCGAAACGCCGCGTGGGCGGCCCCCCGAAGGGAACCGCCCACGCGGACGAGGAATCAACCGATCCGATCGAAAGCGATCAGGATCAGAAGTCCATGTCACCGCCCGGCATGCCGCCGCCGGCGGCCGCGGCGGCCTTCTCCGGCTTGTCGGCGATGACGGCCTCGGTGGTGAGGAACAGCGCCGCGATGGAGGCGGCGTTCTGCAGCGCGGAACGGGTGACCTTGGCCGGGTCGATGATGCCCTCGGCGATCAGGTCGACGTAGGTGTTGGTGGCGGCGTTCAGGCCGTGGCCGGCGGGGAGGTTGCGCACCTTCTCCACCACGACACCACCCTCGAGGCCGGCGTTGGTCGCGATCTGCTTGATCGGGGCCTCAAGCGCGACCTTGACGATGTTGGCACCGGTGGCCTCGTCGCCCTCCAGCTCCAGCTTGTCGAAGGCGACACCGGCCTGCAGCAGCGCGACGCCGCCACCGGCGACGATGCCCTCCTCGACGGCGGCCTTGGCGTTGCGGACGGCGTCCTCGATGCGGTGCTTGCGCTCCTTGAGCTCCACCTCGGTGGCCGCGCCGGCCTTGATGACGGCCACGCCGCCGGCCAGCTTGGCGAGGCGCTCCTGGAGCTTCTCGCGGTCGTAGTCCGAGTCGCTGTTCTCGATCTCGGCGCGGATCTGGTTCACGCGGCCCGCGACCTGCTCGCTGTCGCCGCCACCGTCGACGATGGTGGTCTCGTCCTTGGTGATGACCACCTTGCGGGCGGTGCCCAGCAGGTCGATGCCGGCGTTCTCCAGCTTGAGGCCGACCTCCTCGGAGATCACGGTGCCACCGGTGAGGATGGCGATGTCGCCGAGCATGGCCTTGCGGCGGTCGCCGAAGCCCGGGGCCTTGACGGCGACGGACTTGAAGGTGCCGCGGATCTTGTTCACGACCAGGGTCGACAGGGCCTCGCCCTCGACGTCCTCGGCGATGATGACGAGCGGCTTGCCGCTCTGCATGACCTTCTCCAGCAGCGGGAGCAGGTCCTTGACCGAGCCGATCTTGGAGTTGGCGATGAGGATGTACGGGTCCTCGAACGTCGCCTCCATGCGCTCCAGGTCGGTGGCGAAGTAGGCGGAGATGTAGCCCTTGTCGAAGCGCATGCCCTCGGTGAGCTCGAGCTCCAGACCGAAGGTGTTGCTCTCCTCGACGGTGATGACGCCTTCCTTGCCGACCTTGTCCATGGCCTCGGCGATGAGCTCGCCGATCTGGGTGTCGGCGGCCGAGATGGAGGCGGTGGAGGCGATCTGCTCCTTGGTCTCCACGTCCTTGGCCTGGGCCAGCAGCTGGTCGGAGACGGCGGCGACGGCCTTCTCGATACCGCGCTTCAGGGCCATCGGGTTGGCGCCGGCGGCGACGTTGCGCAGACCCTCGCGGACGAGCGCCTGGGCGAGCACGGTGGCGGTGGTGGTGCCGTCACCCGCGACGTCGTCCGTCTTCTTGGCGACCTCCTTGACGAGCTCCGCACCGATCTTCTCGTACGGGTCCTCGAGCTCGATCTCCTTGGCGATGGAGACACCGTCGTTGGTGATCGTGGGGGCGCCCCACTTCTTCTCCAGCACGACGTTGCGGCCCTTGGGGCCGAGCGTGACCTTCACGGCGTCGGCGAGCTGGTTCATGCCACGCTCAAGGCCGCGGCGAGCTTCCTCATCAAAGGCGATGATCTTGGCCATCAGAAGTGGTCCTCCGGGACACGGTCGACTGCTCGGACCAAGGGGTGCCCGCGACGGACGGCCCTGGTGTGCGGGGGTCTTTTCCCCTACCGCTCCCGGGGGCCTCACCGACCCGGTCCGCTGTCACTCTCACGCTGTGAGTGCTAACGCCAATGATTAGCACTCACGGTGGTCGAGTGCAAGCCCAATCGGCAACCCGCGAGCCGTCGCCGGGGGCGCCCGGGGACGCCGCCGGGCCCGCACGACGCGTGTCGCACGGGCCCGTCGAGAAGCGAGTGGTCACCAGCCGTAGGGCCGCGCCGAGCTCCTGGGGTCGGAAGGGGTCAGACCGCGGCGCGGACCATGTCCGCCTGCGGGCCCTTCTGTCCCTGAGAGATCTCGAACTCGACCCGCTGGCCCTCCTCGAGGGTGCGGTAGCCGTCCATCTGGATCGCGCTGTAGTGGACGAAGACGTCCGCACCACCGTCGACCGCGATGAAGCCGTAGCCCTTCTCCGCGTTGAACCACTTGACGGTGCCCTGAGCCATTCCGAACTCCCCTAGTGCTGTGCTGGCCCTTCACGTGCCCGCAGGTCGCGGGCCCGGATTGGTTTGAAGGCCGGCCCGGGGAACCCCCCCTGGGCGCAGCCGTGCACGCCGCAACCCTCCGCACGGGACGCCCAACGGCCTCCGGTGAGCGGGTGATTGCGTCGACCGCCGCTGAATGTATCCGGACCGACGCCCTCTGCAACAGGGTCAGCCGCCGGTAATTCCGCTGAAGCGTCAAGGGACAGCACGGGCTGAATCGGGAAAATCTCGGCATTTAACGCCGGACATAGCGGACGAATTACCCAAATGCCCGCGGCAATTCTGACATCCGCCTGACATGTTTCACGAGCCGGTCTCACCGGCCGGACGCCGCCCCGGCGGAACACCGCGGGTGGCCGCAAGGGAACCCCTGTTCCCAGCCGAGCGACACTCTACTCCGACTCGACTCGGAAATATTCCAGCCGGAATGCAACCGGCCGCCCGCGCATACGGAAAGCGGAATTCCGTACGGGCGGGCGGCCGAATAGCCGGCGTCACGGCTCAGCAGCCGCCGGCCACCGCCGGGATGATCGAGACGCTGGCGCCGTCCTTGATCTCGGTCGCCAGGCCCTCGGCGAAGCGCACGTCGTCGTCGTTCACGTAGACGTTGACGAAACGGCGCAGCTTGCCGGCGTCGTCCAGGATGCGGGCGGAGATGCCCGCGTGGTTCTGCTCCAGGTCGGCGATGACCTCGGCCAGGGTGACGCCCTCGGCGGTCACCTCGGCGGCGCCGCCGGTGTAGGTGCGCAGGATGGTGGGGATGCGGACGTTGGCGCTCATGGCTCTCCTTGCGGGTGGGGCCTCACGGGGCGGAGGTGGTTCAGGCGGACACGAGGCCGGCGGCGCGGAAGGAGTCCAGCGTCGGGCGGATGACGGCGGTCATCCCGGCGTCGGAGACGGCGTCCAGGGTCTTCAGGCCGTCGCCGGTGTTGATCGCGACGGTCTCCTTGGCCGGATCCAGCTGTCCGGTCTCGACCAGCTTCTTCAGCACGCCGACGGTCACCCCGCCCGCGGTCTCGGCGAAGATTCCCTCGGTCCGCGCCAGCAGCCGGATCGCCGCCACGACCTCGGCATCCGTGACGTCCTCCACCGCGCCGCCCGTCCGGCGGGCGATGTCCAGCACGTACGGGCCGTCGGCCGGGTTGCCGATCGCCAGCGACTTGGCGATGGTGTCCGGCTTGACCGGCTTGATCACGTCCCGGCCGGCCTTGAAGGCGGCCGACACCGGCGAGCAGCCCTCCGCCTGGGCGCCGAAGATCCGGTACGGCCGGTCCTCGACCAGGCCGAGCTTGATCAGCTCCTGCAGCCCCTTGTCGATCTTCGTCAGCTGCGAGCCCGAGGCGATCGGGATCACGATCTGCTCCGGCAGCCGCCAGCCGAGCTGCTCGCAGATCTCGAACGCCAGCGTCTTGGAGCCCTCGCCGTAGTACGGCCGCAGGTTGACGTTGACGAAGCCCCAGCCCTCGCCGGCCGGGTCGCCGATCAGCTCCGAGCAGAAGCGGTTCACGTCGTCGTAGTTGCCCTCGATGCCGACCAGCTCGCCGCCGTACACCCCGGCCATGACGACCTTGCCCTGCTCCAGGTCGTGCGGGATGAACACGCAGGACCGGAACCCGGCCCGGGCGGCCGCCGCGCCCACCGCGCCGGCCAGGTTGCCGGTGGAAGAGCAGGACAGCGTCGTGTAGCCGAACGCCCGCGCGGCCTCGATGGCGCAGGCCACCACGCGGTCCTTGAAGGAGTGCGTCGGGTTCCCGGAGTCGTCCTTGATGTGCAGCTGGGCGGTGAAGCCGAGCTCCCGGCCCAGGTTGTCCGCCTTCACCAGCGGGGTCCAGCCCGGGTTCAGGTTGGGCTTGGAAGCCACGTCGGCCGGCACCGGCAGCAGCGGCGCGTAGCGCCAGACGGACGCCGGACCGGCCTCGATCCGCTTGCGCAGCTCCTCGGCGCCCTCGCTGCCGAATTCGTAGGCGATCTCCAGCGGGCCGAAGCACTCCAGGCACGCGAAGTCGGGACCGAGCGGGAATCGGGTGCCGCACTCCCGACAGGACAGCGCGACGGCGGGGCCGAGGTCCACGGAAACAGGTGCGACAGTGTCGATAGCCATGATGGCGAGGCCTCTCTCCTCATCTTCCCCGCGGCGCGGACGCGCCACAGGCCGGAATTGGCACCTGTCCCGCCGGGGCCTGTCGAGAACAGCCGCGCGAGAAGGTTGCCGGGACGTCAACGGGCCGTTCCCTCAGTCCCTCTGGATGAGCTTGTGAAATTGTGGTGGTACTCAGCGGCGACCCCGGCGTGCGAAGGTCCGGCCGCTGTACGAAGACTGTATCCGAAGGCGTCAATCCTGAACGGGACCGTCCGCCACGCGAGATGAGCCGTCCCACCCCACCCGCCGAGGAGACTTCCGTGCCCGCCGAACCGACTCCCGAGCTGCTTCCGCAGGCGGCGTCCTGGCTGCGCCGCCGCTCCTGGAGCGCGGCCGACCGGCCGGTGCGCACCCTCCTCGCGGCCAAGGAACGCACCGGGCGCACGGTCAGCGTCGTCCTCCCCGCCCTGGACGAGGAGGCCACCGTCGGCGACATCGTCCGCACCGTCCGCCGCGAGCTGATGGAACGCCTCCCGCTCGTCGACGAACTCGTCGTGGTCGACTCCGGCTCCTCCGACGCCACCGCCGCCGTCGCCGCCGAGGCCGGCGCCCGGGTCGAGCACCGCGACGCCATCCTGCCCCGGCTGCCCGCCGCCGCCGGCAAGGGCGAGGTGCTCTGGCGCTCGCTGCTGGTCACCCGCGGCGACATCGTCTGCTTCGTGGACGCCGACCTGCGCGAGTTCGACCCGGCCTTCGTCTCCGGCATCGTCGGCCCCCTGCTGACCGACGAGTCCATCCAGCTGGTCAAGGCCATGTACGACCGTCCTCTCGAGACGGAATCCGGTGCCGTCGTCCCGGCCGGCGGCGGCCGCGTCACCGAACTCGTCGCCCGCCCCCTGCTCAACCTCCACTGGCCGGAACTCGCCGGTTTCGTCCAGCCCCTCGGCGGCGAGTACGCGGCCCGCCGCTCCCTGCTCGAACGACTGCCCTTCCCCACCGGTTACGGCGTCGAACTCGGCCTGCTGGTCGACGCGTTGGAGCTGGTAGGCCTGGACGCCCTGGCCCAGGTGGACGTCGGCGTCCGGCACCACCGCCACCAGGACGGCCAGGCCCTCGGCCGGATGGCCGCCACCATCTACCGCACCGCCCTCGAACGCCTCGACCGCGCCCACCGGCTCAAGGCCTCCGCCGACCTCCTCCTCCCGCAGCTCACCCAGTTCACCCGCGACCCGCAGACCCGCGCCTTCACTGCCCACACCCACCCGGTGACCGCCCTGGAGCGCCCCCCGATGCACACCGTCCCCGAATACGCGATCCGCCACTGACCGAGGGCGGCCCCGGGGGAACTGAGGACGGGACCCGGGTTTGCCGCGCCTGACCCACGGCAACATGCCAACCATGGGCGATCTCACGACCGAACGTTCGAGTGCGACCGGCACCGCCCCCGTCCTGGTGGCATCCAACCGGGGACCGGTGTCGTTCAGCACCGCCGACGACGGCACGCTGACCCTGCGGCGCGGCGGCGGGGGCCTGGTCTCCGGCCTCTCCGCGATCGACGACCCGAACGCGGTCTGGGTCTGCGCCGCCCTGGGGGAGGCGGACCGCAGAGCCGCCGAGCAAGCCCCCCGCGGCCGCCTCGACCTGGCCGGCCACGACGTCGGCGGGCAGGCCGTCCGGATGCTGGCCATCGACCCCGAGACCTTCGCCCGCGCCTACAACGGCGTCGCCAACTCCACCCTCTGGTTCGTCCACCACCTGCTCTACGCGACCCCCACCGCGCCCTCCTTCGACGCCGCCTTCCGCACCGAATGGGCCGCCTACCGGGCCTACAACGCCGCCTTCGCCGAGGCCCTGGCGGCCGAAGCCGCCCCGAACGCCGCGGTCCTGGTCCAGGACTACCACCTCTCCCTCACCCCGGCCCTGCTCCGCGCAGCCCGCCCCGACCTGCGGATCGGCCACTTCTCGCACACCCCCTGGGCCCCGCCCGAGTACTACCGGCTGCTCCCCGACGACGTCGCCCGCGCCGTCCTCACCGGCATCCTGGGCGCCGACCGGGCCGGCTTCCTCACCGAGCGCTGGGCCCGCGCCTTCGCCGCCTGCTGCGCGGACCTCCTCGATGCCACCGTCGACCACGAGGCACTCACCGTCACCCTCGACGGCCGCACCACCCGCCTCGGCGTGCACGCCCTCGGCGCCGACGCCGACTTCCTGCGCGAACGCTCGCACCGCCCCGACGTCGACGAACGCCTCGCCGCCCTGCGCGAAGCCGTCGGCGACCGCCGCACCATCGTCCGGGTCGACCGCACCGAGCTGAGCAAGAACATCGTCCGCGGCCTCCAGGCCTACCGGCACCTGCTCCGCACCCGCCCCGAGTGGCACGACCGGGTGGTCCACATCGCGTTCGCCTACCCGTCCCGGACCGACCTGGCCGAGTACCGGAACTACACGGCCGCCGTCCAGGACCTCGCGGAAGAGATCAACGACGAGTTCGCCACCCCCGCCTGGCAGCCGCTGATCCTGCACGTCAACGACGACTTCCCGCGCTCCCTCGCCGCCTACCGCCTGGCCGACGTGGCCCTGGTCAACCCCATCCGGGACGGCATGAACCTGGTGGCCAAGGAAGTCCCGGTGGTCTCCGACCACGGCTGTGCCCTGGTCCTCTCCCGGGAGGCGGGCGCCCACGCGGAGCTCGCCGACGACGCCCTGACGGTCAACCCGTACGACGTCATCGCCACCGCCGACGCCCTGCACGCCGCCCTCACCATGCCCGAGGAGGAGCGCGCCGACCGCACCAAGCGCCTCGCGGCGGCGGCCACCGCACTCCCCCCGCAGCAGTGGTTCCTCGACCAGCTCAACGCGCTGTAAGCGCCTCCCCCAGCGATTCCAGCAGCGCCACCACGCCGGCCGGGCCCGGGACCACCAGGTCCGCCCGGTCGGCGAGTTCGCGCACCGGCGCGTCCCCCACCGCCCCGCTGCACACCAGCAGCCCGGCCACGCCCTCGCCCCGCAGCTTCTCCACCGCCGCGAAGGCCGCCACGTCCCCCAGGTCGTCCCCCGCGTACAGCACCGAACGGGCCCCCCGCTCCCGCAGGAACCCGGTCAGCGCCGCCCCCTTGTCCACCCCCGGCGGCCGCAGCTCCAGCACCAGCCGCCCGGGCTCCACCACCAGTCCGTACTCGGCCGCCAGCTCCCCCACCGGCGCACGCAGCAGCTCCAGCGCCTCCTCGGGCGCCGCCGTCCGCCGCGTGTGCACCGCCACCGAGCGCCCTTTGTCCTCCACGCCCGTCCCCGCCGGCGCCCCGGCCCGCGCCAGCACGCCCGGCAACACCTCCCGCACCCCCGCCACCCCCGGGTGCACCTCCGGCGCCGTCACCTCGCCGTCCTCCCACCGCTCGGCCCCGTAGTGCCCCAGCACCACGACCCCCGGCACCCCGGCCAGCCCGCCGTACTCCACCGCCAACAGCGCCGGCCGCCCCGTCACCACCACCACGGACCGCACCGACGACGCCAGCACCCGCAGCGCCCCCGCCACGCCCGGGTGCGCCCTGGCCCGGCTCGGGTCCGCGACGATCGGCGCCAGCGTCCCGTCGAAGTCCAGCCCGATCACCGCCTCCCGGGGCGCCCGCAGGATCGCCCGCACGCCCTCCCGTCCGGCCTCGGTGCCCGGCGCCCACGTCTCTTCGAATCCCAAACCGAATCCCATACCGGGGCACATACCCCCGGCCCCGGCGCGGAACGCCCGGCTCAGCGCGCCTCCCTCCGGGCGGCCCGCACCCGCCGCAGCCGGTTCACCAGCACCGGCGCGTGCGCCAGCGCCTCCTCCCGGTCCAGCAGCGCGTTCAGCAGTTGGTAGTACCGCGTGGAGGAGAGGCCCAGCTCCTCGCGGATCGCCCGCTCCTTGGCGCCCGCCGTCCGCCACTGCCGCCCCTCCAGCGCCAGCACCGCCCGGTCCCGCGCACTCAGCTCGCCCACCGCACCCACCTCCACACGCCTGAGCCCGCCACTACGGAGTGTCATTCTCCCGCGCGACCCCGACACACACTGCTCGCCCCACCGCTCCCCCGCCGCCGCTAACGTCGCCCCATGACCACGCCCAGCTTCGCCCTGCACATCCCCGCCGCCGACCTCGAACCCGACCCGCTCGACCCGTCCCAGATCGTCTCCGGCGCTCCCGAGGTCACCGGCAGGGTCCTCGCCGAGTCCGCCGACGGCCGTCAGCTGCGCGGCATCTGGCAGATCACCCCCGGCGTGGTCACCGACGTCGAGGCCGACGAGATGTTCGTGGTGCTCAGCGGCCGGGCCACCATCGAGATCGAGGGCGGCCCGACCCTGGAGGTCGGCCCCGGCGACTGCGCGGTCCTGCGGGAGGGCGACCGCACCACGTGGACGGTCCACGAGACCCTCCGCAAGGCCTACGCGATCACGCTCCCCTGAGCGGCTCTTCTGCATGAAGACACGTCGAGGCCCGGCCCGGGAACCCCCGGGGCCGGGCCTCACCGGCCGGGCCCTCCGTACGGTCTACTTGCGGACCCGCGCCGCCTCCTGCACCGCCGCGTCCTGCAGCCCCCCGAGCACCACCTTCGGGTCCCCCGTCGCGGCCTGCCCGATCCCCGCCTTGATCCGGTTGCTGACCTCGCCCCACGCCGGGTCCCCGAACGGGTAGAAGCTCGCGTTGGTCAGCCCGACCGCGAACTGCTTGAGGTCCGTGTGCTTCGGGTCCGTCGACATCTGGTCGAAGGCGTCCTGGGTGACCGGCAGCAGGTTGTACTGCTCGTCGAACTTCAGCTGGTTGTCCTTGGTGTAGACGAACGACAGGAACTTCTTGATCTCGTTCTTGTGCCCGTTCGCCTTGAACGCCATCATCCAGTCCGCGACCCCGAGGCTCCCGGTCCGCCCCACGCCGTCCTTCTTCGGGATCGGCGCCGTCCCGAACTCGATGTTCCCGGTGGTCGCCATCCGCAGCAGCGTCGGATGCCCGTTCAGCATCGCGACCTTCCCGGCCGCGAAGTCCTGGAACACCGGGGTGCGGTTCATCTTCCCCGGGTCCGGGTACGTCAGCCCGGTGCTCACCAGGTTGCTCTTCAGCCAGCCGAACGTCGCCTGGTTCTGGGCGCTGTCGATGGTGTAGTTGCCCACGTCGTCGGAGATGCTCCCGCCACCGCTCAGCGTCCACAGCATGGACTCCGCCGGCGCCTCCTCCGGCCCCAGCGGAAGCCCGTACGGGGTCACCCCCGGCACCTTGGCCTTGATCTTCTCCGCGTCCTGCTTCAGCTCGCTCCAGGTGGCGGGCGGCTGCGCGATCCCCGCCTGCCGGAACATCGCCTTGTTGTAGAAGAGCACCCGCGACGAGGACACGAACGGGATCCCGTACTGGATTCCGAGCACCTGCCCGGCGTGCGCGAAGGTGTCCAGGAGGTCGACCTGGGTGTCCATCGAGAGCACGTCGGACGCCGGGTACAGCCGGCCCGCCGCGACCTGGTCGGCGAAGCCGCCGGTCTGCAGCAGGTCCGGCGACTTCCCGGCCGCGATCATGTCCTCGACCTTCTTGCCGATCTCGGTCCAGCTGTCGACCTCGACACTGACCTTGATCCCGGGGTTGGCGGCCTCGAAGGCCTTGGCGACCCCGTCCCAGTAGTGCTTGGAGTTGGTCTCCTGGCTCTCCCCGTAGTCCGCGGCGACCAGCTTGAGGGTGACGGTCCCCTGGTCCTGCCCGCTGCACGCGCCGACTGCGGTGAGTGCCAGGGCTCCGGCCAGCACACTGCCGAGCACACGGGGGGGAACGTGGACGCGCCTGTTCAACGCGGGTACCGCCTTAGGGGGAAGAACTGCCGCCGGAACGAGGGAATCCGGCAGGGGGGAGGCGCCACACTGCCAAACCCGCCGACCACTGGTCCACACCACTGGGCCGCCCCGCACCAGTAGTTACCGAAGTGCCCGGAGTCGTTGCACGATGCGCAACACCAGCGCCCGATTCACCCCCGGACAACCGTCCGGACACCCCTCGTACGCCCCGCCCAAAGCCCCGCAGACCCCCACGGCTGCGACAAAGCTCACCCAGTATGGACCAGACCAATCCGACAACTGGACTAGACCTCTTCTGCCCACCAAGGGAAACTGTCCTCCGTGAAGCACGTCATCGCACTCGATGTAGGCGGCACCGGCATGAAGGCCGCGCTGCTCGCCCAGGACGGCTCCGTGCTGTTCGAGGCACGCCGACCGACCGGGCGGGAGCACGGCACGGACGCCGTCGTCGCCGCCATCCTCGACTTCGCCACCGACCTGGCGGCCGAGGGGCGCAGCCGCTTCGGCGTCGCCCCGCTCGCGGCCGGCGTGGCCGTCCCGGGCACGATCGACGAGAAGAACGGGATCGCGGTCTTCTCCGCCAACCTCGGCTGGCGGGACCTGCCCCTGCGGGGACTCCTCGGCGAGCGCCTGGCCGGCCCCGACGGCACCGCGATGCCGGTGGCCCTCGGCCATGACGTGCGTTCGGGCGGCCTGGCCGAGGGCCGGATCGGCGCCGGCCGGGGCGTCGACCGCTTCCTGTTCATCGCCCTCGGCACCGGCATCGCCGGCGCCATCGGCATCGGCGGCCGTATCGAGGCGGGCGCACACGGCTACGGCGGCGAGATCGGCCACGTCGTGGTCCGCCCGGGCGGACCGCAGTGCGGCTGCGGCGCCCGCGGCTGCCTGGAGACGCTGGCCTCCGCCTCCGCCGTCTCCCGCGCCTGGGCCGAGGCCAGCGGCGACCCCGACGCCGACGCGGCATCCTGCGCCGCCGCGGTGGACGCCGGGGACGACCGCGCCCGCGCAGTCTGGCAGCGGGCCGTCGACGCCCTGGCGGACGGCATCGTCCTCGCCCAGAGCCTGCTCGACCCGTCCACGGTGATCGTCGGCGGCGGGCTGGCCGAGGCCGGCGACACCCTCTTCGGTCCGCTGCGCACGGCGGTCACCGAGCGCCTGACCTTCCAGATGCCCCCGAAGGTCGTACCCGCCATGCTCAAAGACACCGCAGCGTCCCTGGGCGCGGGCCTGCTCGCCTGGGATCTGCTGCTCTCCATGGAGGTGACCGCGTGACCACCGCGGACCGTGACCGTACTGCCCTGGCCGGCGCCCGCCTGGTCCTGCCCGGCGGCGTCGTCGAGGGCAACCGGCTGGCCGTCGAGGGCGACCGCATCG